>JANXXL010000105.1 GCA_025350625.1 Bryobacterales bacterium | reverse complement strand
TACCAGAGACGCTATCAGATGCTCCAAAACCTCACGGTGAAAATTGCCGATACCGTAAATACCATTAGCAGATGAAGGAGAGAGAGATTTTATAAAATAAAAAAGCCCGATCTCACACCGATCGGGCTTTATCATACGACCCCCTGGCGACGACCTACTTTCCCAAACCTGACTGGCTAAGTATCATCGGCTCTCGATGAATGCAAGAATGCTATTTGCATAACTGCTCCATTCTTTTGTATTTGTCTCAATTCTTAAATGCGGAAGACGGGTTTTCTCAAGAGCATCAATTCTTCTTTGCTGAGAGGTCTGAACAGCCTCTATCGCTTTCTTCCGTGTTCCATAATACGCTGCCATTACATTGGCATAATTCCCATCGTCCGCTCGATCGAGCGAAATTCAGCAAGTGATGTCTCGAAGTTCAGCAAAACGACGCGAGATCCCAATTCAAACAACCGTTGATCAAAGGCATCAAATTTTTCCCAATATGGGAAGAGAGCGTAAGCGGTCAGATGAAATCGTTCAACGATAATTATTCCGGAAGTCTGTTTTTCACAATGCTCTTCAATTTGACGAAGACATATTTCCAATGCATTAAAGTGTGGTTCTGCGATCCATGATTCATCTTTAATCTGCTGCATAATATTCCCGAGGGTTTCCTCCTCTAAAATATATTCCGTATTTATGGGCAGGAGCGCTTTTAACTCCCGGATTACGGAGCTTTTTCCCGATCCGGTAACACCTTCAATTATGATGATCTGATTCATATTAAGAGTAAATGAAACGCAGTTCAAAATAATTCGAAATAAAAAACCCCTGGCGACGACCCCCGATCAGGTCGAGGGCAGGCTCTACTTTCTTTGGGCTTGACGGGCTATGTATCATCGGCTCACGAGGGCTTAACTGCTCTGTTCGGAATGGGAAGAGGCTACTTATCGTCATAATGGAATTTGCAGGAAGCTACTTCGATAATATTGTTTTGCACTCGATGAATAAGGCGGTCTTTCTTTGTAATCTTTCGGGACCAGAATCCTTTCCAGTTTCCACTTAGAGCTTCGGGTTTACCAATACCGGAATATGGAGATTCATCGATTGATTTCAAAAGCTCTCCGATTTTCTTAAAAACTAAAGGACTGGATAAGCGCCATTCTTCAAGCTGTTTTGTTGCTTCGGAATGAAACCTGAGAGTATGCTTCATTCAAAGATGCGGGGATCGACTTCAACCATATTCTTCCCTTCTCTGATATCGGCGATCACACTATCGAGATGCTCGCGGTTAGTTCGGACGCTGGAAAGATAATCAGTCTCGTCTTCTTCGTAAATAGTTACGGCAATATCCTTATGTGCGAAAAGAGTTTTAATCTCTTCCACAAACGAAGGTTCCAATTCATCGGCATTTAACCGGAATGTCGTGCTCATATACTTTAAAACCTTTTGCCTTATGCATGGTTCCCTCCGACCTACTTTCTCTGGGTTTGACTGGCAGTATTTCGCCGCAGTAAATCTTCGAAATCGGCTCTCGAGGGCTTAACTCCTCCGTTCGGAATGGGAAGAGGGTTGTTTATTATTGAAGTCCAAGGAATTCCAAACTTTGAATCGTTTTTTTCCTTCCATAAAGTTTGTCATCGCCATCCCAAACTACATTTATATTTCGATCAGATTCAAGATATTCTATCATCCATTCATAATCAGGAGGAGGCAGAGTCTCAATTACTAAGACAAGATGAGCGTCTGCCAGATTTTGAAGATAACGATACTCATATAATTGACTAATTCCTCTTCGTATTTGGCTCTTTGCGTTGGTTGAAGTAATTGATTTTACCTCAAAAATAAAATCCTTGTCGTCATAACGCGTAGCTATATCAATTAACTGATTATTTCTGGGTATGGCATTTGCTTGTTTCATTCTTAAAGCTAATAAGTTCACAAGCCTTCTATGAGCATTGTCAGCTCTATCTATGGATGCACCCCTGATTCTGCAACAGTTATCAGAACTCGGTTTGTTTTTTTGATGACATATACGGAAATATTATGTATATTGTAGTTTAAACAATAAGCATCTATAGTAGATGAAAGGAAGTAGTAATGCTCAAAAATGATTTTATCAAAACACTTGAGCAGAAGTTTGATGCAAACTGGCTGAATATACAGAGTGCCGAACTGAGAGCCGATGAAAAGATTAATAAGTTGGAGTTAATCTTTGAAAAAGAATCATTGACATCCCTTGATACGAGCATTATTGTATTCGGTTCGATTGCTAGAAAGGAATGTACATCTGGGAGTGATCTGGATTGGTCGTTCATAGTTGATGGTCAGGCTAACTCCAAGCATAAACAGATCTCGAAAAGGATTGGAGAGCTATTAGAGAAGAATAAAACTGAATTCCCAAACCCTAACCCTACGGGACATTTTGGCGGCTATGGATTTTAGCCATGTGGACCTACCCTAAATTAATAGACAGTTGATTTGGTTATTTAGAGCACAATCAGATTACTATGTCAAAGGCAAATTACGACGAATCATTTAAAAAGAACGCAGTGTCATTAGTAGAAGCCGGTACACCGGCTTCCCAGGTA
>JANXXL010000064.1 GCA_025350625.1 Bryobacterales bacterium | reverse complement strand
CCAGCAGGCCGCCTTCGCGGGCGATGGTCGGCTGAAACAGACGTTCGATCTCGACGGAGTCGGCTTCGGCAATTTGCAGGCGGAATCGTTGGGGGGTGGTGCGATCGGCAGTCCAATGATATTCACCGCCGAAAGCGATGTCGCCGACTTTGGCGCGCATGCGCGTCACGGCGACATCTTCGGCTTTTATGCTTGCCGTGGCGGATTGGATATGAATCGGGTCGGCCACGCCGTCTACTCGAATCTGGGTGTCTTTAACGTCAAAGTCGCCGGTCCAGTTTCCGGCGGTTGTCGCCGGTTGAGAATATGTGAGTGATCCGCGCCAGGTCCCGTCCGCGACTCGATCGAGGAGCGGGATGGCGCCGGCGCTCTGCACTCCTAATGCACGCAGATCGGCAATATTCATGCGGCTGGTGGTGATCTTGATCTCAGTGCCGCCGCCCTCGCCTGCCTGGTAAGTGGCTTCGACTTCGGCCGATTCCTCTTCGCCCAGATTGACGGTGTTGGGTCCGGCCACAATGGTTTTGCCTTTCAGGAAAATCGTGGCGGTAGGGATTCTCAGAGGAGTGACGCCGGCGATGGTGAGAGCGGTGTCGCGTATCTCGATATTGCCGCCCAGACCCTCGGTGTTGCGATAGCGCACCGATCCGGCCACTACTCCTTCGGCGGTCATTTTATCCGGCAGCGGCACACCGAGTTTTCGGGCCATATTCGCGGCAGCCCCCAGAGGAGTATCGAGGAAATTGGCCGAGACCTCCCATTGCGGCGTGGTCAGGAGATCGCGAGTGCTGACATGCAAGCGGGTATTCAGGTCCGCAGGCGAAGTGGAATCGAGTTCCAGCGTCTGGCCGATTAAATCCAGTTTCCCTTCGTAGCCCACACGCCACTGAGCGGCGCTATCCATTTGCATAATGCCCTTGACGTTGAGATTTGCCGGCTCGCCGGTAACCTGCGCATCGAGCGAAACCACGCCTTGCAGCGCGGGGCCGCCGTTATCGAACAGACGAGCGACGGCATCGAGGGCGCTCGGCTCCAGTTCCACTCGGAGGTTGAGGTGCTGGCCGGTCGTTGACGGAGTTGCGATGCCACGCACAAAAAAGTGGCCGAAATTTTGCGACGAGCGGTCGGTGCGCGCGGGAATCCCGGAGAAGCGGAGTTCGACGGCGCCGCCTTCGCCCGGCGAGACGTCCAGGTCGGTGTCATCGAAATAGAGCACGGATTTGGTTTGGGCGAATTTGAAGTTGACGCGGCCCCCGCGGACTTTTATGGCTGGCAGACTGAGCGATGGCAGAGTTCCCGGCGGGCCGGCAGAGGACACGCGGGCGCGATCGAGCAGCATCTGGAAGTTCCAGGGCGCGTCGGCGGGCTTCACCAGGTTGAAGGTGGCATCGTTCAAGTGAAGGCTGGAAAATTCCAGATGGCCGCGCAGTAGCGGGAGCAGGCTCAAGCGCGCGTCGAGCGTATTCGCGTATGCAAAAGGTTCGATCCCGGCGCGGCTGTCTTCGTCGATAGTAACGCCGTCGAGCGAGACGCCGGGGCCCGAAAATAGCGTGAGGGAAACACGGTCTACCTGCACCTGCCGTCCCAGGCCGCGTTCGAGCGCGCGCTCAATCGGCAACCTCAGAAAATCGACAGGCGCATAGGGGAGCGCCGCCCCTAGAGCGGCGATCAATAGAATGACCACGATTAAACTGCGTTTCATCGAGCGGTCTCCGAGAGACGCCGGTAGGCTTCGCCATCGTCGATGTCGGTCAAGATGCCGGGATCGTCCGCATCTATGTAGATTGTTTCCGGAATGTGGCGATGGATCACGTCGCGCGCTTGCGCCGTAACCGGGAGCGCCAGACATTCATCCGCGATGGCGCGCGCGGCAAAGACGGGGTGGCCGCGTTGGCCCTCGAAGCGTGGAATCACCAGCAGCGTCCGCGGATCGCGGCGTCGGAATTCCGCGGCGAGGCGCTCGACGGTTTCGATTTTGACTGCGGGCGAGTCGACTGGCGTGAAGAGAAATCCTTCGAGACCGGCGGGCAGTGAGGCGAGTGCGGCCTGGAGCGAACTGATCTGGCCGCGCTCGGGAGCGGGATTCATCACGATGGAAGCAGCGCCTTTGATAGCCGGCCGGATCGCATCGGCATGGTAGCCCAGCACCACGATCACGGGATCGCAAACGGACGAAATCACACGCACCAGTCTTCCAATAAAAGTCTCGCCACGATAATCCAGCAGCGCTTTAGGACTGCCCATGCGGCTGGAGGCTCCGGCCGCCAGGATAATACCGGCGATCACTTCAATAGCGCCCGCAGTTGGCCGTGGGCGAAGACCGATTTTGAGAGAGATTGCCAATCAACATCCGGCGCGCGCCGGATAGCGATCATTTCAGCCACCACCGAAATCGCGATCTCTTCCGGCGTTTCGGCCCCAATGTCCAGGCCCATAGGGGCGAAGATCTTCTCGAATAAGTGGCGCGGCAGGCCCTCTTTTTCGAGCTCCTTCACCACCGCGATAGTCTTACGCTTGCTGCCGATCATGGCGATGTATTTCGCTGGCGTCTCGACTGCCCAGCGCAAGACGCGCATATCGTCGCGATGGCCGCGGGTGACGATGATCAGATAACTGGTGGAGGTGATGGGCAGCTTTGGGAAGACGCTCTCGTATTGCTCGGCGTAGACTTCGTCGGCTTCCGGAAATCGCTCTTTGTTGGCGAAGGCCTCGCGGTCGTCGATGATGACGGTGGCGAATCCGGCGAGATTTGCGACCTTCGACAGGCTCTTCGACACATGCCCGCCGCCGAAAATAAATGCACGCGGCTGCGGCGTTACCGATTCGACGAAAATGTTCAACTGGCCTCCGCAGATCAGGCCGTTGTCGTAGGCGGCGTCTTCGCCCAGGCTGAAATTGAGGTGACGGGGTTTGCCGGTTTCAATCACCTCGCGGGCAGCGGTCCACACTTCGGCTTCGACGCAGCCGCCGCCGACTGTTCCGAGCATGGAGCCATCCTCGCGCACCAGCAGCTTGGCGCTCTCATAGCTGGGGATGGAACCGTTGACCTGGACAATTGTCGCTACGGCGCACTTCTGGCCGAGGCGCCGGAGACGCACGATTTCGTCGTAAATGTCCATTCGGTTCAATTATATCTTGGCTGTGGCGGCGAGCAGGGCAGCATCCTTATAACTGTGTTGCGCGAAAACGGGCCACATTCATCTTCGCGAATGTTTGTAGACGTCCCCTCGTGGAAGGATGGTATCGATAACGATTTGGCCAGACTCAATCGTAAAGAGAATCCGCAATGAACCCACGCGAATCTTGCGCTCTGAACCGTGATTCACCAGATGATCCGACGCCTCAATAGGGTTTTCGAGAACCTCAAGCAGTCGGTCGTTAATGCGCTTCCTTGTATTGGAGTCTAATCGTTTTAAATAGCTAGCGGCTTGTTGGCTGAGTTTAAACTTGCCAACGGGCGCGGTCAGAAGAGCCGCTCCATTACCTCTACATCTCCGCTATGGATTTGGCTGCGGCCTTCATGTATAGCGGCGATCACTTCTGGGTCTATTGCCATCTCCAGAGCATCAAGATAGTCCGCGATATATTCTCCCCGCACGGCAATCAATCCGAGAGAAGCTCCGGTCACTGTCCGATTCGTCAATCCCCTGCGTTTCCCAACTTCCATCAGATCGTCGATGGATTTTAGGAGCGTATGCAGGCTAGGAATTTGGGATTCTATAACCTCTTGCTTCAGGACTCCATCGGGTAACTCAGAGACAACTTTCAATCTAGCGTTGAGATCCTTTAAATCGCGAGCGCATCGCCAAAGGCCGTTCACCAAACCCCAAAAACCAAATTGTTGCTTGATTGCTTCTTGGGCGCGCTGCAAGGCTTCCATCGTCTTCTGCAATAAGGCGTGCCATTGATCGAGCGTTAGGGTTGCGGTTGACGAATTCATGGGCCTATTCAAGTCCTAAGTACTAGTGTATCTATCGGCATAATAGAAAGGCTACTTGACTCCAAGTCATGGTGAACGTGAGCCTAGCTCTTGCGCGAAGGGCGAACATGCGCGTTCTTTTATTCGATTGCGATCTGAGGTCCGGCGTGCCGCGCTTCCTCGACCCGAAGCCGTCGTCACTTCGTCGGGACTCTGCGTGGCGCGAGCCTCAGTCTAGCGGCCGTAGAGGCGCAGTTCCTTGCCGTCGGCCAATACGATGCGCTCCAGCCTGACGATTTTCTGGCCGTCGGCAAACTGATAGCCGATGCCTGTGATCACGTCGCCGGGCTTCACTGTGGCCTTGGTCCACCCGTTAGCTTCCATCCGGATGATCGCGGGGCCCCCAACCTCCCATTTCTCGGTCCGGCCATCAGCGGCATGCACCTCCAGAGTCATCATGGGGTGTGGATTGGCCCACTTGAAGTCAACGACCGTGCCCTTAACGGTAACCAGGCGGTCATAGCTGATGGGCCATGAATGATGCGCCGATAGCGGCAATACAGCACCGGCCAGCATGAGGATGACAAATGCCGGAACGCATAAGGTCTTCATCGTTTGTTCCTCCTGAGCTATTTTAGAGCAAAATCGCAGACAAGTAGAAGTGGCCGTCAGGGTGGCCGTCAGGGTGCGAAGTCCGCTCCATCCATATCGGGCGAACGCCTTAGCGCATCGCTAAGAGATTTGAGCCCTGCAACCCGGCCCAAGGGAAGCTGCTTCCGTCCGATAAGTCTCATCAGCGGCAATCGAGGAGAAATCAAATCGTGTTTCGGAGCATAGTCATATCCCCGGACGGAGAGTTAGGGCAACGACTCATCCTGGCGCTCGAGGCAACCGGCAAGGTAGAGGTTGCGAGGACCTTGGATCACTACCCGACGGCGCTCGAGCTGGTGAGGTCTTTGCGGGCGTTGGCGACCGAGATCGTATTCATCAGCTTCGAATCGCTCGAAAAAGCGCTTGAAATCGTCAAGATATTGGAAGGCGAGGGAAGCCAGGTGCAGATCGCCGGCTTTCACCGCGAACTAGATGCGGCCGTGCTTCGCGAGAGCATGCGGGCCGGCGTCCGCGAGTTTTTGACAGAGCCGTTTGAAGAGCGCACGGTGCTCGAAACGCTGGCGAGCATCAAGACCCTGCTCGACCGGCGGCCGGCGGCTTATGAATCGACCAATCAGATTTTTTCGTTTCTGCCCTCGAAGGCGGGCGTGGGCACTTCCACCATCGCAGTGAACGTGAGCGGGTCGCTCGCGCGAAGGAAGAATACGCGCGTTCTTCTATCGGATTTCGATCTGAGCTCCGGGATGCTGCGCTTCATGCTGAAGCTTACCAATGAATTCGCTGTGCCGAATGCCATCGAGCGGGCGTCGGATATCGACGAAAACCTGTGGCCGCAGCTGGTGACTGCGATCCACGGAATGGACGTGCTGCATGCGGGGGCGCTTCATCCCAACTATCGCATTGAACCCTTGCAGATCAGTCAGCTGGTTGGGTTCATGCGCCGCATGTACCAGGTGCTGTGCTTCGATCTCTCCGGGAACATGGAAAAGTACTCGCTCGAATTGATGCGGGAATCGAAGCGGATTGTGCTGGTTTGTACGGGCGAAATCCCGTCGCTGCACCTGGCCCGCGAAAAGTTGACGTTTCTCAAAGAAACAGGTTTGAGCGCGCGGGTTTTGGTGGTGCTGAACCGGGTGGAAAAGCACCCCATGTTTTCGAAAACTCAGGTGGAGGACCTGCTGGGCCTGCCGGTCGGACGCGTGTTCGCGAATGACTACCAGGGGGTGAATCGCGCTGTCGAAGCCGGCCAACTGCTGAGCCCGGGCACGGAGTTGGGAAAGAGTTTCACGGAGTTTGCGGCCCAATTAGTGGATCAGCCGGAGGTCAAACACGAACTGGGAAAGCGGCGTTTCCTCGAGTACTTCAGGCCCCCGCGGGCCTTCGCCACGCCGGGGCGCGATTAGGAAGCGCAACCCCACAGGAGGTGAGACTGCGTTATTGTGAGCGCGCGACTGCGCTATCGTGGGACCAATGGAGGCGGTCTTCGGGTGGGTCTCGACCTATGGCTATGGAGCGCTCTTCGGACTCCTGATATTGGGCATTGTAGGCCTGCCGATCCCCGATGAGACCCTGCTGGTTTTCTGCGGCTATCTTATTTCCCAAGGCAAGATGAGTGCCCCCGCCACGTACCTGGCGGCCTTGGCGGGGAGCTGCTCGGGAATCACGGTCAGTTACTTCATCGGACGGACTGCCGGACTGGGCGTGGTACACCGCTTCGGCAAATATCTCCACGTGAATGAGCAGCAGATCGAGCGGGTCCACCGCTGGTTTGACCGCCGGGGACATTGGGCGCTGCTGTTCGGGTACTACGTAGCCGGGGTACGGCATTTTACGGCCATTATCGCGGGCGCTTCAAAGCTGGAGTTTCACACTTTTGCTCTGTTCGCGTGGTCCGGCGCGGCCACCTGGGTCGCGGTATTTCTGACGCTGGGATATGTGATCGGCGAGCAATGGCGGGCGGTGGATGAAGCAGTACACCGGTATATGACCTACATTTCGTTTGCCGGGGTCGCGCTCGCGGCGTTATTTTTCGGAGTCCGCTGGCTGCTGCGACGGCGGGCGGCTGGGGCGGCTTCCTAGTTTTTGTCTGAGATGGAATCTCGACGACCTTAAGGTTTGCTTGGTAATGCGCGTAGGGTATGTGCCTGAAGGGAATAAATACATTCTGCGTGTAGATTGGATGCATGTTCCACTGGATCTGCCCGGAGTGTGGACGCGAGATCGCTCCCACGGTACGGGAGTGTTCGGTCTGCGATCCGGTTGCAGCCGCAGTGGAAATTGCGCCCGCGGGTGAAGTGGAAGCGCCCGCGCGCGCAATGAACGATGCTGGGCCAGGCCCTTCCGTCGCGGCCGGGGAAGCTATTCCAGCTATAGTGCAGGACCTCCAGCCGCTGCTGCTGCTGGCGGAACGGATCACTGCGGTCCCGCCGCCGGAGGAGCGAGCCGGGCCGGTGCAGCCGCCGGCGCTGGGCGTGCTTTATATTGCAGAAGCCGACGGCAGCGAAACCCTTCTGCCGCAATTCGGGGTTCCGG
Source organism: Bryobacterales bacterium (assembly GCA_025350625.1). GTDB lineage: Bacteria > Acidobacteriota > Terriglobia > Bryobacterales > Bryobacteraceae > Palsa-187. The sequence continues at coordinate 7,091 of JANXXL010000064.1, read as the reverse complement.
CAGCGGGGGACGATCCGCTGGATCACCTTACGGCGATGCTCGAATCCATCGAACCCGAACCGCCCCTTTCGAGGGAAATCATCCGCATGGCCTTGCCGGCGATTCCTCCGGCGCTAAAGGCATTGATAGCGGAGCTGGGTCCGGCTGAGTTGCATCCGGCAGCCGGCGACGCGCGCAGTCCGCGGACACCGCTCGAAACCAAGCCGGCAAAGCCCGAACCGCCGCGCTTGACGGTGCCGACGCCAATGGCTCTGGGATTGCCGCGAAGGCACGCGTCTGAACCGCACGCGGGCGGAGGTCTGCTGCCGTTGCCGTCGAGCTTGACGGAAGTGATCCGGCCGCACACTCCGGCTATCGATCTAGAGCCGCCGCTGGCGCCGCTCGGCAAGTACTCGCCTCTGGCGGGGCGGCCGTTGCGGCCGGCGGTCCCGCAAAAGGAAGTGCTCAAGAAGGAAACGGCGCCGCGAACTACGTTGCCGGGACCGATGCTGACGCGGCGTTTAGTGAAATTCCTCGACCGGGAGCTGAATCCGATTCTGCCGCGGATTCTGCGGGGGAAAAAGCCTTTGATTCCGGGGTGGATGGCGAGCGCTTTGATCATCGGGACGCTGCTCGGCGCGGGATTCACCGGTATCATTTCGGTGGTGCGGCCATCGGCCGACGCCAAACCGATGGCTGCCACGGAGGTGGAGACTGCGGCGGCGTTGCCCCCCTCGCAGGCCAGCGGTTCGGTACTGGCAAAGTCGATCGAAGTAACCGGGTTTCGTATCCAAACGGGTCCTGCCAAAAAATCGGAGATTCAATACCTGGTGGTGAACCACACGCCGGCGCGCTTTAATGGCGTCACGGTGTATGTGACGCTCTACGCGGCCGACGCCAAAGCCGGACAACCGCCGCTCTGCAGGTTTCAGTTCGCGGCGCCGAACCTGGCGCCTTACCAATCGAAAGAAATGAGCAGCGCGATGGAACAGGCGCCGCGGCAGCTCACATTGCCGGCCTGGGAGGATTTGCGGGCGGCAGTTGATATAGGCCAGTAGTTACCGTAGCGTTTTCCAAAGCAGCACTGCTGCAGCCGCCAGGAAACCCCAGAAAGCCTGGTATTCCCGGTTATAGCGGTACAAACTCCATCGAAAATGTTTGGTTGTTTTTTGGCGGGGAGGACGGGGAGTCAACTGCGGTACACGGCGGGTGTAGTCGGCATACGCGGGGAAGAGATCCGCCAGGTGCTGTTCTTCGAGGCCGATCACGGGTAAATAGATCAGCAGGAATACGGCCGCGAAGAGGACACTCAACTCCCAACGGCGGGATGCGATGACGAATCCAGCGGCGGCGGTCAGCGTGCCCAGATACAGCGGATTGCGGACCCAGGCATAGGGGCCGCTGTCGGTCAGGACGCTATCTTTTTCGAGATGCCCGGCAGCCCAGCCGCGCAGCGCGAGGCCTAGCAGAGATAGCGGAAGTCCGCGGGCAAGCGATGCGAGTGTGGGCGCGGAGAGCCATAGGAATGCGGCCACCAGAACGAATCCGCAAGGGACGCGCAGCTTCGCAACGGCGTCGGCGTAGGGCTTGGGAAAATTCACGCCGGGCAACCTGCGGGCTTGGCCTCGAGAGCGGCGGCGAGCGCATCGGCCACCATGCGGGGCGATATGGCGCGCATGCTCGCGTGGGGCGTGGAGCGGCGGCTGTAATCGTCAACGGCATCGGGACTTCGTAGCACGCGGATGGTTCCGCCGTAGGGGCCGTTGCGTGCGGGGTTGGTGGGTCCGTAAATCGCGACGCCGGATTTGGAGAGTGCCGCGGCTAGATGCAGCGGTCCGCTATCGACGCCGAGGACTGCGTGGGCGCGGCGGGTGGCGTCGATGAGTCCGGGGAGTCCGGAAACATGCACGTGAACGCCACGAATTTGTTGCAACGCGGGCAAGGCATCCGGGGGACCGTTGACCACCAGCGGCAGATCGAGCAGGCTTGCGAGTTGCGACCAATGCTCGACTGGCCATTGCTTCGCGCCCCAGCCGGCAAGCGGGCTGGTGAGAATAAACTTGCCCGCGGGCAGCGAACTTTCAGAGGCTCCTGCAGGCAGCGGGAAGGTGCGCAGCAGATGCGCCGCGCCCACGCCGGCGGCGAGTTCCAGGTTGCGTTCGACGGCGTGTTCGGCATGCGTTTCGATTTCGGACGTATAGAATAACGCTGCGGGGCGTTCGCGGACGCGCTTGCGGTCGAAGCCGGCGAGTTTGGCGGGACCGATGGCGGCGGCGAGCATAGCGGACTGAATGAGTCCCTGAAAGTCGACGGCGAGATCGAAATGGCGCGCGCGGAGGCGGCGGGCTTCCGCGAACGAGGCAGCGATTGACCGCTCCAATGGAATGACTTCATCGACGTAAGGGTTGCCTTCGAGCAGAGGCGCCCAGCGCGGGCGGATCACCCAGGCCACATGGCTCAGCGGGAAGCTGCGCTTGAGACTGGCGGCTGCGGGGAGGGTATGGATCACGTCGCCCATCGAACTCAGACGCACGACCAGGATGCGAAATTCAGCCATCGGGTTTCAGGACGCCGCCCGTTGCCGCGCGTGCACGTGACGGATTAGTTGTTCAAAGAGTCCGGCGTGTTCCGCTTCGAGGGGGATTTCCGCGGAGAGACTGCCGGGAGTGTCGCAGACGTAATCGACCACGGCCAGGCCGGCGACCAATTGAGCGCGGGCGGCGGCGGGGAGGATCGCGGCGGGCGGCGTCGCGATCAAGACCAACAGGGGAGTTCCGTCGCGTTTTAATGACGCCAGACGTTCGGCGTGGGAGGCGATCAGAGGGTCGAAATAACCGCTGACCACGGTGGCGCCCGCTTGAGCGATGCGGGCAGCCTGGGCCGCATCGATGATTTTTGTGCGTGTGTCCAAAAATCTATTTGAGCAGGTCGAGAGCGACTTTCGCCACCCTGGCGGCAGGGACACGGGTCATGCAGCGATGGTCGATGGGACATTCCCGCTTAAGACACGGGCTGCACTCTACGGTTTCGCGGACCACGCGCGCGAGCGGGCCGGTGGGTCCCGTGGCCAGGTCGTCAGTGGCGCCGAAGATCGCTACCGTGGGAACTCCCAACGCCGAGGCCACGTGCATCCCGCCTGAATCATTGGTGAGATAGACGCGGCAGGCGGCCGCCAGATCGATATATTCGGCGAGGGTGGTTTCACCGGCGAAGTTGCGGACCGAGCCGGGAATGGCCGCGGCGATGGCGTTGCACAATTCACGCTCCTCTTTCGATCCGAAGATCGCCACGGATGCGCCCAGTTCGCCCGCTAGTGTGGCGGCGGCTTCCGCGAAACGTTCCGGGAGCCAACGCTTGGCGGACCCATAGGCCGCTCCGGGGCTCATGCCGACGATAGTGACGCCCATCCCAAGCTGGTCGAAACGGGCGAGGCCCGCGGCACGGGCCTGGGGAGCGCCATCCAAACGGATACGGTCGTTTTCGAACAGTGTGTCGAGGATGCCAGCGCGATGGAGAAGTTCCAGATAGTAGAAGCGTTCATGGCGCGGGATTTCACCCTTGCGCGGCACTGGAATGGCGCGCGTCAGCAGCAAGCTGCGGCCGTCGCGCGCATAGCCGATGCGCCGCGGTATGTCGGCGATACAGGCGATCGCGGCGGCTTCAAAGGCGTTCTGCAAGAGAATGGCACTGTCGAAGTTCTCGCGGGCGAGGGCGCGTCCGGCGGCCCACTTTTCACCAAGTGTTCGAGGGGTATAGGGGATCATGCGGTCACAGAACGATTCCCGGCGGTAGAGATCCGCCACCCAGGGCTTGGCTAAAATCGCGATTTCGGCATCGGGAAAACGCTGGCGCAGCGCGCGCAGAGCCGGCAGGGACATGACGGCGTCACCCAGCCAGTTGGTGGCGCGGACCAGGATCTTCTTGTACTCCACTGTTGTGAATCGTAACATCCGCAGGCGAACGGGATGCGATTTTCGTTACCCTGAAAGCATGCGCGACATGCTACTGGCGGTGGCAGGATTGTGCGGCATTTACGCGGAGTTCATCTGGCCCGGCACGGTGCTTCCCGGCGCCGCCGGGGGAGTGATGCTGATGCTCGGGATCGCGGGCATGATCCGGGACGGAGTGGACCTGCATGCCTTGCTGCTCTTGGGTACGCCGCTCGCGCTGCTGACGGCCGCGCTGCTGGCCATCGCTTGGCGGGCGCGGCGGAATAAGACATCGGTTTGAGGGGCGTCGGTTTGGCGGAAGGCTTGGTACCATAGCCGTTTATGCCGGTCGACGTGGTCCTCTTTGGTGCTCATCCAGACGATGTCGAATGGGGCGCCGGGGGTATCGCACTCCTGCTGCGGGAGGCCGGAATTTCATTCGCCATCGTGGATCTGACGAACGGTGAAATGGGATCGCGAGGGACGCTCGTAGAGCGCCGGATAGAGGCCGCGTCGGCAGCCGAACTGCTGGGCGCTACCCGCGAGGCATTGCATTTGCCGGATTGCGGGCTGGTGGACTCGCCCGAGAACCGGCGCCTGGTTGCAGGCGTGATACGGCGCCAGCGCCCGCGGCTGGTGATCGCTCCTTTTTGGGAAGACCGACATCCAGATCACGCCGCCGCGGGGCTCATGGTCCGAAACTCCCAGCTTTACTGCGCCTTGAAGAAGCTCGACGATCCCAACCCGCCACATAAGCCGGGTGCGTTTCTGTTCTATCCACTGCACAAATTCGAGCGGCTGACTTTTGTCGTCGATACTACCAAAGTTTTTCCGCTCAAATTGGACCTGCTTCGCGTCCACAGTTCGCAGTTTTCAAAAACTGCGGAAGAGTTTGGGGTGATTGCACAGGGGATCGGCGATTATCTGTTTGGGCTGGAATCCCGCGACCGGTATTTTGGGTCGCTCGCAGGGGTCCGATTTGGAGAAGCTTTGATAGCGGACCAGCCGGTCCGGCTAGCGGGTCTGGGCGACATTCTTTCCCTGTTGGGAGGGTGATTTATTTATTGGAAATACATTATTGTTTGTATACTGCCGGGAATTAGAATATGCTTATAAGCATAATGCTGGCTTGGATCGTGACGATTGGTTCGGTGATCGCATTGCTCTGGGTGCTTACCCGCATGGCATTGCGGCGGCGGGGCGAAGGTTCCCCGAATGGTGAGGATGACCGGGCAGAGTTCTCGCTGGAGCGTTATCAGCCCATGGGAAGACTGCTGGGCGACGAGGATTTGTTGTTCCTGAAATCACAGCCGGGCTATCGTTCCGAAATGGGGTCGCGGTGGGAACGCGAACGCCGCCGGATATTCCGGCTTTATTTAACCGAATTAAAGAGCGATTTCCGGCATTTGCACCGGCAGGCTCGCGAACTGGTCGCGAACGCCGACGCCGGTTCCGCGGGACTGGTGGAAACCCTGATGAAACAGCAAATCAGGTTCCTGTGGGTGACCACCGCGCTCGAGTGCCGCCTGGCGCTGCAGCGGGTTGGATTGGGCAAGGCGGACGTGACGCCGTTGATGGAACTCATCGACGCCATGCGCGCGGATTTAGCCCAGCGCACTTCCCCGCTCCCGGCTTAAACCGAACTTCTATAAACTGCGCAGCAGTTTTTGCGCTTCCCCGAAGCCTTCAAACTGCCGCTCCGCGTTTTTGAAGTCGCGGGTATGGACTCGCCGGCGCGCCCCGGTATGCTCAGCAGGAAAACGCAAGTGCAGCATCTCGTGAAATAAAACGTATTCGACAGCGAGCCTGGGCGTGTCTATCCGGTCGAGAATCCGGCTGAGGACGATCGCATTATGCGAAGGGTCATAGTGGCCTAACAGGGTCCTTGAAGCAAACGGGCTCCATCCCAGGATGGGCCGGGCCATCAAGCCGTGAAAGTAGCGAAAATTCAGGTCTTCGAAGATTTGATCCAGGTCGTAGCGGATGCCGCGCGGGCCTTCCACTCGTTTACGGCCGCGGATTTGCCGCACCAGGTCCAGGCTGCGGCGGACGTCGCGGCGGTTGAGGTAACGACGGTAGCGGTCATTGCTATCGGCGGGCACGGGACGGCGAAATAACTTGGCCAGCAGGATTTCCGCCAGCGCTTCCATCACGTTCGCGGGCGCGCCTTCGAGCGTGTCGGCCAGTCGCAAGCGCAGAGTTCCGGATTCTAAGTGGATTTGCGCGTTCGCGTTGGCGTAGCGGCGGAACTCCACGCGTATGTCTGGAATCGCTGTGCGTGGCCGAAGCCGCAGGAATACCCGCTGGTAAATTTGTTCCAGCGATTCGACCACAGCGCCCGCGTCAGGTTGTGCAGTCAGTACGGCGGACTCGACTTGCATTTCTTCCCGAATGTAACATAGCTTAAGAAAACACACTCGGGTTTTCACACCCGTAGATTCCACTTGCTCATAAGGAGAGCGTATTGCCTGGAGCTAAAATCAGCGCCCTCGGCTGCTATGTCCCGCCGGGAGTGCTGACCAACCAAGACCTGGAAAAACTGGTCGACACGACCGATCAGTGGATTTTAGAACGCACCGGGATCAGAGAGCGCCACATCGCTGCGCCTGACGTAGCCACCTCCGATATGGCGGCCGAAGCCGCGCGCTGCGTGCTGCTTCACCGCGGGATAAAGGCCACCGAAATCGAAGCCATCATCGTCTGTACCGTAACCCCCGACATGATGTTTCCCTCCACTGCTTGTCTGGTGCAGGACCGTATCGGCGCCAAGGGGGCCTGGGGCTTCGACCTGGTGGCCGCGTGTTCCGGCTTTCTATACGGTCTGACGACGGGTGCGCATCTGGTCATGGCCGGCGCCCACAAAAAGGTGCTGGTGATTGGTGCCGATACCATGTCCCGCATCATCGACTATACCGACCGGAACACTTGCGTTCTGTTTGGCGACGCGGCCGGCGCCATGCTCATCGAACCGGCCGAGCCGGGTGAAGGGTTCATTGGCTTCCTCAACGAGATAGATGGATCGGGCGGCGATTTCCTCAAAATGCCCGCAGGCGGCAGCCGCATGCCCGCCACTGCGGAAACGGTTGAAAAACGCCTGCACTACGTCAAGCAGGAAGGCCAGCAGGTTTTTAAATTTGCCGTGCGCAAAATGTACGAGGTCTGCCAGGCGCTGCTCGACCGCCA
>JANXXL010000006.1 GCA_025350625.1 Bryobacterales bacterium | reverse complement strand
TTTTTGTTCTGACCAATAAAAACGGCCTAGCGGAGTTGCCGCCAGGCCAATTCAAAACACACACACGGTTTTCTAAGTTGAATCCTGCCCAGCGTGAACCGTCAGGTTTTTTTATGAGCTTCACCCCGAGGCGTCGACCGTGGCGGGGCGGTTACGAAGGGTTTAGTGGTTGCCCATCCAATTGCCCATCCAAAACCCGCCGAATTGCACGCCTCAGAACGATAAAACAGGTCTCATTACGACGAATACTGAATAGCTTACGGGTTGATCATCAGGTTTGTAATCAGAGGGTCGGGGGTTCAACTCCCTCCGCCAGCTCCACCTCCCACTTGTCCGGACCGGACACATAGGTAACAGATTGTACCTAAGACATTTTGGGCCAATCGCGCGAGCGGATTGTTATATACTTTGATACGGCTCCGCGCTCGCGAGACCAGCCCGTTCCCTTTCGGGCTGCTCATTGAAAGGAAAGACAAGAATTTATGATCCACCGCAAAATATTGGCCACGCTGCCTGCGATGATGTTAGCCGTGACTGGCCTGGCCATCGCTGCCGAGCCCGACATCAATATCCTGAAGAACAATGGCTCGCTCGACCGGCTATTCAAAAAGTCCGGCGTGTACAATGCGTCGCCGACCGGCAAGACCCCGGGTTTCGTCGTCGATCCTTCGTGGCCGCAAGCGCTGCCGAACAACTGGCTTCTGGGCCAAATCGGAGGACTCTATGTCGACCCGCACGATCATATCTGGGTCTACAACCGGCCCCGCACCATGTCGACAGATGAGGCCGGGCTCGAAGGGCCAGTAGCCGGCGCCACCAATGAAAAAGGGCAGCCGATCAACGGCATGGGGCAGGTGCGCGCGTATGGCCCCGTGGCGGATTGCTGCAAGGCCGCGCCTTCGGTTCTCGAGTTTGACGCCGACGGCAAGATGCTGCGCGCCTGGGGTGGTCCGTCCGATCCCGGTTTCATCGGCGGGAAATGCAAGGCCGAGGCAGGTTGCATCTGGCCCAACAGCGAGCACGGTATTTACATCGATCAGAACGACAACGTCTGGATCGCAGGAAATGGCCCGCCGGGAGATGTTCGCGGAGTCGGCCGGACCACGCCTTGGATGACCAACCAGGAGGGCGGCGACGGCTTCGTGCTGAAGTTCGACATGAACGGCAATTTCAAGATGAGGATCGGCGGCACTCCGAAAGGTCCGGTCAGTAACGATGCGCATGGGGGTGCGAACGACACTCCGCTGCTGTACCTGCCGGCGGACATGGTGGTCGATGCCGCTACCAATCGCTTGTATGTTTCCGACGGCTATGGCAACCGGCGCGTCCTGATCATCGATTCCAATACCGGCAAATATATCGGGCATTTCGGCGCTTACGGAAACAATCCCGTCGACGACGCAGCCGCCAAGGCTGCTGGACCCTGGATGGCCGACTTCTCCAAGGGCAACAAGAAACCGGCGTTCTTCCGCAACCCGGTGCATTGCGTGAAGATTGCGAACGACGGCAAGATTTATGTCTGCGACCGGGGAAACGATCGCATACAGGTGTTCGATAAGAACAGTCCCGACCTGGGCAAGGCATGCAGTAACCCGACTGGCGAGGCCGGCAAGTGCGGTTTCCTTGCCGAGCAGGCGGTCAGCGAACACACCAACATCATCGGAACTGCCGTCTCCATGAACTTCTCTACCGACAAGGCGCAGAGTTGCCTGTATATCGGAGACAACGCCAACATGACCATCTACATTCTCAATCGAAGCAACCTGCAGGAACTTGGGCGATTGGGACGCAGTGGCCGGAACCCGGGCGAGTTCCACTACCTCCATCAGGTGAGCGTGGACAGCAAGGGAAACATCTATACCGGCGAGGTCGATACTGCGAAACGAATCCAAAAGTTTCTCCGCTATGGCGCGACCGGGTGCAGCGGAACGGGATCAACAACTGTAGGCGGCGTGCTGGCCGCGAAGTAAGTCTCGTTTATCTCGTAAACATGCCTTGGCCCCACGCCCGCAGGTATTTGCCGCGGCTGTCGAACACCATGATCGGCATCGAATCGTTACGGTGGAACACTTAAACATTGTCGTACGCATCTACGTCCTCAACGGTCGCCGATCCCCACTTGGTAATTCCAGGCGGGAATTGGACGCAATTCTCGACCAGCCGATAACGGCTCTCCGCCGCTGCAATCACGGATAAACGGTCGCTTAAACGGCGAGTCATCGCCAGCCATCTTATCAAGATGTATTGCACAAGTTTTCCACAGGCGCGGCTTTTAAGATATTGATTCTTCAAATAGAAATTAGCTGAGGAAAAGCGGGTTTATTTGTGGACTCGCGCTCCCCGACCGAGGGATGATGATGAAGCAGTCGGGCTGCCCCTATCGGACGCGAAGGAGTTTGCCCAGGATCGCGCGGGGCCACTGTTTTAGCGAACATTGGCCCCTTTGAAGAAACCGCCCGGCCCGAAACATTCACTGGGTTTCCCGCCTCCTATATATCGGGTTCCTCCTTACTGTCACAATAGAAAGCAGAAATGATAGAGACTGATCACAATCCTACCCGCGTCCTGGTGGTGGACGATGAAGAAAGTCAGCGCACGGCGCTGGCGGGCATGATCGCGCTGTGGGGCTACTCGGTGGAAACCGCCACCGACGGGCAGGATGCCCTCGACAAACTCGCCGCATTCCGGGCGCATGTGATTGTCACCGATCTCAATATGCCTCGCATGACGGGGCAGGAACTCTTGCAGCATCTCAAAGATCAGGCGGGCTCGCCCGCAGCCATCGTGCAGACCGCTTTTGGGAGCCTCGAAACCGCGCTCTCCCTCATCCACGATCTGGGCGCGTTTTGGTTTTTGGAAAAGCCGGTTCAGTCCCAAGCTCTGCGACTCTTGATCGAGCGCGCCGTCGCGCAGCAGGGTCTCGCCGAACATGCAGAACGGCTGGAACGGGAATTGGGGTACCACGGCGTGTTGGGGGAAATGACGGGCGGTTCACCCAAAATGCAGGAGGTTTTCGCGCTCATCCAACAAGTGGCTCCCAGCCGTGCGGCAGTGCTGATTACCGGTGAAAGCGGCACCGGCAAGGAACTGGCAGCGCGCGCCATCCATAACTTAAGCCCTCGCCGCAGCGCGCCTTTCGTGGCGATCAACTGCGCCGCACTTCCGGAGACGCTCATCGAAAGCGAGCTCTTCGGACATGAGAAAGGAGCCTTCACGGGGGCGCTCGAACGCCGCGCCGGCTGCTTCGAGCTCGCGCAGAATGGCACCGTGCTGCTGGATGAAATCGGCGACATGCCGATGGGGACCCAAGCAAAGCTTCTGCGCGTTTTGGAAGACCAGCGCGTGCGCCGCCTGGGAAGCAAGAATGAGGTTCAACTCGACGTGCGCGTCATCGCCGCCACCAATTCACCCCTTGAAATCGCGATGCGCGATAACCGTTTCCGGGAAGATCTCTTCTACCGCCTCAACGTGTTCCCGGTCCCGCTTCCGCCGCTGCGCGACCGTCTCGAAGATATTCCCTCGCTGGTCTCGGCTTTGCTCGCCGACCTGAATCGCAAACATTCGATCAAGGTTGCCGAAGCCACGCCCAACGTGCTCGAAATCCTGCGCACTCATAATTGGCCCGGCAACGTCCGCGAGTTGCGCAACGTGATCGAACGCGCGGCCATATTGGCCAGCGAAGGAGTGATCCGGCCGGAACATCTGCCGCCGTTATTCCACCAGACTCCGGGAGCGGTCCGCCCCGCCGCTGCTGTGGCTGCCGCTAACGGAAACGAGCTGCGCATACCGGTGGGTTCCACCATCGAGCATGCCGAGCGCGCCTTGATCGAGCTGACCCTCGAACACACCAAGAACAATAAGACGCGCGCGGCCGAGATCCTGGGCATCAGCCAGAAAACCCTCTTTAATAAATTACGGGAGTATGGCGCCCAGGATGGACCGGGCGCGATCTGACGCCCCATGTCCCTGCGGGTTCGCTTGATTCTTTTAACCGTCGCACTGGTAACGGTGGTGGTGCTGGTTTTCGCCGTTCTGTACCTCAACAGCCTGGTGAATTCCCTTACCGCGACGGCGCTAGAGCGCGCCCAGCTTGCCAGCCAGCAGGTCAACGCCTTCATTAACGACCGCATCAACCGGCACTCGCTCGAGCAGCCCGCACCCGCTGATCTCGAGGCGACGAAATCCTCGTGGCGCGAGATCATCGCCAATGACCCGGACGTCGCCACCATGCTGTTCCGTACCATGGCGCTTTCCGACGCGCTGTTGGAAATTAATGTGGGCGGCCAGGAAGGCATGATCCTGGCGTCCTCCAACCCTTCGCGGGTGGGGCAGGAATTGGCTCACTTACAAAATTTCGCGGAGTGGAGGCAACGGCCCTGGTACCGGCGCTTCGTCGATTTAACGGTGCGCAAGCCGGATTACCAGGTGTTAGTCCCGCTTGGAGTCGGGCAGCAATCCATCTTTACCATTCAAGTGGTAACCTCCAGCGTATTCCTGATCGATCCGGTGGTGCCGCAGGTGCGTGCGGCTGCCGGTGTGTCCGCGGCTGCGCTGCTGTTATCGCTGCTGCTGGCAGGGTTGGCCACCAGCCGCGCGCTACGCCCTCTCAAGCGGATTGAGGATACAATTGACCGGATCGCCCAGGGCAGCTTCCGCGGCGATGAGGGTACAGGTTCCAAAGACCTCGAAAACCGGCCGCGTGAATTTGTCGCTTTGGAAAGCAAACTGAATTTACTCGGCCAGCAATATAGCGGCGCGCGCCGCGACAATACCAATCTCAAACGCAGTCTGGACGACAAGGTCGCAAGCATGGCGTCCCAATTCGATGTCGCCTCGCGCTTGGCCGCGATTAGCCGGATCAGCGGCGGCGTGGCCCATGAAATCAAAAATCCTCTGAATGCGATTTCCCTGCGGTTGGATCTTTTGCGCGCTCACGCCGAGATCCAGGACGGCCAACTGATTCCTGAAATCGATGTGCTTTCCAAGGAAGTCCGCCGCCTGGACCGGGTGGTGAAGACTTTTCTCGATTTCTCGCGGCCTCTCGAAGTTCGCTTCGCCGAAGTGGATTTGGGGGCGCTGGTCTCTGAAGTCGCGACCTTGATGACGCCGCAAGCTCGCGTAGCCGGCGTCGAAGTGCACTTTGAAGCGCCCACAGAACCCGCCTGGATGCGCGGCGACGCCGACTTGCTCAAACAAGCGGTGCTCAATCTGGTCACCAACGCGCTGGAGGTTATGAAACAAGGCGGCCATTTGCGCCTGAAGGTGGAGCGCACCCAGGAACAGGTAGTGGCCGAAGTCGCCGACGACGGACCCGGCATCCCTCCGGAAGTCCGCGACAAGGTCTTTCAGCTTTACTTCACTACCAAGGAACGCGGATCGGGCATCGGCCTCGCCATGACGTACCGGGCGGTTCAGTTACATAATGGTACAGTCGACTTTTCGAGCGAGATGGGCCGGGGAACCACTTTCCGCCTTCAGTTCCCGGCTGTGGTGCATCATGTTTAGGTTGCGGCTGCTTGCATTGATCCTCGGGTTAGCGTTGGGCGCCACCGCGTGCAGGTTTCAAAAGCGGCCGGCGATCCGGGTATTTGTTCCGCCCCCCGCCGCTCGACGCACTGTCGCCATCGCTCAGCCCGAACTGCCGGCGCCGCCCGACATCGAAATCCCGGCCGAAGCGCCGCCGCTAGACATTCCAGCAAGCCTGCCCAGCGCAGCAGCGCCGCCGCCTTCTCCAGTTCCGCGCCGGATTCCTCCCCCGGTGCGAGCCACCGCGCCACCGCCGGCGACCGTGGTTCCACCGGAACCGCCGCCCGCACCGCGACTGGGCCAGATCTTCACGGCCGATCAGCTACGCGAATACAACCGTTCATTGGAGGAGAGCTTGGACCGGGTAAAAAGGGTCCTGGGAACAATGGCGGGGAAACACCTGAATACCGAGCAAACCCAATTGGTCCGCCGCATCCAAACTTTTCAGAAACAAGCAGAGCAGGCGCGAGAACAAGATCTGGTGACCGCAGTCAACCTGGCGAGGCGTGCAGATCTCCTCGCGCAGGACCTAGTCAAGCGCCTGCCCTAAAATGGCCGTCAGGTCGGAGGGTCTGGCGGCCAACTCGAAGGACTCCGCGGCGTGAGCAGTACACGCGGCGTCCGAACCCTAAATTTCTGGAACGTAAATCCGGACGTCGACCTTGCGGCCTTGCGCACGTTCGTCGCGGGTTTTCTGTTCCCCTTCGGCGACGCCCGTGCCCATCATTGTGATATTCCGCAGCGGAACCTTATGGACCGCGAGATAACGAGCGACGGCCTGCGCCCGCTCCTGGCTCAATACATCGTTATAAACGGAGGAGCCAGTCTTATCCGTGAAACCCTGAATCTCGACCACATACCGGTTCAGGCCATCGAGCGACTGCAGAAAACTGTCCAGCTGCGCCTTGGCTTCATCGCTCAGATTCTTACGATTGAACCCGAATAGCACCGTATCCGATTTAGTCATCTTGAACTTGCCATTGCGCACATCCTCGCGCAAGGTGTCGACAGATTTGGCCGCCATGGTACCGGTCTCGATGCCCCTCTGGCCTTTCGAGTCCGCCGTCATGGCTGCGTTCGCGGCCGCCGCCGCTTTGGCATCCGCCGCCGCCGCCGCTGCCCCCGCCGCCGTCACCTTGGCATCGGTATCGGTCAGGCGCTCTTTCGTGCGCGACAAATCCTTATCCACGGAGTCGATCTGCGCGGCGTTAGCTGTGATCTTGGTGTCCTGCTCTGTGTTCTTGCCTTCCACCCCGCTTACTCTCTGTTCGACCGGCGCAATCGATTTCGCGACGTATTTCTTGGTTGCGCAACCCGTGCCGAGTAAGCTTAGTGCTAGCCCTGCTGCAATTATTGTAGTTTTCATTTAGCTCTTCTCCATGTGCGTGTGACTTTCAAAACCTACTGCGACGAACGTGTACCGCGTAAACTTTTCCAGGTCAAACGGCAAATTCTGCCAATGAGCGCACGTAAAGCGTTCATCTCGTTCGGTAGCACACTGCACGCGTCCGTGTGTAGCAAGCTTAGGACCAAACTACACGCTTAGGCCAAACTAGTGGATTGGCGCCCGCGGCCAGCGTCCATAAGCTACGAATGCCACGAGGACTCCCACCGACAAGGGGATAAAAGCTTTGGCAACGCCGAGGCTCAGCAGCGTCACTGCGGTCGCGCCAATCATGATAACCAGCAGACCGCCGGCCGCCAGTGAAGTCAGCCCGGGCCGGATGCGCAGCAGACCGGGCAATATAAGACCGGCCGCGCCCAGCACCTCCGCCACGCCGATGAAGCGCAAGAACGGGCCGGGCAGTGGCATTTGCTTGGTCATTTCCTCTACCGGGAGAATAAGCTTGGACCCTCCGGCAAATAGAAAGACCACCGCTAGCAACCACTGGATAACCCACAATGCCCGGTTCACGATGTGGCGCCGTCCTCACGGGCTAAGGATGCAGCCTGCCTCAAGACCCTGAGTTGTTGCGTAATCACGAACTGAGTCACGGAATCCCTCAGCGGACATTTTGATTTCTGATTTCACGGATCTGCGCTGCATGCCGCCGGGCGTGCGCGGCCATCAGCACCATCACTTCTGAGCCGTTGCAGACTCCGAAAAACGGGTGCTTCACGGCCAGCGTATGGAGCCGCGGGCCCTGACTTTCGGCAAAGCGGATGCTCGCCGCGCGAGCCGCGTCGAACTGCTCCATCGCTTCGGCAAGCGTCGCGAAGCGGCCGCTAGGACGGGCAGGCTCTGGGGCTTCGACACGCTGAGCGCGGCTGGCAATGCCAACTAATAGCCTCGCCTCTTTTTCTTTGTCCAGCGGCGGTGCGGCTTCGGCGATTGGATTCTGCAGCCATCCCAGGAACCTGGATTCGCTGATCACGATATGCTCCACACACTCGAGGACCGACCAGCGGCCCGGCTCGGGGCGCACCTTTGCGTCCGGCTCTGCAACGCCATCGACAGCCGCACGAAAATCGGCGCGGCTATCTTCGAGGATCTGTATGATCTCGCTTCTTTCGTGAGGAGCCATGCCGAGTTTCCTTCAGGGTTATTGAGTCACCGGATCCGGGGTTTCGGAATCGAACCCGAGTTCGGCGATGGCCGCCTGCGCGCGTTGGGCATCCAGTTTGCCTTCGCGGGCCAACGTGGAAAGAGTCGCCTGTGCGATCGCTTCGGCCGAGATCTCGAAAAAACGGCGCAAGTGTTCCCGGTTTTCGCTGCGGCCGAAGCCGTCGGTGCCGAGAGTATGGAGCCGCGCGCCCAGCCACGGAGAAACCTGGTCCGGGACCGCTTTGATGTAATCGCTCGAAGCGATGATAGGGCCTGGTTCGGCTTCAAATAGCCTGGCGATGTGGGCCACGCGGGGAATTTCGGCGGGATGCAACCGGTTCCAGCGGTCGACAGCCAGGCCATCACGGCGCAATTCGTTGTAGCTGGTGACGGACCAGACGTCGGTCGCGATCTCGTAGCGTTCCGACAGAATCTTCTGCGCCCGCAGCGCCTCATTCAAAATCGAACCGCTGCCGAACAACTGCGCCACGGCTGCACCTTTCTCCGATGCCCGGTATTTGTAGATGCCCTTCAAAATACCGTCGCGCATCTCGGGCGAAACTCCGTTTTCAATTCCCGCCATGGGAGGCTGAATGTAGTTTTCGTTGTAAACGCAGATGTAGTAGAAGCGATCTTCCATCTCCTGATACATGCGTCGAATGCCGTCTTGAATGATCACCGCCAGCTCGTACGCGTAAGCGGGGTCGTAGATAGCACAGGTGGGAACGACGCTGAATAGCAGCGGGCTCTGTCCATCCTGGTGCTGCAATCCCTCGCCCAGCAGAGTGGTGCGCCCGGAGGTCCCGCCCATCAGGAAGCCCTTCCCCCGCGAATCGGCGAAAGACCAGACCAAGTCGCCCACGCGCTGATATCCGAACATCGAATAGTAGATGTAAAACGGAATCATCGGCACGCCGTAATTCGCGTAAGCCGTTCCGGCGGCGAGGCAGGACGCCATGGAACCCGCTTCCGTGATCCCCTCTTCCAAGATCTGCCCGTTCTGCGCTTCCTTGTAATACAGCAGCACGTTCGAATCCACGGGTTTGTAGTGCTGTCCCAGGCTTGCGTAAATGCCGTACTCGCGGAAGAGCGATTCCATGCCGAAAGTGCGGGCCTCGTCGGGAATGATCGGCACCACCAGTTTGCCTATTTCAGGCGACTTCATCAGGGTCTTGATGATGGATACGAAAGCCGATGTCGTGGAGGCTTCCCGGCCCCGCGAACCCTCCAGCGCTTCCTTGAAGGTTCCCAGGTCCGGCGACTTGATCTCGATGGGCTTCACCTCGCGCGTTGGAATGGGACCGCCTTGGGCTTCTACTCGCTTGCGCAGGTAGCGGCCTTCGGGAGAATCCGCAGGCGGACGGTAAAAATCGACGTGGGTGACAGCTTCGTCCGATAGCGGAAGCTGGAAGCGGTCGCGGATCTTGAGCAGATCGGCCTCGCCAATCTTTTTTTGCTGGTGGGCCGTCATGCGGCCTTCCGCAGCTTCGCCCAGGCCGTAACCCTTCACGGTTTTGGCCAGAATGACGGTGGGCTGTCCCCGGTGCTGCATCGCGCGATGGTAGGCGTTATATACCTTGAGAGGGTCCAGACCCCCGCGGCGGAGCGCCCAAATCTCGTCGTCGCTCAGGTGCTCCACCAGCTTAAGCAGCTCGGGATATTTTCCGAAAAACTCTTTGCGGATATAGGCGCCGTCCATAGCGCGAAACGCCTGATATTCGCCGTCTACGCACTCGTGCATGCGCTTGATCAGCAAGCCGCTGGCGTCGCGAGCCAGCAGATCGTCCCAACCGCCGCCCCAGACTACCTTAATGACGTTCCAACCAGCGCCCAGAAACGCCGCTTCCAGTTCCTGAATGATGCTTCCATTGCCGCGCACCGGACCATCCAGCCGCTGCAGATTGCAGTTGACCACAAAAATGAGGTTATCGAGCTTTTCGCGCGAAGCGAGCGTCAGCGCACCGAGCGATTCCGGCTCATCGGTTTCTCCGTCACCCAGGAAGGCCCACACTTTCCGCTGCGTCTTAGGGATAATGCTGCGGTTTTCGAGGTACCGCATGAAGCGCGCCTGATAAATAGCGCTGATCGCGCCCAAGCCCATCGATACCGTCGGAAACTGCCAGAAATTCGGCATCAGCCAGGGGTGCGGATAGGACGACAAACCAGGTTGATCGCGCAGCTCATGCCTGAAGTTCTCAAGCTGCGTTTCATTCAACCGTCCTTCGAGAAACGCGCGCGCATACACGCCCGGCGAGGAGTGGCCCTGGAAGTAGACAAAATCGCCCGCCAGTTTGCCTGCGCTCGGGTCCTGGTAGGAGCCGCGGAAGAAGTGATTGTAGCCGACTTCAAGAAGGGTAGCGAGCGACGCATAGGTCGCCAGATGGCCCCCAATATTCGCGTCGTTCTTATTGGCCCGCACCACCATGGCAAGCGCGTTCCAGCGCGCGAGACATTTGATGCGCCATTCGATTTCCCGGTCCCCTGGATACGGCACTTGTTCTTCGGGCGGAATGGTGTTGATGTAAGGAGTATTCCAGCGCAGCGGGACTCGCACGCCCAGGTTGGCGGCGCGTTCCATCAGGTGTTCGAGCAGGTAGCTCGCCCGGTCGGGCCCTACCTGATCGATGATGTCGTCGAGAGCCTCTACCCATTCGGCGGTTTCCTGAGGATTGAGGTCGTCGGGTGCTTGAACTAGTGGCTTCAGCATGGGGGTTCTCTTTAAGGTAGCGTTTTCCGGCGGAGGCGGGCAAGTGGGAATGGGCAGGTAGCTAGCGAACCAGCTATCCTGGTCTTGCTTGTCGAGATCATGCTTGCAGGATTAATGCCCGCTAGCCATCTCCGGCCGCTGTCGCTCGAAGAAGGCCCAGATCACGGCCGGTCCGTTCGGTTCCCTGGGCGACGGTCCCAATCCCCTGGGATGACGCCGGTATGGCTGAGGGATGCCATGTCCACCGCCGTGAATGGCAACCAATTCCACCTCCGCTTTGGAGCTGTTGCGCCAGAGCACCTGTTCCACGCGAACTCCGTCGGCCACCATGGTCTCGTTCCTTTCCGGTGTACCGGCGATGTGGTTGAGGTCCGCAAAATACTGGCCCGACTCCCGCGATGACCGCACCTTGCCCATCTTGTAAAACAATCCGAAGAGGCCAACCGGACCACCGTCGAAGGGGACCAGGGGGTCCTCGGTACCGTTCATGATCATGACGGAAGAAGTGCCTTGCCCCACGGGCTTGCACTTGAAGTTCTCCGGCGACGGCACGTTTGCCGACACCGCCGCGACGGCGCGAAACCGGGAAGGAGCTTCGAGCGCAAGGCGAAACGCCATAAAACCGCCACGGGAACTGCCGGCCGCAAACACCCGACCCGGGTCGCCGCCGATCTCGCCGGCAAGCTTGTCGACCAGCCCGGTCAGAAAACCAACATCATCAATGGCGAACCCGTTCGCGCTGACG
Organism: Bryobacterales bacterium; assembly: GCA_025350625.1. GTDB lineage: Bacteria > Acidobacteriota > Terriglobia > Bryobacterales > Bryobacteraceae > Palsa-187. The sequence continues at coordinate 41,198 of JANXXL010000006.1, read as the reverse complement.
TCACCGGCGATGTTGCACACGTTCCAGTAACCTTCATACGCATTGGGATAGACCAGCGCAAAACCATGTTCGTCCGCGAGGCGCTCAAATCCGTAACCTGTTTCGATTCGAATAAGCGCGCCGTTTTCGCCCGCGCCGTGCATCACCAGCACCAGCGGCGCTCCTTTTGCCAGACCCCGCGGCACGTAGGTACGGTACGTGCGCTTCAGTCCTCCCACCGTTATCGTTCCGCGGGTCAGGGTGCCCGACAGTCGTGGAACCTCCGGAGCCGCCGAGTAGCCAAAGTAGGCCAGCAGCGCACCCAGCACGCTGACCAACGCAACCACGCCCATCAAGCCCCAAAGCACGAAGCGCAGAACTCTTCTCATGGCGATCTCCCCAAGGCTACCGCCGTGTTTTTGCCAGCCCGGCCGAGGGTAGCAGCCGAAAAGTGCGCGAGCACCATCGCAGTAATCTTACGCAACACGTGCGCAGGAAGTTCGAAAAATTTGAGCTGCGAAATGCGGTAACGGCGTGATGGCGCGCGTCTAGAGATCCCGAGCCCGCAATTGGTATATACTCCCCAGTAAAAGGAGCTTTTATGCCTAAGTATGTGATTGAGCGAACCCTTCCGGGAGCGGGCCAGCTATCGCCTGCCGAACTGGCCGCGGTGTCCGAAAAGTCCTGTTCGGTGCTCCGCAGCCTAGGTCCCCAAGTGCAGTGGGTACAGAGCTATGTGACCGGCGACAAAATTTATTGCATTTATATCGCTCCGAGCGAAGGCCTGATTCGGGAACACGCCCGGCTGGGGGGCTTCCCGGCTGAGCGCATCTCCGAGATCAAGGCCATGATTGATCCGACTACAGCGGAATCGGCCCACTCGAAGACGGCGCACGATCATCCACCCGACTTTGCCAAAGAAGCGGGAGTTTACTAGGTAAGCAATGCGATAATCGCGGGCAGACCCTGTGGCGTTCACTACCCTCCGTCGCTGCCCGTCGTGCCGCGCGAGTAATCGCGTCCCGGCGGCGCATTTGGCCCATACCGGCCGTTGCGGCGCGTGTAAAGCGCCGTTAAGTCCAAGGGGGGAACCGATCGAGGCTGACAGTGCCATCCTGGAGTCCGTTATTCAGGACGCGAAAGTGCCTATTCTGGTGGATTTTTGGGCTACCTGGTGTGGTCCTTGCAGATTAGCCGGGCCGGAAATCGAGGCCTTGGCGAAAGATATGGCCGGTCGCGCCCTGGTGCTTAAGGTGGATATAGACGCGCATCCGGATCTGGCCGTCCGCTATCAAGTCCGGTCGGTCCCCAATTTTGCAGTTTTCCGCGGGGGGACACTCTTCTTGCAGCGCAGCGGCATCGCGACTCGTTGGGAGTTGAGCCGCTGGCTCGAACAGGCCGGGGCCCGCTCCATGTAATTCGAAATCCTCCAGGCACATCCGTCTTGAGATGCGGGAGTATACTATGAATGAAGGAAAAAGCGCCCATGAAGAACTATTTGAAATTCGGACTCCTCATAGTTGCAGTTCTAGGTACCTTGGCCTGGCTGGCGGTGGGCGGCATCAGCGAAACCAAGACTTACTATAAGACCGTCGCCGAGCTGAAGCAGTTGGGCACTCAGGCGCAGGAAAAGCGGCTGCGCGTGGGCGGCGACATCGCTCCCAATTCCATTGTGCGTAAGGGGGCGGACGTTTCGTTCACTTTGGCGCAAGATAAGCTCCGCATGCAGGTGGTTTACAGCGGCATCGACCCGCTTCCGGACACGTTCCGCGATGGCGCACAGGCTTTGGCGGATGGCAAGCTGGGCTCGGATGGCGTCTTCCACGCCACCAAGATTCAGGCAAAATGCGCTTCGAAGTACGAAGCGAAACCAACCGTTAAAGGGAATCCGTCGGTTCGTAGTTAGCGGGGCGGGACAGTACGCGCAGTCCCCAAGTCAACGCGAAAGAGGCTTCATGGAAAATCTGGGCACGCTTGCCATCCTGCTTGCATTCTGTTTTGCGGTCTACGCAGTCATCGGTTCGGTGGCGGGCAAACTGGGCCGCCGCCCCTTCCTGATTTTGAGTGCGGAGCGCGCGGTTTACTGCGTGTGGGCCCTGCTCACAGTGGCTGCGTCCCTATTGGTCTATTCGCTGATCGCAGGCGACTTCCGTTTGGCCTATGTGGCCGAGCACAGCAACAAGTCGATGGATGTGCCCTATAAGTTTGCTTCCTGGTGGGGCGGACAAGAGGGTTCGCTGCTCTTGTGGGCGTGGCTGCTCTCGACTTACACCAGCATTCTGGTGTTTCAGAATCGCCGTAAGTTCCGCGAGATGATGCCCTATGTGACCGCGGTGCTGATGACCACGGAAACTTTCTTTCTGATCCTCATTAGCTTCGTGGAGGCTCCGTTCAAGGTTCTAATGGCCGGCAAGGGCATCGTCGATGCGGGCGATGGGCAGGGTCTTAACCCCCTCTTGCAGTATTGGACCATGGTGATCCATCCGCCGATGCTGTATTTGGGCTATGTGGGTTTCGCGGTTCCGTTTGCGTTTGCGATCGGCTCGCTGATCACCAAGCAGCCGGGTGATTCCTGGATTCACACCACGCGCCGCTGGACCTTGGTCACCTGGATGTTTCAGACGACAGGTGTCCTGCTCGGCGCCGGATGGGCCTACGCGGTGCTTGGCTGGGGCGGCTACTGGGGCTGGGACCCTGTGGAAAACGCTTCGCTGCTGCCTTGGATCACCGCCACCGCTTTCCTGCATTCGGTAATGATGCAGGAGAAAAAGGGAATGATGAAGGTGTGGAATATGGTGCTGGTTTCCTGCACTTTCTTCCTGTGCATCTTCGGGACATTTCTGACGCGCAGCGGTGTGGTGCAATCGGTCCACGCGTTCGCGCAGTCGTCGCTTGGACGTTATTTCGTGGTGTTCCTCGCCGTGGGCATCGCCGCCACGGTGTATCTGATTCTGATTCGCCTGGACTATCTGAAGAGCGAGTCGCAGCTCGAAAGCGTTCTATCGCGCGAGTCGAGTTTTCTGTTTAACAATCTGATTTTGCTCGCGAGCTGTTTCGCAGTGCTGTGGGGCACCTTGTTTCCGGTGATCACCGAAGCCATCAACGGGGAAAAAATCAGCGTTGACGCGCCTTTCTTTAATCGCGTAAACATTCCGATCGGGTTGGGGCTAATGCTGCTGACTGGCGTGGGACCGCTGATCGCCTGGCGCAAGAGTTCGGTAGAAAGTCTCAAGCGCGCATTCTTCTGGCCGAGTGTCGCGGGACTGGCATTAGCCGCCGGATTATTCGCCATGGGCGTGCGGCACTTCTACGCGCTGGTATCGTTCGCGCTGTGCACCTTCGTGACAGTCACCGTGGTGATCGAATTCTTCAAAGGCGCGAGTGCGATTCGCGGTAAAGAGGGGCAGAACCTGTTCGCCGCTATGATCGAATTGACGCATCGCAACACCCGGCGTTATGGCGGCTACTTGGTGCACATGGGCATCGTTTTTATGTTCATCGGCTTCACCGGGAAAGCCTTCGATCTGGATAAGACTTTGCAGGTCGCGAAAGGCGAGAAACTGCAACTAGGCGCCTACCAGCTATCGATCGGCGAGACCGAAACCGGGCGCAACGAAAACTATTCCTGGGAAATCCTGAACGTCGGCGTCGCTAAGGGCGGAAGCGATCTGGGCACGCTGCGGCCGGAAAGGCGGCTCTACTTCGCGTCCCGGCAGCCGACTTCGAACGTCGCCATTCGCAGGCGCTTGAACGAAGACCTTTACCTGAATTTTGCCGGCGCGTCGAACGATGGCGAGGGCACCGTGCTGCAAGCCTACGTCTTCCCGCTAGTGAGCTGGATCTGGATCGGCTATTGGGGAGTCCTAATTGGCACCATCATCTGCCTGATCCCCAGCAAGAGCCGTCTGGTGTATCCGCGAACGGAAGTGGTCACGGTCACGGGGAAACATGCGCAAGTGGAAAAGTAGTCTCCTGCTCGCCATCATGATGGTGGCGGCCGTGGGGCAAACCGCAAGCGAAATGGATTCGCCGCAGATCAATCGGATCGCGTCGAAGCTGAAGTGCAGTTGTGGCTGTAATCAGAACATGGCTTGCGTAATGCCTCCGGGATGTCCGGTGTGCAAAACCAATAAGTCCAAAATGGTCAATATGCAGAAATCCGGCATGAGCGACCAGCAGATCCTCGATCAGTATGTCGCCGAGAACGGTAAGGACATCCTGGTGATCCCTCCTGGAATCGCCGGCGTCTTAGGCCCCTACGTCGCGCTCAGCTTGGGATTTCTTCTGGTGCTGTGGACCATCCGCCGCTACATGCGGCCGCGCCTCGCTCCCTCCAACGTTCCGCCGATCGACGCCGCGACGCTAGCGAGAATTGAAAAAGACACGGCTAACCTCGATTAGATGAACCTGCTTCTCGCCGTCGTCCTCCTGCTCGCCGCAACCTTGTTTTACACGCTGTTCATTCGCGCCAAGGACATTCCGCCACCCGACCCGGTCTCGCCTACGCTGCACCTCGACGAGCGCAAGGCCGCGATTTACGAGAACTTGCGTGATTTGCAGTTTGAATATCGCGTGGGCAAACTGTCGGATGCCGACTATGCCCAAACTAAGCTTGCCCTCCAAAAGGAGCTGGCCGTAGTGGTCGCCGGGATTGAGAAAATGCAGCCTAAGCCGGAGACCGCGGGCAAGAAAGGATCAGCATGATTCGCGACCTTGCAATCCTGCTGGCCTTCTCGCTGCCGGTTCTTGCGGTCGACGGCGTGGCGATTAACGTCACCACCGGTAAACCTCAGGCAGGAGTCGATGTTAATCTAGTCCAGCCCAGCCAGAACGGCATGGTGCAACTCGGGAAAACAAGCACGGACGCAAAAGGCCAGTTCAAGATCGACAAGCAAATCCCTCCCGGCCCCGGTCTCATTCAGGCAACCTTTCAAGGCACCACCTATAACCAGATCATTACCCCTGGAATGGCGACCACCGGCGTTCAGGTCAAAGTCTATGACGCGACTAAAAAGGCCGGCGTAGCCAAGACCATGGAGCATTTGATCCTGCTCGAACCGGGCATCGAGAATCTTAGAATCAGCGAAACTTTTGTGCTCGGCAACGAAACAAATCTGACGTTTAACGATCCCGCCAAGGGCTCCATTCAGTTCTACCTGCCGCCGGCGACCGGCGGGAAGGCGCAGGTGGTGATCACGGCGCCCGGTGGCATGCCGATCACGCGTCCCCCGGTAAAGACCCCGACCGCTGACATTTATAAAATCGACTATCCGGTGAAACCAGGCGAGACGCGCATGGACGTGACTTACAACGTCCCCGCCGCAGACAAGTTCGCGGGCAAAGTGGTGGCGTCGGGCGCAGCTACACACCTGGTGACTCCGCCCGCGGTCACGGTTACCGGCGACGGCATCGAACCGGCCGGGCAGGAGCCGCAGACGCAGGCGAATATCTACACGCTGAACGCACCCGACTACAACTTACTCATCACCGGAATCGGCTCGTTGCGCGGCGACGACTCCGCACAGGCTAAAGGCGACGATAGCGGCTCGCCCCAGGTCGAGATCAAGAAGCCGCGCCTTTACGCGCAACTTTTCTGGGTTCTGGGACTCGCCTTCGGAATCCTGGCGCTAGGCGGGACCATGCTCTATCGCAGAGGGACCGTGTGAGTGCGGCCGCACTCGAAATTGACAGAGTTTGGAAATACTACGGCGACTTCCCCGCCCTGCGTGACATCCAACTGAACATTGAACCGGGCTCGACCGTGGCGTTGCTCGGGCGCAACGGCGCGGGCAAGACCACTCTGCTGCGGATTGTCGCGGGACTTTCGAAGGCGTCTGAGGGAACCGTACATATCCAAGGCGCCAGTGTCCGAGAGCAAGCGACGCGGCGGCGCATCGGCGTGCTGGGCCACGGGATCTCGCTTTACGACGAACTTTCCGCCACCGAAAATCTGGTTCTGTTCGCAAAGCTCTACGGTCTCGCCGAGCCGGAGAAGACTGCGCTCGCATGGCTCGAACGCACGGGCCTCGACCGCGTGCGCGACGGTTTGGTGCGCGAATTCTCGCGCGGCATGCGGCAGCGGCTGGCGGTCGCGCGCGCCTTCATGCACGAACCTGAAGTGCTGCTGCTCGACGAGCCGTTCACGGCGCTGGATGACCGGGCTATTGCCGTGTTGCAGTCCTTGCTCGCGGAGGCGCATGCTTCCGGGCGCACCATTATCCTCTCGACGCACCAATTGCGAGAAGCGCTCGAGCTCGCAACGCACGTGGCTCTGATCCAGCGCGGACAGCTTGCTTTCACCGGCGAGCGCACGCAGCAGATGGTCGACGACCCGGGCTGGCTCTACCGGACTTATGGAGACAACTAACGGTGTCCTCTTTCCTGCGGGCCTCGTTCACCATCGCCGCCAAGGATCTGCGTTCCGAGATCCGCACCAAGGAAGCCTTCAACGCGTCGTTCGCTTTCTCACTGGTAATTCTGGTGCTGTTCAGCTTCGCGTTCGATCCATCGTCAGAAGAATTGCGCACCATTTCGGGCGGACTGCTGTGGCTGGTTTTCTCCTTCGCCGGAGCACTGGTGTTAAACCGTAGTTTTGCGCGCGAATTGCAGAATGATTGCCTGGACGCATTGATCTCGTCCCCCGCGCCCGCCTCAGCTATTTTCTTCGGCAAAACTTTGGCGAATTTCCTGTTGCTGATGATCGTCGAAATCGCGGCGCTGGCGGTATTCGCCGTGCTCTACGACACCCATTTCTCGAAACAGTTCTGGCCGGTGGTGCTGGTGATTCTGCTGGGCACCTGGGGAATGACCGTTATCGGCACCATGTTCAGCGCGCTCACTGTCAACCTCCGCATGCGCGAGATGATGCTGCCGACGCTGGTCTACCCCTTGCTGATCCCCGCACTGATGGCCGCCATGACGCTGACCAGCGACCTGATGGCCGGCATGCCTTTGGGCGGAGATAATATGATCTGGCTGCGGGTCCTCACCGGCTTCGATTTCATTTACACTGTTCTGGCCGTGGTATTCATTGATATTGTTCTCGTGGGGTGAATCAATATGACCCAAACCGACACTCGCGACCGCATCCTGTTCGTCCTCGCCGCCGTATGCGCGGTGCTGCTGTCCTTCAATTTCTACAAAATTTTCCTGATCTTACCGGATGAAGCCAACCAGGGCGCTATCTATCGCATCGTCTATATTCACGTGCCCAGCATCTTCACCGGCTTCACCGGATTCTTCGTGGCCCTGGGCGCCAGCGCGGCGTATCTGATTTCGGGGAAACTGAAGTACGACGCCTTCGCGGCGGCCGTCACGGAAGTATCGCTCGCCTTCGCCACCATCGTTCTCGCCACCGGGATGATCTGGGGACGCATCATCTGGGGAATCTGGTGGGCCTGGGATGCGCGCCTCACCACCATGCTGGTCTGCTGGCTGATCTACGCGGGCTACCTGATGCTGCGCCGGGCGATCGATGAACCGACCCAGCGCGCGCGCCTGTCCGCAGTGGTCTCGATCTTCGGCTGCGTGGACATTTTAATCGTGTGGAAATCCATCGAGTGGTGGCGCACCCAGCACCCCGCGCCGGTGCTCAGCGTTCGCGACGGCGGCGGCATGGGCCCCGGCATGGAGGCGCCCATTTACTGGAACTGGCTGGCGTTCATGTGCCTCGCGGCCATCCTGGTGATGGTGCGGACCCGCCAGGAAGAACGGTCGCGCGAAATCGATTCCCTGCGGCGCATGGCACATTCTTATTAAGGACACGCATGATCGACGCCCGTAATTTCATGTACATGTTTTACGGCTTCGCGGCCGCGTTTGTGATTCTGGTGGTCTACGTGGTGTCGCTGGCGCTGCGCGAACGCAAGCTGTCGAGCGAAATCGACCGCGTCCGGCGCATGGTCGAACGGGAAAAATAGCCCGCGGTTATTGCTTGTCAAATACCTGTTTTATGTCGAATTCGCCATTCGGAATGCTGACGTGCGAATCGATGGTGAGGGTCTTGCCGTCGTCTGAGAGCGCCCAGATGTCCTTCTGCTTAAGCGTCGCCCCTTGAAATTCGCGGCTGCTCTCGATCATCAACTTATCGCCGATCCACTGCGCGGTACCCTTCGCTTCCCCGCCCACGACTTGGTTGACTGACTCCTTGCCGTCCGTCGTATAAACCAGTTTGCTGGTCACCTCGCCTTGCGGGCCTTTCTGCGTAGTCGTGAGAAGCAGCTTCGGGTCGTTGTGGGCGATTTTGCGCGTCATGCTAGAGGGAGCCGGAAACTTGCCGTAATTGCTCTTGGCAAAGTTCAATTTCCACTCGCCCGAAAGGTTCTGTGACGCGGCCTGCGTGACGACTCCCACTAGGAGCGCACCAGCAGCCAAAACTACCCAGCTCTTCATTTACGGAGCACCCCCAGAGTCCTTTCGGCAGTTCCTCGGAGGATGATTAGCGGGTACGGTCGGGGCCATTGGACCCGGGTGCCCCGTCGGTTGCATTGCCGCTCCGCCCTGAGGTATCCTGCTAAGACATTCAGCCCTGAGAGCTTTTGGGTAAATAAAGGGCTCTTTCGACCGGGTGTAGAAAGTTGATTTTCGGATCCGCCGTGTTGTTTTTAACTGAAATGCTCCGACCGATCCAAGGGTAGCTCCGATTCCCGTCTGTCCCGGCCGATATGCATTGCGCTCGAAGTACCGCGTCCCGTCCATGGCGCTGCCCGCCAGCGTTTTCGGACCCAACCTGTTTCCAATTCCCTAAGGAGCATTTCTGATGACCAATATCTTTGTCGGGAACCTCAGCTATCAGACCACCCAGGAAGACCTGCACGCCGCCTTCGCCCAGTACGGCAACGTCGAGCGGGTCAATATTGTGACGGATCGCGATACCGGCCAGCCCCGCGGTTTTGCTTTCGTCGAAATGACCGAAAAGCGCGACGCGGAAACGGCCATCGCCCAATTGAATGGCGCGGAAATGAACGGCCGGGCGATTAATGTCAACGAAGCGCGTCCGAAACCCACGGGTGGAGGAGGCGGCGGCTTTGGCGGCGGTCGTGGACGCGGGGGCGCCGGTGGTGGTGGGGGCGGCGGTGGCCGTGGTGGAAGCCGTGGTCCACGTTGGTAAATCTAAATTTTTCATTCGGATGGCGGCCGTTTCGACGCGGCCGCCCCGGTACCCGCTTTTCACCTCCAAAGCGCACTGGGTCTTGACATCGTCACAACCTTCATTAGAATAAGGATAATCGTCTCCTTCTTATGCCCGGTTGTGATCATAAGCGCACGGAGTTCCTGATGCGGCGGGATGGTGTCGATTACATGCGCTGTCTCGACTGCGATGCAGTGCTCGAGTCTGAGGACTTAGAGCAGCTCCCCGCTTACGACGACGAGGAAGAAGAGCCGCAGCGCAAGCGGGCATCTTAATCCGCACCTAGGCTCCCCGGTGGCCCCATTTGTTCGATTGCGTTGGTTCCGCTTTGAATCGAACTTCGGGAAAACATTTAGCCTTACTATTGTTTTAGCTCACCTTACGCTGGAATCCGCTCTTCCGCCATGCGATGCTGGAGGAGAAGGAGCTACCGCCTGGCCCGCAAATCGCCCCCCGTTGGGCCCGCGCCCCCCTTGAGGATCGTTTCGATAGGCGGCGGCACCGGTCTTTCCACACTGCTTCGGGGATTGAAACGGTATGTCAAGGCAGCCGAAGGCTTCCTGGAACTCACGGCGGTGGTCACCGTCACCGACGACGGCGGCAGCTCCGGCCGCCTGCGCCGCGAGTTCGATGTGCTTCCGCCCGGCGACATCCGCAACTGCATGGTGGCGCTGGCGGAATACGAAGGCCTGATTGCCCGCCTGTTTCAATACCGGTTTTCGAGCGGCCACGGGCTGAAAGGCCATAGCTTCGGAAATCTGTTCCTCACCGCCATGACCGATCTGACGGGCGACTTTGCGAGCGCCGTCACCCTTTCCTCGCAAGTTCTCTCGGTGCTGGGGCGCATTTACCCGGCGACATCCACCCAGGTGGTTCTCGAAGCCACCTTGGCCAATGGCCGCAAGCTCAGCGGCGAGACCCGTATCAGCCGCAGTACTTCACGTATCGAGCGCATCTCGCTGCGTCCCCGTAAACCCAAGCCGCTTGCCGAAACTCTTCGCGCCATCGCGGACGCCGATCTCATTACCCTCGGCCCCGGTTCGCTATTTACCAGCGTGATTCCCAACCTGCTGGTCGACGGCATCCCGCAAGCCATCGCGAAATCTCCGGCTTTGAAGGCGTATTTCGTTAATTTGATGTGGCAGCCTGGGGAAACCGCGAACTTCCGGGCATCGGATCATGTCGCGGCTATCCTGCGCCACTGCGGGCGGGCGCGCAACGTCCTCGACGTATGCGTGGTTAATACCGGATCGCTGCCGGACAAACTATTGGATCCTTATCAGGCCAAGTTCGCGCAGCCGGTGGAGAATGATACCGAGAACCTGTCCGCACTAGGATTAGATGTGCTTTGCACAGACCTCATGCGTATGTCGCGGGCCAAGGTTGGCGAGAAGATTCGCCATGACCCCGGCGCCATCGGGGCCGTGACCATGGAACTGGCGCAGCGGGGACGCAGCAGAAAACGGAAACTGAATCTATGAAGACTACCGTGGTGATTCTGGCCGCCGGTTTGGGTACGCGCATGCGCTCGAAGCAAGCCAAGGTTTTGCATCGCGCGGGCGGGCTGTCGCTGGTGGAACACGTGGTGCAGGCCGCCAGCGCCGTTACGGCGCGGGACCGAATCGTCGTGGTCACCGGCCACCAGGCCGATACCGTCGAAACCCTGCTTGAGCCCATGGGAGTCCGCTTCGCCCGCCAGGTCCAGCAGAAGGGCACCGGCCATGCCGTGATGTGCGCACGCGAGCCGCTCCATGAGGCCGATCCCAAGCAGGACGGCCTGCTAATGGTGCTCTATGGCGATACCCCTCTGCTTTCCGCCGCCACGCTGAAGCAGTTGCGCGCCGCTCAAACTTCGTCCGACGCAGCCGCCACCTTGATCACCACCACTCTCGATGACCCTACCGGGTACGGCCGCGTTATTCTCGACCAGCAAGGCAACGTCTCCGCCATCGTCGAGCACAAAGACGCGACTCCGGAGCAGCTTCAAGTGCGCGTCATCAATTCGGGCATCTACTGTTTTCGCGCGAAGCTGCTGTGGAAATATATAACGGAGATCCACCCCAATGCCGCCTCGGGCGAACTCTATCTCACCGATATCGCGGAGATCCTCAACCGCCACGGGCAGCGCGTGCAGCCCCTGCACGTAGCGGATTCGAGCGAACTGCTGGGTATCAATACCCGTATCGAACTGGCCGAAGCCGATCGCATCCTGCGCGCGCGCAAGACTCGCGAACTCATGCTTTCCGGGGTCACCATTGAGCGCCCGGAAACCGTAGCCATCGACGCCCAGGTTCGCGTCGGCGCCGACACCGTCATCGAGCCCTTCGTGCGCCTGCTGGGCAACACCGCCGTGGGCGAAGATTGCCGCATCGGCCAGGGCGCCATTCTCGAATCGGCCGCGCTGGGAGACCGCATCGTGATCGCACCTTATACGATGGTGGCCGACTCCCGTATCGATCCCGGCGCACAAGTCGGCCCCTTCGCGCGCATCCGCATGCAGGCGCAGGTGGGTCCCGAAGCGCGCATCGGCAACTTTGTGGAGTTGAAGAAAACTCGCCTGGGAGCCGGCGCCAAGAGCCAGCACCTGGCGTATCTGGGCGATTCCGAAATCGGGGAACGCGTGAATATCGGCGCCGGCACCATTACCTGCAACTATGACGGCGAGAAGAAACACGCTACCAAGATCGGCGCGGGAGCGTTCATCGGCAGCAACTCTACGCTAGTGGCGCCCGTCGAAATCGGCCAGGATAGCTATGTTGCCGCAGGCAGTGTGATTACCGAAGCGGTGCCCAGCCACGCCCTGGCGCTGGGACGCTCGCGCCAGGTGAACAAGCCGGGGTGGAACAAGAACCGCAAACCAAAGACCGCGAAAAAGAGCTGACGCGTCGCGTTTCTACTTCTTTTTCTGCTTAGACGCCTTGGGGAACCCCCGCACTACGATCAAGGTGGCGGTATCGCCGTCATCGTCGACAATATAGCGCACCGTAACGCGGACTCGCGCCGCCAGTTTCCCATCGATCTTGGTCTGCGGCGTCAGGTTAAAGGTGCGGCTTTCCGCCTTGCCGCGCACGGTTCTGGCCACGGTTATGGTTTCGGAAGTGGACTGCGCCACGGTACCGGCAAAAAACGTATCCGCTGTTTTGCCGGTTGCAACTTCATCGGCGGCCAGCCACGGGGCCGCTGTCCCAGCCAGCAAACCGATGACGAAAGCCGTCGTTGGGAAACCCATCGCTAATTTCAGAATACTTGAACTTAGGGTCCGCACAAGTCCCTGAAAAATGAAACTTGTTTCACTTTTTGGGTGCCTGCGAGATCAAAAGACCAGGACCGGATGATATAGATGCGGCAACCGCACCTCGCCGATTGCAATCAGTTCTCCCTGGGCGGAGACCGCCTTTACATAGCGGCTGTCCGCACGCGCCTGAAACGGCGAAACCCGAAAGTCACGGCCGTTGCGAATTTGCCCGGCCGTAACCGCGTCCACCAACTCCGCCGGAAAAGCGGGCAGCAGTTGCGCGGCCGGGATTAGCGCCTCTCGCAACCTGTCTTCTTTTACCAGCGCTGCCAGATCGTCCAGAGTTCTGGCCTGTTCGATCTTGAAATCGCCGGAAGCCAACCGGCGCAAGGTTTTGAGGAACGCTCCACAGCCGAGTGCCTGGCCAGCGTCGTGCGCGATGCTTCTCACGTAGGTGCCGGCGGAACAATGCAGGCGAATCGTCGCCTCACAACCTTCGAGCGCCAAAACCTGAAGTTCATAAATCTGCACTCCCACCGGTTCCAGGTCCACAATTTGGCCGCTACGCGCCAGTTCATAGGCCCTCTGTCCGCCAATTTTTTTAGCGGAGACCGGCGGAGGAACCTGCTGGAACTCTCCGCGAAAGCCGTCCAGCACCGATTCGAGGGTGCGCAGCTCAAGCGTCATCGGCGTCTCCACCGAAGTCGCGACTCCGTCCATGTCGTAGCTGTCAGTTGAATAGCCGAAGTGAATTACTCCCTCATAGACCTTGTCGTTGCGGGTGAAGAACTGTGCCAGCCGGGTGGCGTGACCGATCACCAGGGGCAACACGCCGGTCGCCTGGGTCGAGCGTACCCAGATGCCCGATCTTGCGCGTGCCCGCCAGGCGTCGCATCCTGTTGACGACGTCATGCGAGGTCCAGCCCTGCGGTTTGTCGACTATGATCACTCCGTTCACTTAAGTTAAGTTAGCAGGTGCGCTTGAATCTCATCCTGCCGCTTTTAGTTTTCTTGAAATAGCCTTGAAATTCCTGACGATTACGACTTCAATATGGCTTGACTTTGACAATCCTTTCGCTTATCCTCACCTTAATATTCGATGAATTCTTGCCTGAAAAATCAATATATACCGGTCCTGGCATCGGGAATTGTCCTATTCCTTCTCTTGCCCTCCACGGCGCTGGCTCAGCTGAGCTCGTTTGGGGTTCTGGGGGGCTCGACTGTCACCAATTCAGCCACACCTACGATTGTGAACGGCAACCTGGGCGTGAGTCCGGGAAGCGCGGTCACGGGGTTTCCACCGGGGAGCGTTTCGAGCGGGACGATTCATGCCGCCGATGGAGTCGCTGCCCAGGCGCAATCCGACCTCACCATCTTGTATAACCAACTGGCGACCACTTCTTGCACCACTAACTTGACCGGGCAAGATTTAGGCGGATTAACGCTGACGCCCGGCGTCTACTGCTTTAACAGCTCGGCTCAGCTAACGGGAACGCTGACTCTCAATGCCCTCGGCAACCCTAATGCGATTTTCATTTTTCAGATGGGAAGCACACTCACCACCGCCAGTAACTCGTCGGTACTTCTGATCAATAATGCATCGAGTTGCGGTGTGTTTTGGCAGGCGGGCAGTTCGGCTACTCTCGGCACAGGCACTTCGCTGGTTGGAAGCATCGTCGCGCTGACGAGCATCACCTTGAATAGCGCGGCCGCCGTGGCGGGCCGGCTTCTCGCGCGAAATGGCGCCGTGACGCTCGATAATAGCCAGGTTTCGTTTTGCAGCGGCGGGGCAGGCCTTCCCGGTCTGCCGCCACCTTCCATACAGTTTGGCGCTCCCGCAATGTCGCTTCCGGTGTTGGCTGGACTGGCGCTGTTATTGGCCGCGTTGGGATCGATTCTTGCCAGGAGAGCGCGAGCGTAGCGATGACACGCGGCGCCGGCGCGGCGCACGCCGCCGGGAATTCCACGGTTTCCGGTGCTATTTTGTGACGCATATCCGCCCATTTCGCTTCGTTATAATCTTTGTTTTTTGCATGTTATTGGGTTTTGGGGTGGTGCTGACGCCTCCGCTCCAGTCCCTGGATAAAACGCTTTCGCGGGCGCTGGTGGGGGTCTCGCACGGGCTCATCCTGGTCTGCGGAGGTCACGCCATCCGGGAGGCAGCGATCCTGCGTGCTCCTGGAGGCTTCGGCGTGGAGATGCGCGACGGGTGCAACGCCGTCAACGTCACTATTCTGCTGTGGTCGGCTATCCTTGCTTTTCGAGCCCCTTGGAAAACCAAAGCACTCGGCCTGCTGGCCGGCAGCTTGATCATTCAGGCGATCAATATCGTTCGCTTTGTCAGTCTCTTTTACTTGGGACAGTTTAGTATGATTTGGTTCGAATTCGCCCATGCCTATCTGTGGGAAAGCCTGTTGATGCTCGACACCTTGGTCGTCTTCTGGTTATGGGTGAACCGGGTCGTGCGGACGGGGACTGCCGCGCATGGCGTTTGAGCCGCAAACTCGCTTTCTGTTGCGGGGCTCGGCGCTCGTCATCTGCCTGCTCTCTCTCTGGTGGTTCGTCCTGCTGAGTCCGATGCTCTATCTGCTTAAAGGTGCGGCCGGGATTTTCCTGTCGGTTGAAGAAAATGCCTCGGGCGGCTGGACCCTGCGGGTGCCTCTCGAAAAAACCTTGCCCCCGACCACGCAGCAACCGGTGGCGCGGCAGATTCGCTCCATCGATTTCGACATACCGCGCGGCGACGCGATCACGTTCCTCTTCAGCCTTCCCGTCTACTGGGCAATTATTCTGGCGGCGCCCGGACTAAGGCGAAACATTCGCCCGCTGGTGCTGGGCACGCTGGTGATGTCGGCAGCCGAGATAGCTCTCTTGCTGGGATTCGCCGAACTTACGGCTCTAAGCGCCGCCTCCGAATGGACCAGCGAGGGATATTTTTCCGGATGGATCCGGCAGGTGGGAGTTTACCTGATCGTCAACGCGCTTCCCTACGCGGCGCCATTTATGGTCGCCTTATCGCTTCACCGCGAACTGCGTAGCGAGGTTTTTGGAGGGGGATAAAGACCAGTCGTTGGATAAGTTGAGAAGCCCGAGATGGAACTTTCCCTTGGTCAGCAGTGTCAAAGGGACCAAGGAGCGCACAACAAATGGCGATGTCGGTCGGTGGCGGTTCGTATCAGAAAGCCGAAATGAATGTGACGCCGTTAATCGACGTTTTGCTGGTTCTAATCATTATTTTCTTGGTCATCATGCCGTCGCTCTCTCACGGTTTGAAAACCTCAGTTCCTGAAACATCAGACCAAAAGCCGGCAACGCCAAGGGATGACATCGTAGTCACAGTAGTCGGAAACGGAACTGTGCGCCTGAATCAAGAATCCGTCGCGTTGGAAGACCTGGACGGGCGATTGAAGGCCGTTTTCAAGAACGCCGCCAATCACGCTATTTTTGTGCGTGCCGATAAAGACCTGGATTTCCAGCAAGTCGCGGAAGTGATCGACATTGCAAAGGGCGCCGGCCTCGATCGGGTTGCGTTGATGACGCAATGAGGTGGGGTCCGAGCGGTCAGGCGTTGTGCTGGGGATCGAATTCTTGCGCGAGAATCGCAATCACATCGTTTTCATCGGCGCTCGAATCATTCAGCAGTTCATCGAGCCGGGAATCGAGTGCGCCATGTTCCATCTGCGGGATTCTTGATTTTAACGTTGCCACGTATTCGTCGATCCTCGAACCAGCATCTGGGCGTTCTTCGGGCATGGCTTGAAGGTAGCATGCGGGGGTCGAACCGTTGAGCTTATGCGGTACGACGGGAATTGCTGCCCGCAATGGCTCCGAAACGGCGATCGCGCCGGTGGAACTCGGCAACTGCATCCGCCAGATCGCGGGCACTGAACTCGGGCCACATGCGCGAGGTGAACACGATCTCGGCGTAGGCGGACTCCCACAGCAGGAAATCGCTCAGGCGCTGCTCGCCGCTGGTGCGGATGAGCAGGTCGACGTCGGGTCCCAAAAGTTTCGACCACGCCTCTGCGCCCTGGCCCTGCGCACGCGAAGCCGCTTCAACGATGGCATGCCGCGCCGAATAATCGATGGCCAGGCGCAGCCGCAATTTTCCGCCGCCAATGGTGTGGCGCTCAGCATCCTCGATCATGCGCACCACGCTCGCAGGCAGTCTGTCGCGACGTCCGATGGCTTCAAGTTGCACGCCAGTCGCGATACACCGGTCGGTCTCCTGCGTCAGGTAGTGCCCCAGCAGCCGCATCAGCGCGGACACTTCACGCGGCGGACGACGCCAGTTATCGGCCGAGAATGCATAAAGCGTTAATACCTTTATGCCCAGCCCCGGAGCCGCTTCTACTGTGTGCCGCACAGCTTCGACGCCCACGCGGTGCCCTGCCAGGCGCGGCAGCCCTCGCTGATTGGCCCAGCGGCCATTGCCATCCATGATGATGGCTACATGCAGTCCCGGCGCCGTTTGACTCTCCATCGCGGATTTATCTTCCCATCGCCTGAATCAAGGCTTCCATGTGGTCCAGGTATTTCTCAAAAGCTTTGCGGCCGGCGGGCGCGAGCGTGTACTCAGTCCGGGGCATCCGCCCTTCAAAGCTCTTGCTGCATAGAATGTACTTGGCCTCTTCCAGTTTGCGCGCATGGACGCTTAAGTTTCCGTCGGTGGTTTTGAGCAATTTCTTTAGGTCATTGAAGGTCAGCGATGAGTTGGCCGCAAGAGCGCTGATAATCCCCAGGCGGATGCGCTCATGGATCAAGCGGTCGAAATCCGGAATCGCAAGTCCCGCAGCTTCGCGGTTTACCACTGCAGGTCGCGCCGGACGTTGTGCCGCCGCCGCGTGATTTTTAGCCGCCATACTTCCTCGCAATCATCACTCCGAAAATTATGTGCAGCCCGCCGAATCCCGTCCCCAGCCAGAAATTGCCGAAAGCAGGCGGTGTCAGCAGAGCCATCGCTCCTAACCCCAGAAAACCCGCTCCCATGATGGGCACTACGCGCACCGAAAACGCTCCGCCTGTAATGACTCCGGTTCCATACAGCAGGAGCCACGCGCCGGGGATCAGATGCACCAGCCCCGCCTTCCATAATGCGAAAGTCAACGCCGCACCCGCGAACACCGGTGGCACGAAACTAAACGCGAATTTGCGCGCCGGAGCGGACCACAATTCGAGACCGGCCGCGCGCGCCTTCTGTTGCATGGCGATCACACCGATCGCGATGGCTACTGCTCCTTCGACCAACCAGGTCGCGAGCCATTGTTTCGGCGAGACCTGCCACTCGGCCACCACTGCGGCCGCCACCGCCGTGATTCCCATGGTTACCCCGCCCCAACCCGGCACCGCCGTGAAGGAGCCGGCGCGTTCCATCGTCTCGCGGATGTAGCGCAGATTGTCTATGGCATGCGAATGCATCGCCAGAGGTTCCTCGGAACCTTTTCGGATGGGTCGAACGGGAGCCATGCTTGATCCTACTGTTCTCCTTCGCTCTTGTCAAGTACTTTGTAATGCAAAGAAGGTGCTTTGTTACCATTGTCAGTTGCCATGCAAGCCCTGCTGGAATCTTTGAAATCCGATCATCCCGATGCCACACTCGCCCGCGCCGTCGATCCCGGGCGCCTCCCCGCGCACATCGCCATCATTATGGATGGCAACGGGCGCTGGGCCCGGCGCCGCGGTCAGCTCCGCGTAGCCGGTCACAAAGCAGGGATGCGGCCGGTGCGCACCATCATCGAAACCTGCGCGCAGATGGGCATTCGGGTACTCACGCTCTACGCCTTCTCGATCGAGAACTGGAAGCGGCCGCGCACCGAGATCGAAATGTTATGGCGCCTCCTGCGCACCTACCTGCGCCTGGAATTACCTGAGATGATGCGCCAGCACATTCGCATGAACGCCATCGGACGCCTGGATGCCCTTCCCCCGCAGGTCCACGCAGAACTTGAGGAAGTGCTGGCTGAAACATCCGCGAATCGCGGGCTGCTGGTGAATCTGGCAATCAACTATGGCGGACGCGCGGAATTGGTAGACGCCGTCAAAGCTCTCGCCGGAGAAGTGCGCCGCGGTGAACTGACGCCCGAGTCGATCGATGAGGCCGCCATCTCAGCCCACCTCTACACCGCCGGCATTCCCGATCCCGATCTCCTGATCCGCACCTCCGGCGAAATGCGCGTCAGCAATTTTCTGCTGTGGCAGATCGCCTACGCGGAGTTGTACGTCACCGAGACGCTATGGCCGGACTTCACCCGAGCCGATCTGCTTCGCGCCATCCTCGATTACCAGAAGCGCGACCGGCGTTTCGGCGGCCTCGGCGGACCCACGCCATCGGGCGTCGAGCCGCGTTATCGCGAAACCCTGGGCGCCCCTGCCACCATCGTCAGATGAAGCGCATCGCAACCGCGCTGATCTTGATCCCCTTCATCGCGTGGGTGACGCTCGCTTCCCCACAGTGGGTGTTTTTCGCCGTGCTCGCCATCACCGGATTGCTGGCGTATTCCGAGTTCGACAATATCGTTGCCTCGAGCGGCATCCTGCGCGCGGGCTGGCCCGGAATGGCCGCGGGCTTGGCATTGCTATTTGCGCCAAACCCAGCCGTGGTTCTGGTCTTGATCGCCATGTTAGGGATGGCGCTCGCCCTGCGCGCGAACAATCTTGCGGCGGCGCTCCCCGCGGCGGGCGCGTTTTCACTCGGCGTGGCCTATGTCTTCGGCGCGTGGCGCTGCGCAGCCGACCTGCGAGCCATCAATCCGCACTGGCTGCTATTTGCGATGCTGCTCAGTTGGGCCGGCGATACGGCGGCGCTCTACGTCGGCCGATCATTCGGCAAACATAAAATGGCGCCCGTAGTAAGTCCCGCGAAGTCCTGGGAAGGCGCAGCAGGTTCCGTCGCCGGAGGAATGTTGGTAGGCGGAATCTACGCACACTATCTGATCCCGCAAGCGCCGCTCGCGCAGGCGCTGCTTTTGGCGGCGGCGGGTAACATCGCAGGGCAACTCGGCGACCTGTGCGAATCGGCGCTCAAGCGCGGCGCAGGAGTGAAAGACAGCGGCACGCTCCTCCCCGGCCACGGCGGCTGGCTCGATCGTATCGACTCTAGTCTCTTCAGCGTCCCCGCCGTCTATGCGTTGCTGAAGCTTTTCTGAAACCTCAAGCCGGCAGGTGCGGTTGGAAACCGGCCTTTTGAATCGCCTCCAGCGCCGCCGCCTGTTGGCTCGAATCCCCATCTACTACCGCCGAACCAAGGTTCACCTCGCGTACCTGCAAACCCTCCACCTTTTCGAGAGCCAGCCGCACCCGCCTCACGCACGCCGCGGAGTGCATTCCTTCTATGCCGATGTTCATACCTCATGTTAAATGTCGGGACCCCGCTGAAGCCGAACGGATCCCGGACACCGTCGCCTGCGCGATTCACGCCAAAACAGGATCGTCCGCGTGGCGGCTCGATTTCGCGTACGGCACCTTACTCGACCGTGCCGTCGTGGTTGGGAATGAGGCAACGAACCATTTCGACCGAAGGTTGTTCCCAGATCGTAGGGAACATTTGAGCGGGGTTCGTGCATCCTGACAACTTCGTCAGACAACTGACGTCTAGTGCAAGTGCGATTCGTTTGTTCGCCTCGGTCGCACGGTTTCCAATGTCGATGGTACCGGTTACCGGTATTCGCGACGATCCGCCTGGATTCAACCAGACCGAATCACAGGCGTCGCAGTACTTGAAAGTGACATATGACAAGAACATTCTCTCTTCAGCGTTGACCGTCCAGAAATCAAGAGTGCTCACATCAAGAACGCCATTGGTCGTCCAGAAAGTCGCTCTCAGCACCGAAAAGGGCGCCAAGTGCAAGACGGCTAGCAACTGATTGGTCAAACGAACTTCGTATCCACAACCGTTCTCGATACAAGGTGCGGACTGTTTTAATGAGTTCCCAAGACGCTCGCGCAGGTCTGCTATCGTGGGCGGGTTCCCGCGATTCGAAAACTCATAGACGATGTGGACCAGCCGGCTGGCCTCGCGTCTGAGGTGGCCTGCATAAACGGTGATCGCGCACCCCGCAACTAATGCAAGTCCAAGCAGGATTCGCGTGAGCAGCCGGATTCTTCGCATAACAAGATTTGACACCGCTCGTGGCTCTTCCGCCTCCTTTACCGCCCGGCCATCAGGCAAGGAATCCACGAACTTAGGGCGATTTCGCGACCCGGATTGAAGCTCGCCCTCCAAACCGCACTATCCTTTCGCCGCGAGTCGGCTATAATGGACTTGTCAGTTCCTAAGATTTGGTGGTCCGTCAGGAGGTCCCAGTGAAGCGCACTGGCTCGGATGATGCTCTGCGTTGTTCCTTCTGCCACAAAAGCCAGGACGTTGTCGGAAAGCTGATCTCCTCCCCCTCCGACTACCCCAAGGCGTACATTTGTGACGAATGCATAGCTGTTTGTAATTCTATTCTCGAAGACGATCGTCACGATCAGCACCACGCGACTCCGAACAAGCTTCCTAAGCCTCTGGAATTAAAGGAGTACTTGGATCAGTACGTGATCGGCCAGGACTCCACCAAGAAGAAGCTCGCCGTCGCCGTCTATAACCACTACAAGCGCATTCAGATGAACAAACAGCGCTCAGGCGAGGTGGAACTGTCCAAGTCCAACATTTTGTTGATCGGGCCCACGGGTACCGGCAAGACTTTGCTGGCCCAGACTTTGGCTCGCATTCTCGATGTCCCTTTCGCCATCGTCGACGCCACCACGCTCACCGAAGCCGGCTACGTAGGCGAAGATGTTGAGAATATTATTCTGCGCCTGCTGCAGAACGCCGATTGGGATGTGCAACGCGCCCAGCAAGGCATTATCTATATCGACGAAATCGATAAAATCGGCCGCAAGGACGAAAACCCCTCCATCACCCGCGATGTTTCGGGCGAAGGAGTTCAGCAGGCCTTGCTAAAGATCCTTGAAGGCACGGTCGCAAATGTTCCCCCGCAAGGTGGACGTAAGCACCCCCACCAGGAGTTCACTCCCGTCGACACCACCAACATCTTGTTTATCTGTGGCGGCGCGTTCATCGGCCTCGAAAAAACCATCCAGCGCCGCACCGGAACCCGCACCATCGGCTATTCGAAGACGGAGGAACCCGGCCGCGAAACCCAACGGCCCCGCCCCGGCAGTTCCAGCCGCCGCGATCTCAACATGCTCGAACAGGTTCAGCCCATGGACTTAATCAAGAGCGGCTTCATCCCCGAATTCATCGGGCGCCTTCCGGTGGTGGCGGTGCTCGAAGAGCTGAGCAAGGAAGCTCTGGTCCAGATCCTCACCAAGCCCAAGAATGCCATCATTCGCCAGTACCAGAAGCTCTTCGAATTCGAAAATGTTAAGCTGAAGTTTAGCGACGACGCTTTGGAAGCGATCGCCCAGCTCGCCATGGAGCGCAAGGTGGGGGCCCGCGGCTTGCGCATGATCCTCGAAGACCTAATGCTGGACCTGATGTATTACCTGCCTACTTATAAAAAGGTCCGCGAGTTCGCCGTCACCAAAGAAATGGTGCTGACGCAGAAAATTAACGTGACTCTGCTCGAAAAAGCTGGTTAAGCCGATAGGCTGTTTGAGGATTGGCCCGGCGTCCGCTATTTGACCCAAACCTTTCATAAAATGATTACCTCCAAAGAAAAATCCGACACTCGCCGGTTGCCGATGATGCCCATCCGGGACGTCGTGATCTTCCCCCACATGATGACGCCGTTCGTCGTGGGGCGCGAGTCTAGCGTGCGCGCTCTCGAAGAAGCGTTGGCCGGCGACAAGAAGATTTTTCTCGCGACGCAGCACGACGCGAGCGTCGATGAGCCCCGTCCGGATGAAATCTTTTCCGTCGGCACGGTGGCCAACATCGTCCAAAGCCTGAAGCAATCCGACGGCAATATCAAGGTGCTGGTCGAGGGCGTCGAGCGGGGCAAAGTTCTCTCCGTATCGGAAGACGAGGGCTACTTCAAAGCCACCGTAAAAACTTTCCAATTTAAAGTCGAACAGGGGACGCAACTGGATGCGTTAACTTCGCGCGTCACGAACCTTTTCGAGCAGTACGCGAAAATCAGCCAGAACGTCAACTACGACACCATCGTTGCGGCTATTCGCGGCGACGATCCCGGCAAGCTGGCCGACACAGTAGGCGCCAACCTGCAACTCGCAATCGAGGAAAAGCAGGAGCTGCTCGAAATCTTCGATCCCATTGACCGCCTCACCCGCGTCGCCGAGATGCTCGACATCGAAATCGAGAAGCTGAGCGTCGACCGCACCATCCAGGGCCGCGTGAAGCGCCAGATGGAGAAGGCGCAAAAAGAGTATTACCTCAATGAGAAGATCAAGGCCATCCAGAAGGAGCTTGGTCGCGGCGAAAAGAGCGAGTTCGACGAACTCAAAAAGAAAATTGAAACCGCCGGCATGACCAAGGACGCGCACGAAAAGGCCATGGCGGAATTGAAGCGGCTGGAGCAGATGCCTCCGATGTCGGCCGAATCCACCGTGTCGCGCAACTACCTCGACTGGTTGCTGGCGGTGCCATGGAAGAAGAAATCCAAGGAAATTCGCGATCTTAATTTCGCCCAGCAGGTGCTCGAAAGCGACCACTACGGGCTCGAGAAGATCAAGGAACGCATCCTCGAATTCCTCGCGGTGCGGCGTCTGGTCAAGGATCCGAAGGGCTCTATTTTATGTTTCGTAGGAGCGCCCGGCGTCGGCAAGACTTCGCTCGGCATGTCCATCGCCAAGGCTACCGGACGCAAGTTCGTGCGCTTGTCATTGGGCGGCGTGCGCGATGAAGCGGAAGTTCGCGGTCATCGCCGCACTTACATCGGGGCTTTACCGGGCCAGATTCTTCAGATGATGAAAAAGGCCGGTGTGCGCAATCCGGTGTTCATGCTGGATGAAATCGATAAGATGTCGACCGACTTCCGCGGCGATCCGTCGGCGGCGCTGCTCGAAGTGCTCGATCCGGAACAGAACTATATGTTCCAGGACCACTACCTCGACGTCGAATACGACCTGAGCCAGGTGTTCTTCATCGCCACCGCCAACGTCTTGCACACCATTCCGCCGGCCCTGCAGGACCGCATGGAAGTAATCCGTCTTTCGGGCTACACCGAGCTCGAAAAAATGGAGATCGCCAAGCGCTTCCTGGTTCCCAAGCAGATGAAGGGCACGGGCCTGGGCGACCAGCAGATCCAATTCGAGGACGCGGGCATACAGGAATTGATCCAGTTCTATACTCGCGAGGCGGGCGTTCGCAATCTGGAGCGGGAGGTCGGCAACGTATGCCGCAAGATCGCGCGCACCGTCGTTAACGCCCAAGCCGACAAGGCCGCCAAGAAGAAGGAAACGCCTTTCCTCAAAGTGACAGTCACGCCGGAGAAGGTCAACCAACTCCTGGGGCCGCAGAAGTTTCGCGAAACCCAGTCCGATAAGAAGAATGAGGTGGGTGCGACGGTGGGCTTGGCGTGGACCGAAGTCGGTGGCTCGATTCTGACCACGGAAGCCGCGATCATGGAAGGGCGCGGCAAGCTTACGCTCACCGGTAAGCTCGGCGATGTGATGCAGGAATCGGCTCAGGCCGCGATGAGCTACGTTCGCAGCCGGGCTGGGGCGCTGGGATTGCCGCGCGACTTTTATCGCCACCTGGATATTCACTTGCATGTTCCCGAGGGCGCGATCCCGAAAGACGGCCCGTCGGCAGGTATCACGATTGCGACCAGCATTATGAGCGCGCTCACCAGCATCCCGGTGCGGGCCGATATCGCCATGACCGGCGAGATCACCGTCCGCGGGCGCGTGCTCCCCATCGGCGGTTTGAAGGAGAAGCTGCTGGCCGCCCATCGCCAGGGAATCCGCGAAGCGATTTTGCCGCAGGATAACGAGCGGGATCTGCCGGACATACCGGAAAACATCCGCAACGACATGAAGCTGCATTTCGTCACATCAATGGATCAGGTATTGCGGCTGGCGCTTGAAAGCGAACTGGAAATGGCGCCGATTTCCGCGATGCAAACCGCCGCGGAGATTGTGGCGCAGTCGCGGGCCGAAAAGATAACTCATTAAGGGCTGTGCGAGCCTGGCTGCCGGCCGCGCCCTGTTAGATGTCAGCAAGGTTTATAATAAGTGCAGCGAAGCCGGAGCAGTTTCCGCCTGAAGATCAAGCGGAAGTCGCGTTCCTGGGACGCAGCAACGTCGGGAAATCCAGTCTGATTAATGCACTGGTGGGGGCTGACGGGCTGGCATACACTAGTTCGCGGCCCGGCTGTACGCAGTCGATCAATTTCTTCCAGCTGGATGAAGGTTTTCGTTTTGTCGATCTTCCTGGCTATG
This sequence comes from Bryobacterales bacterium, assembly GCA_025350625.1. Lineage (GTDB taxonomy): Bacteria > Acidobacteriota > Terriglobia > Bryobacterales > Bryobacteraceae > Palsa-187. Next base: position 16,509 of record JANXXL010000006.1, on the reverse strand, counting down.
GTTTCGCAAAAGTCCCCAAGCACATTACGAGGGAGTGGAAAGAGCTCATCGAGAGCTACCTGCTGGGGCGCGGAAAATTGCGGCTGGCTATCCTCGTGCTGGATGCCAGAAGAGGTTGGATGGAACGCGACTGCGAGCTGAGGGAATGGCTCGAAGCCCATGGGCGGCCGTATCTGGCGGTCGCGACTAAAGCGGATAAGTTGAAGACGCAGCAAGAACGGCACGCGAGCCACCAGGCCCTGCGCGAAGGACATGCGGGGGAAGTGCTCGAATGCTCGGCCACCACCGGCCGGGGAGTGAGGGAAATTTGGCAAGCGATTTCGAAAATCAAGAACCACTAGACACGGGCAACCAGGCTCAGCCTCCTGTAAAACCGGAAGGCCAGCCGCCCCGGGAGGCAAGAACGAAAGGGCCCCGGGGGGAGAAGGCCGCGGGGGACGCCAAACCTCCCGCGGACGCCAACCCGCCAGTCGACGCTGAAAACGGCAGCAACCAAACGAACCCAGCCGACCTAGTCGAAGTGCAATCCGCAGGCGACCAAACGAACCCAACGGAAGCCGCCAAGCCGGAGATGACCGGGCGTCTCTTCGACCCCCGGCGGCGTGCCACCGCCCAAGGTCAGCCGAATCGCGGCAACGCTCTCGATCTGGTGGAGCTAAAGGACATGAGCATCCAAAAGCTCAACCAGATCGCCAAAGATCTGGGCGTCCAGGGCTTCGCAGGACTCCGCAAGCAAGAGCTGATTTTCAAAATCCTTCAAGTGCAGGCGGAGAAAAGCGGTCTGATCTTTTCCGAAGGCGTGCTCGAATGTCTGCCCGACGGCTTCGGCTTTCTGCGCGCGCCTGAGTACAACTACCTGCCGGGCCCAGACGACGTGTATGTCTCGCCCTCGCAGATCCGCCGCTTCGATCTGCGCACCGGCGACACCGTCAGCGGCCAGATCCGCCCGCCTAAGGAAGGCGAGCGTTACTTTGCACTGATCAAAGTCGACGCCATCAACTTTGAGCCGCCCGAGGAAGCCCGCAACAAGATCTTCTTTGACAACCTCACACCGCTTTATCCGCAAGCGCGGCTAAAGATGGAAACCCTCAAGGACAACTTCTCGGGCCGTGTCATGGACCTGCTCACTCCCATCGGCAAGGGCCAGCGCGGATTGATCGTAGCCGCGCCGCGCACCGGCAAGACCATGCTGTTGCAGTCGATCGCCAATTCCATCACTGCTAATCATCCTGAAGTCTCGCTAATCGTACTACTAATCGACGAGCGCCCCGAGGAAGTCACCGACATGCAGCGCTCGGTCAAGGGCGAAGTCATTAGCTCGACCTTCGATGAACCCGCCGCCCGCCACGTGCAAGTGGCCGAAATGGTGATCGAAAAAGCCAAGCGTCTCGTTGAGCACAAGAAAGACGTGGTCATCCTGCTCGATTCCATCACGCGCCTGGCGCGCGCTTATAACACCGTAGTCCCGCCTTCGGGCAAAGTGCTCTCGGGCGGTGTGGATTCGAACGCGCTGCAGCGCCCCAAACGCTTCTTCGGCGCGGCGCGCAATATTGAAGAAGGCGGGTCGCTTACCATCGTGGCTTCGGCGCTGGTCGATACCGGCAGCCGCATGGACGACGTGATCTTTGAAGAGTTCAAGGGCACCGGCAACATGGAAATCCATCTGGACCGCAAATTGATGGACAAGCGCGTGTTCCCGGCCATTGACATCTCGAAATCCGGCACGCGCAAAGAAGAGCTTCTGCTGCCTAAGGAAGAACTCAACCGCGTATGGGTGTTGCGCAAGGTGCTGAACCCACTATCGCCTACCGAGAGCATGGAACTGCTGATCGACAAACTCTCGAAGACCCGCAGTAACGGCGAATTCCTCGCCGCCATGAGCGGCTAGGTCGCAGTAGCGGCTGCTACCCTCAATCGAGCGGATCACCAAAAGGCTTCATACCTTTCGCTAGAACGGTTTTGGGGTACGCACCCGATCCGCACAATAGGAACGAGCCGAAGTCCTTGTACCAATCGCCCTCCGGCGTCTCGGGTTGTGACCTCGCCCACGCCTGAAGCCGCAACAGGTCATTCATCGAGATTGCCCGGTCATCGACACGCTTCAGTAGGTGATCCCACATTGCTCGCGGGAGATCAGCGAACTGGATCCTCGGCAATCGCGTCCTTCCCAAAGATTGCGCGGATCAGGGCCTTGCCGGCTTCGTTCTTGCGGACTGGCTCGTTTTCCGCGAGGAACCCGCGGTAGTCAGATCGCAAGTTCCGTTGTGCTTCGGCTTCCGCCTGCACTCCCCGCTCGGCCAGAGCGACCAGCGCACGGCTCATCGTGAGATGCCGCTCCTTCGCCACCCGCCGCACTTCCACAACTAAAGTCGAGGGAATTGTTACACTTTGCCGGACTGTGCGGCGCTTGACGCTGGAAGACTGGGATTTGGAACGAGTCCGCATACTTTCATCATACAGAAAGATGTGCACCACAGTGGTGCACCACGACTCGGGCTCGCCCCGCTTACTTGCCGCCCATGATTTCGGTCTCTTTGGCCTTGGACGCGGCGTCGATCTTCAGGATGTGGGCGTCGGTTATCTTCTGCACGTCATCCAAAGCACGCCGCTCTTCGTCCTCGCTGATAAGTTTGTCTTTGAGCAGCTTCTTCAAATGCTCATTAGCATCCCGCCGGATATTGCGCGCGGCCACGCGATGTTCCTCGGCCACGTTATGCAGACGCTTGACGATTTCCTTGCGGCGCTCTTCGGTTAAAGGCGGGACCGGGACGCGAATCAGCTTCCCATCGTTGGCGGGATTCAAACCCAGATCTGAACCGCGGATGGCTTTCTCGATAGCAGCAATCTGCGATACGTCCCAGGGCTGAATGGTGATGAGCGATGGCTCGGGGACGTGCAGATTAGCCACCTGATTGAGCGGCGTCGGCGTGCCGTAGTAATCCACCTTGATATTGTCGAAGATGCCCACCGACGCGCGGCCGGTGCGGATGCTGGCGATGGCGTTCTGCAAATCCGACAGCACTTTGTCCATGCGGGTCTTGGAGTGCGCCTCCAGCTCTTTAACGCTTTGAAAAGTGTGATTCGCGGGTGCTTGCGGTTCTGGTTTCATAACCCCTTTTCGTTTATGCGGTTTTAAGAAATCAGCGTGCCGATGGGCTCGCCCATCGCCATACGCATTATATTGCCATACACGTTCAAATCAAAAACCACGATGCGCAGATGGTTATCGCGGCACATGGCCACGGCGGAGGCGTCCATCACGCGCAGATTTTTCGCGAGGACATCGGAGTAGCTGATTTCAGTGAAGCGCACGGCGTCGGTGTTCTGCAGCGGGTCCTTGTCATAGACGCCGTCAACGCGGGTGGCCTTGGCCACGACATCGGCATGGATTTCCAAACCGCGTAGCGTGGCCGCAGTGTCCGTGGAAAAATAGGGATTGGAAGTGCCGGCGGCAAAAATGACGATGCGGCCTTTTTCGAGATGGCGAATGGCCCGCCGGCGGATATACGGCTCGGCGACTTCGTTCATGGGGATCGCCGTCATCACCCGCGTGGGAACGCCTTGTTGTTCGAGGGCGTCCTGCAAAGCCAGCGCATTTATGACGGTCGCAAGCATGCCCATGTGGTCGGCGGCCACACGGTCCATGTGCCGCGCTGCGGCCGCCACGCCGCGGAAGAAATTGCCGCCTCCCACTACTAAGCCGATCTGCACACCGGCCTTGGCTACTTCGGCAACTTCCTCCGCCAGAGCCTTGACACGCCCGGCGTCCAAGCCGAACGAACCTTCGCCGGCCATCACTTCTCCGCTAAGTTTCAACAGAATCCGCTGGTAGCGGGACTTCGCTTCCCCACGCTCGGCCGAGGTTCCCTGCGCGCTCATTTCGTTACTCCGCGGCGGTTTCTTCAGATGCGGACATATCGCCGACTTTGAAACGGACGAAGCGCGCTACCGAGATATTCTCGCCCAGCTTCGCGATCTTGGTCTTGATCAGGTCCGCGATGGTAGTGGTATTTTCTTTGATGAAGGGCTGTTCCATCAGGCAAACTTCCTCGTAGTATTTAGCTAAGCGGCCTTCAACGATCTTTTCAAGAATCTTTTCGGGCTTGCCCTCGCCGATGGCACGGGCGCGGGCGATATCCTTCTCTTTTTCGATCGCGGCGGCGGTGACATCCTCGCGCCGCACGAACTGCGGATCGGCGGCAGCCACTTGCATGGCCAAGTCCTTGACCAATTCCTGAAAGGCCTCGGTGCGCGCCACGAAATCGGATTCGCAGTTGACCTCGATCAACACGCCGATCTGCGCGCCGGCGTGAATATAGTTGCCAATCACGCCTTGCTTGGTCGAACGCGTCGACTTCTTCGCTGCCGAGGCGATGCCATGTTTGCGCAATACCACTTCAGCCTCGCCCAGGTCGCCTTTGGATTCGACCAGCGCTTTTTTACACTCCATCATCCCCGCTCCGGTGCGTTCCCGGAGCTGCTTTACTAACTGTGCACTGATTTCCATAATTTCCTCACACCAAACACACTACTCGCGTTTTTTGGCAGGCTCGGCCCCTGCTGGTCAGTTGGTCTGAACCGCTTCGTCGACGACTTCGGCGGCCGGCCCCTTGCGCGGCAGCGACATCGAAGGCAAGGCTTCGTCCGGCATGGACTCCGACATCAACTGTTCGGAGAACTTGGGATCGATGAACTGCGCGTACTCGGGGATATCCTCGACCGGAGTCTCATCGGTGATGATTTTCTCGGCGTTGAAATCCTGTTCGCTCGCGAGCTGGCGGCCCTCGACCACGGCGTCGGCAATCTTGGTCGTGAACAGGCGAATGGCGCGGAGCGCGTCATCGTTGCCCGGAATCACGTAATCCACTTTGCTCGGATCGCAATTAGTGTCGACCACCGCCACCACCGGGATGCCCAACTTGCGGGCTTCTTCGACGGCAATGGCTTCCTTATTCGAATCGATCACGAACAACAAGTCCGGCAGCCCGTTCATGTCTTTGATGCCCGACAGGTTCTGGTTGAGGTGCTTGCGCTCGCGTTCAAGGCGAATCACTTCCTTCTTGGCGCGCCCGTCCCAGGTGCCTTCGGTAGCCATGGCGTCCAGTCCCTTCAGACGCTTGATGGATTTCTGCACCGTGGCCATATTAGTCAGCAATCCGCCCAGCCAGCGTTGATTGACGAAGTACTGGCCGGATCGCGTGGCCTCTTCAGAGATGGCTTCCTGCGCTTGCCGTTTGGTGCCCACGAAAAGAACGGTCTTGCCCTGCGCGGCCATTTCACCCACGTAGCGCATCGCGTCCTTAAACAGTTTGAGAGTCTTCTGGAGATCGATAATATAGATCCCGTTACGTTCGCCAAAGATGTATTCTTTCATCTTGGGATTCCAGCGCTTGGTCTGGTGCCCGAAGTGAACGCCGGCTTCGAGCAATTCTTTCATACTAATCGACGGCAAAATGCCTCCTTGCCTGTGCTGTTGGTTGAACCCGGATCCACGGCCCAAAGCGGAATTTGTGGCCCGGGTGAGACGATCAAATGATAGCGGACTTCCAAATCCGCCAAAAAACAACGTTCCGCCAACGGCCGCGCGCCCTACGGCGCGAAACCCGGCGGAGTCTAGTTAGCGCTTCGAGAACTGGAAGCGTTTCCGAGCGCCCTTCTGCCCGTACTTCTTGCGCTCATGCTGGCGCGCATCCCTGGTGAGGAAGCCGAGTTCCTTCAGTTTGCCGCGCAACTCGATATTGAAATCGAGCAGCGCGCGCGCAATTCCCAGCTTCGCGGCACCGGCCTGGCCCGTGGGCCCGCCGCCGGCGGTGTTGATCAAAATATCGAACTTGTCCGCAGTCTCAGTCGCGAGCAGCGGCTGCTTCACGATGGCCCTGGCGGTATCGCTCGGGAAATAGTGCTCGAAAGTGCGCCCGTTGACTGTGATCTTGCCGTCGCCCGGCCGCAGAAAGACTCTCGCTACCGCGCGCTTGCGGCGTCCCGTACCCAAATGTTGCACTAATGCCACTGTAATCCGATCTCCTCTGAGCGCTAAATCGCCAGCGCCACTGGCTTCTGCGCGTCATGCGGGTGCTTGGGACCCGCGTATACCTGCAGCTTCCGGTACATCTGTTTGCCCAGCTTGCTCTTCGGAAGCATGCCCGAAATCGCCTCTTCCACCATCCGCTGCGGACGGGTCTCGCGCACCTTACGGGCGCTGGTTTCCGTGAGTCCGCCGGGATAGCCCGAGTGACGGCGATAAAGTTTCTGTTCTTCTTTGCGCCCCGTGAGACGCACCTTCGCCGCGTTGACCACAATGATGTGATCGCCCATGTCGATGTACGGCGTGTAACTGGGCTTGTGTTTGCCCATCAAAATATTGGCAGCCTTGGTGGCCACGCGCCCGAGCACGAGGTTTTCCGCGTCGATTATGTGCCAGTTACGCGGAATGTCCTTGCCCGAGGGAATTACCGTTTTCATGTAGACAGACCTTCTCCGTGCTATTCGTTCAGTATCCAAGTTTAGCGGACGGGGTCGGAGGGTGTCAAACAGAGGTCTTGTTCGTGTCAAGCCTAGGCCTCGCCACTCTGCTGCTTCGATCTATACAATCTCTATAAGTGATATGCTCGTCCGCATGGATGGAAACGGCAGGCCAAAGCCTCGCCGGAGAAGGTACATCTCCTTAAAGAACTAAATGAAACAGGGGCTAAGAGTGGGTAAACAAACCGGCTCGGAGATAGTCCAAGATTTGGGCAAGATATTACTGGTAGCCGCATGGATAGTACTGGGCTATTTCACTTTGGGATATGAATGGTGGGGTGCCATAAAGGTGCCGCTTTCGCAGCTAACACTTTCCGATATAGGCGGACTGATATGGGGCGTTGGTTGGCGAATCGGGGCCGGGTGGGGCCTGTTGGCGATTACGCTTAAGACCGCTTCTACCGAGTAATTGTTTTTGAGGACAGTAATGGCAAACTACCTTGTTAGCTATGATCTCGACAGGCCCGGACCTCAAAATTATGAGGCTCTAGACGGTCGTTTGCGCGCTCTAGGTGCAGTGCGGCTGCTCTATTCGCAATGGTTCCTCAAGAACGATCTTCCGGCGCAACTTCTTGAGGCAGACCTAATCCGTTATATAGATCGATCAACCGATAACATTTTGATCGTTGCGTTCACCAGGGAAGGTGTCGCCTGGAACAACCTTATGATAGGCGGCTTCAGGGACATGATTGAATGATTCCTCGGATTCCTCCCCCATTTGGTGGAATCCGCAAAAGCAACCATCATATTGGCCTCATCCTGAGATTTGGGCTCAAGATGGAGCGCGTCTTGCCACCAAAAAATTCTCATTCTCGGCTTCCTTCCTCCAATCGTTTGTCTATACTAAGCAAAATGGCGAAGCACTGGTACGTCTCTTGTAAAAAATGTGGAGAGAAAATCAGACTTGAAGTTGCCACTGGACCGGGCGTAGTTAGATTCAGGCGCGACGAAGAGATTCCATGTCAAAGTTGCAGCAAGAAACAGAAGTACACTGGCGAAGACTTCAAGATCGAAGACTAGGCGTGGGGCCAGAGTTAACCATGAACCCCTTGAGGTGGTTCCCCACGCTCAGCTTTTTCCTTTCCATGGCGCCTTAGCGCCCTTCGTTGCTATGTGTGCCGTTGTTGAGAATTGCGTTTTGCCCTATGAAGCCGCACGATGAAATTATGCCCGACTTGGCCGAACTACTTGCGTGATAGTCTGACATTCGATGGAAGATCTGACGTTGGAGCTTTTCGCTACGATTCCGTCTCGTTGCCACGAAAAGAAATCACGGATTGTTCGTAAGAGCAGCAGTAGCCTTGAGGTCCGGGCGAACTGCGTCGGATGCGGCAAGCCGGACTGTATACACTCCAACCATATTCCTCGAATCTCCTGCCCTATATGCGGCGCTCGAATGGTTGTCAGAAGACTTAAGGAAGCTGCGGTCTATCAGATTAGCTGTCTAAGGTGCGAGCGGGCAATTCCACTAGCCGAAGTTCTTCCAGAATGGTCGGATAAGTTGTTCCTCTACCACGAGGCGGCCTTGTTCAAGCTACCGTCCGATTCCTAAATCTTTCAGCGCCGTTTTCAGGCACCTACCAAATCGAGGGTAGTCGGATAAATATGTCCCTAGAAGTTTGGAACGACTGGCGCGTCGTGCGAAATGTCAGCGTTTGGCATTCTAGCTGTGGCAACGCAGCCCTTCGCTCCGAAGGGAAACGATGTGTTCCGCTCCTCCAGTCGCTCGTCCGGCAGTTTCCTGCCGCGCATCGGCTCGGCGTACCGAACTCTGTCACACGAATCGTATCAGATGACTTTTGTGGACGTGAGTGGATCTAGTAGGTTCCAGACCCTTCTGGGCCTGATTCGTCGTCGAAATCATCGTGCATCGGGTGCGAACCATACGGCCCGTGCTCTCGAACTGGATACCCAATGTCCTTCGTTGCATCAATTTTAGAATCGGCAGCCTGCAACTCGACTTCGCCGGACTTTGCTCGTTCCGCTCCTCGTGACAGCTCAACAGCGTCGGCTACAGCCAACTCTTTAAATCTAAGGCCTGGGCGGTCATGAGGACATTCCCTGTTGAGCCAATGCTTAGGAACCATGACGACATCACCAGCGAGCGGGAGTCCTCCGAGAGATTGCGCTTCTGCTAGCAGATCGTCCCGGCATTCTGGGCAACTGTCTTCAACAGCCATCGCGCGCACCAACTCCACGGCGAGCACCCTTCCCTTCGTTCATTCTTAACCTATCCCACCTCTTGACGTTCGCACAACGGAGTGCTTTTTTGCGGGTTACTACGAATGGGGGGCTGTCAAACGGAACCCGGAGTCTGTGGGACTTGCTGCTAACATCTGAATGGGTTCCTACCGTGCAGATGCGTTCCCCAGAATCTCGTTACTCGCGTCAAATCCGGTTTCGGCCTTTGGGCGAAGCGGGCCAAGCCAAAATCGGCGCGGCAAGCGTAGCTATCGTCGGCTGCGGGGCGCTGGGGACGGTCCAAGCCGAGGCAATGGCGCGCGCAGGCGTAGGGCGGCTGCGGATCATCGACCGGGATTTTGTCGAATGGTCCAATTTGCAGCGCCAGTTTTTGTTTGAGGAGGCGGACGCGGCCGAGGCTCTCCCCAAAGCGGTGGCGGCGGCGCGGCGGCTGGCGCGGGTGAATTCAGACGTCGTGGTCGAACCAATGGTGGCCGACCTCACCGCGGCGAATATTGAGGATCTGTTTGAGAATATCGACTTGATCCTCGACGGGACCGACAATTTCGAAACGCGCTTTCTGATCAATGATGCCGCGGTCGAGCGGGGAATCCCCTGGGTCTACGGGGCGGCGGTCGGGAGCTATGGGATCAAGCTTGCGATTGTGCCGGGGAGCACGGCTTGTTTTCGCTGCGTCTATCCCGAGCCTCCCGAGGGGGCGCAGCCGACTTGCGAAACCGAAGGCGTGCTGGCGCCGGTGACGGCCACTATTGCCGCTCTTCAGACTGCCGACGCTTTGAAGATGCTGGCGCTGGGTGCGGATGCGGTAACGGCTCGCATCACCACTGTGGATATCTGGACGGGCGCCATCCGCCAGGTGGCTCCACCCGCGCGCGATGCCGATTGCCCGTGTTGCGTCCGCAGGGAGTTCGTATATCTGGATGGCTCGCGGCGCGCGCCCATCAGCTTGTGCGGGCGCAATGCGGTGCAGATTCATGAGCGTTCGCGGCCGGTGGACCTGCCCGCGCTGGCTGCGCGGCTGGGAGCGCTCGCTCCGGTGCGCTCGAACGAGTTTGCGTTGCGGGTTGCGCTGGACTCTTACGAGCTCACGGTCTTTCCCGACGGGCGCGCCATCATTAAGGGCACTACCGACGTGGGAATCGCCCGCAGCGTGTACGCCCGCTACATAGGGGCGTAGGTTTTATCGGACCCTCGGGTTTCACGGACTCACCTGATATTCAAGGTAGATGTGGCTTTCCGGATTTCTCTTGGCCGTGGCGCTGGTATCGGCAGGTGCACCCGCGTTTTCCGCGGACGGCCTTCCTTACCCGCTGTTCTTCATAGAAGACTCGCCGAACCGTTTTCTGATTCGTACTCCTGACACGTTGGCTGTGTTTACCCGCGAGGGCGTCGCGTTTGAGGTGGGGGATGCGGTAGTCCGCGCCACCTTTGAAGGGGCTAGTGGCGCTGTGGCGTTGGAGGGTGGCGAGCCCATGGGTAGCGCCAATTTCCTAACGGGCCAGGACCCCCAAAAGTGGCGGACAGGCTTACCCACCCACCGCAAGATTCATTATGCAAATCTTTATCCCGGAATCGATCTCACTTATTCGGGGACAGCCGGCGGCCGGGTCAAGTCCGAATTTCAAGTTGCGCCGGGAGCCGAGCCGGACGAGATCTGCCTGACATATTCCAAGGATCTTTGGATCGACGCTGGCGGACGGCTGCATGCGCGAGGTCTGATCGAAGACGCCCCCGAGATTTACCAGGACACGCCCAACGGCCGGGTGAGCGTCAAGGGCCGCTTTCGCCTACGCGATCGCCGCACTGTTGGTTTCAACGTTAATAGCTATGATCATTCCCTGCCCTTGGTGATCGATCCGGTAATCTCGTACGCAACCTACATGGGAGGCACGGGCCTGGGAGCAGTGACCGGCGTGGCGCTCGACAGCAGCGGTAATCTCTACGCGGCCGGCTGGACCGAGGCGCTGAATTTTCCGATTGTTCTGGCGGAACAAGCCGCGAACGCGGGCAGCGCGGATGCATTCATCGTGAAACTGAATCCCACGGGGAGCGCGCTGGTCTACGCCACCTATATTGGCGGAACTGGCGATGACCGGGCGGCGGCAATTGCTGTCGATGGCAGCGGGCAGGCCTATGTTACGGGGTCGACTGCGTCCTCGAACTTCCCGCTGGTTTCACCGGTGCGTTCGACACTCGGCGGCGCGAAGACAGTTTTTGCGCTGAAATTGAATAATGTCGGCAACACGCTGCTCTATAGCACCTACCTGGGTGGAACCAACTACGAGGTGGGCACGGCAATCGCCGTCGATGGATCGGGGAGCGCTTATATCGCCGGCGATACGCAGTCCGCGAATTTTCCGGTGGTCGCCGGCGTCCAAGCGGCGCTCGGCGGCGGGATGGACGCGTTCATTACCAAGCTGAATTCTAGCGGCGCGGTTGCCTACAGCACCTTTCTCGGCGGCACGCTCGACGAACATGCGGGTGGAATCGCGGTTGATAGTAGCGGCAACGCGTATATCGCCGGTGGCACTTATTCGACGAACTTTCCATTGGCCGGGGCGATTCAGACGAGCAACCGCGGCGCGCAAGATGCCTTCATCGCCAAGCTGAACGCGGGAGGCACGGCTCTGGTGTACAGCACCTACCTGGGCGGCACGGGCACGATTACACCCGAGCTTGCCAATGGAATCGCGGTCGATTCGACAGGCAACGCCTATATTGCGGGCGTCACTAACTCGACGGATTTTCCGGTGACCACCGGCGCGTACCAGGTCGCCTTCAACGGTGTTGCGGATGCGTTTGTCACCAAGATCAATCCCGCCGGCTCTGCCTTGGTTTACAGCACTTACTTGGGGGGAACCAGCTTTGACTGGGCCTGGGGAATTGGGCTCGACAGCAGCGGGAATGCTTACGCGGCAGGGTACACCTCTTCTGGCGATTTCGCGCAAAGTAATCCGGTGCAGGGTGCGTTCGGCGGTTTTTATGACGCTTTTGTTGCGAAATTGAACCCTGCAGGCAATGCGTTGGGTTTCTCCACCTGGTACGGGGGAAGCAAGTCAGATGTGGCAAATGCATTGGCGGTCGATGCCAACGGCAACATGTTCTTAGGAGGACAAACCAGTTCGCTCGATTTGCCGCTGGTGGGGGCGATTCAAACAACAAATACCGGAAGCAGCGTCGGCTGGCTGGCGCGTTTAGGGGTGACCGCTCCGCCGCCGCAGATACCGTCGGCGGTATCGGTGACGCCGTCGTCGGGAAGCGGCAACACCGTGGTGTTTGCGGCGCAGTATACCGATACCGGAGGCGCCGCGGCGCTGACTACCGTGTCGTTGCTGGTGAATACCAGCGCCGCTACCGCATTTGCCTGCTACGTCAACTACAACCAGTCGACGGGTGTCCTGAGCCTGGCTAACGACGATCCGGCCAGTGGATCGCAGGCCGTTACTTTCGGCGGCGGCAGCCAGCAGAACAGCCAGTGCATCGTGAACGGGGCCGGCAGCTCCGTCAGTCTCGCGGGGAGCACGCTGACCCTCAATGTCTCGCTGACGTTCCGGCCGGGCTTTGGCGGCGCTAAGACGGTTTATCTTTATGCTGCCGACGCAGGCGCGAATACCGGATGGGTGGCGCGCGGGACGTGGACGGCGGTGATTCCTCCGCCCGTGCCCTCGGCCGATACGGTGTCCCCGAACGGCGCCAGCGGCTCCAGCCAGACCTTCACGTTTGTGTTTTCAGACACGCAGAATGCCGCGAATCTGATCGGACTGGCGATGTTGTTCAACACCACCAGCGCTACCGTTACCAACGCCTGCGATATCGTATACGACCGCAATGCGGGCAAAGTGTCGCTGCTCTGGGATTCCGCGGCCGGGTCCGATTCGAAGCTGATCAGTTCTGGCGTGGTATTGCAGAACAGCCAGTGCCAGGTGGGAGCGGTGACGTCGGCGGCGTCCGGATTATCCCAAATATTGACCGCATCCATCACCTTCAAGGCAGCCTTCAGCGGCACCAAGAACATTTACATGTTTGCGTCCGAAACCGGGCAGAACACGGGGTGGCTCCTGCGGGGGACTTACCTGGTCGCAGCCGGAGGACTGCCGGTGGCAAACTCCGCGGTTCCGGCCTCCGGATCGGGACCCGGCCAGCGCTTCAGCTTCACCGCTTCCGACCAAGGCGGCGCGGGCTTCATCACCGGCATGGCGATGCTGATTTCTTCTTCGCTCAGCACCACCAATGCGTGCAGCATGGTGTATGACCGCACTCAGAACGTGGTGTCGCTGGCATTCGATATCCCGGCAAATGGCGCCGCGAAGGTGACGCCGGGATCGAACACCATTGCGTCAAACAGCCAGTGCAGCTTGAACGGCGCGAATACTACCGTGGTGATCGGAGTAACATCGGTGATCGTCACGGTGGACTTGGCTTTCAATGCCAGCTGGTTCGGCGCGAAGAACATATATTTGCTGGCATCGGAAACGGTCGTCAATTCGGGCTTCGTCACCGTGGGTGGGTGGACCGTCACCGGCGGCGCGCCCACGGCCGATTCCGTCTCGCCGGCGTCGGGTACGGGTGCATCGCCCAACTTCACTTTCACGGTGAGCGACTCTTCTTCGCAACTGAACATTGTCGGCATGTCCATGCTCATCACCGCGGGCGCGCCTTCGGTGCAGGCTAATGCCTGTTATCTGGTGTATAACCGCGTCACGGGAACCATCGGGCTTTATGACGACGCCGGTACCACGCTGAGCACCAAGCCGATTGGGTCCTCGGCGAATCTCTTCAACACGCAGTGCGCCGTCGGATTTACGGTTATGGTTCACTCCGGTAATTCGGTCTCGTTCACCGTCAACACGGTATTCCGCACCTTCAGCGGAGCCAAAACCGTTTATCTGCAAGCCGACGAACCTAATACCAATTCCGGATGGGTCCAGCGGGGCGCTTGGACGGTCCCCTGACCGGAGCGTCATACTTTAAAGCAAATGTCCGTTTATGAAGACCGTAAGCAAGCGCTCGAAGAGTTTGAGTTCCGCATGGGCCTGGAGCGGGGCCGTCTCGCGGTGACACTCGATTTGCTCACCGATGCGCTGGTGCTGGTGGGCCAGCATGGCGTCTATTGCCAGAGCGCACGTCAGCCTGGAAAGCCCGTCATGGACGTGCAGATGATCAGCGAATGCCTGACCGGCGCGAAAGAGCTGGTGGCCAGCGTCATGACCGAGATGCAGCGCCGGAAATCAGAGTCCTTGTAAAAACGGATTGCGTTCTTTTTCGCGGCCGATGGTGGTGTTAGGGCCGTGCCCGGGGACCACCACGGTTTCTTCCGGCAAACGCAGCAGTTGGCCTTCGATCGAGCGCAGGATCTGCTGTGGATTTCCACCCGGCAAGTCAGTGCGGCCGATGCTGTCGCGAAAGAGCGTGTCGCCCGCGATCAGTTTATTCTCCGTGGGAATCCACAAAGAGATGCTGCCTTGGGTGTGGCCCGGCGTGTAGAGCACGCGGAATTCAGCCGGACCCAGCGTAAGTGTATCGCCGTCGGAAGCCCCGGCATCGATCGCGGTGCGTGTGGGCGGTTCCGTGCCGAGCCAGGACGCCTGCACATCCAGATGATCGTAGAGTTCCTGGTCGAGAGCGTTCATCACAACCGGCGCGCCGGTGGCGGCTTTAAGCTTGGCGGCTCCGCCGATGTGGTCGATGTGGGCGTGCGTGATCACGATGGTCTTCACATGCAGCGAGTGTTTGTCCAGAATCGCGAGAATGTCGTCGATATTGTCGCCCGGGTCGATCACGATGGCGTCATGCGATTGCTCGTCGCCGAAGATCGAGCAATTGCACTGGAGCAAGCCCACGGGCAGGATTTCATGGATCATTTTGAGGCCGGCATTTCGGCATCATTATACAGTAGGGGTATGGACGGTTACCTCGGTTTGCGCGAGAGCGCCGCGTGGATTGATCTATCCGCGCGCGGCAAGATTCGCGTGCTGGGTGAGGATCGCGCGCGCCTGCTTCACGCGATGACCACGCAAGACATCCAATCGCTCTCGCCGGGCGAGGGTTGCTACGCCTTTTTCCTCAACGCGCAGGGCCGCATTCTAGCCGATGTGAATGTTTTTTGCCGCGAGGATTATTTTCTGCTCGATACCGAGCCGGCGACGCGGTCGAAGCTTTTCGAACACATTGACCGTTACATTATCGCGGACGATGTCACGCTTGAAGACGCGACCGGAGATCTGGCAACCATTGCGATTGAAGGCCCGCGGGCTTCCGCCGCCCTCAACCTGCTCGGCGCACCTGTGCCCGAAGCGGATTTCGCGACGCAGGTTTGGGGAAACCGAACTGTGGCGCGGGTGAACTCTACAGGCGCGAGCGGTTTTTTTATTTTTCTTCCCACGGCGGAAAAAGCGGACTTAGTGGCGGCGCTCGGTGGTGCGGGGATACTGGAAGCGACTCCCCAGGAAGCGCGAACAGTTCGCATCGAACACGGGCGCCCGAGCTACGGCGAAGAAATTACCGAGCGCTATTTAGTACAGGAGACCGCCCAACTAAACGCCGTCCACTTCAGTAAAGGCTGCTACCTGGGACAGGAAATCGTCGAGAGGGTGCGTAGCCGTGCGCAGATTCACCGGGTGCTGCGTCGGCTCGAAATCGACTTGCCCGAACCGGCGGAAGGGGCTCCGCCCTTGGCGGGAAGCAAACTCAAAGCGGGCGAGGCTGACGCGGGGGAAATCGCCAGCGCCGCATTCTCGCCGGCGCTCGGAAAAGTGGTGGCTCTGGCGTATGTGCGCACCGCCTTTGCCGAACCTGGCACCGAAATCCGTTTGCCGGTTTCTGGGGGCTCAGGGGACGCGCGGGTGGTTGTGTTCTGAGTGCGGGTTCGCGGTTTCGCGGGGATCTTCGAGGGGAAATACAAACGTCTCTCCGGCCATATTGATGATGAGTTTTCCGGTTCCGAACGGCTTGCCCTGGTTGGGATAAAATACCGCGCCGTCGGTCGACTGGCCCGGCGCAAGCTTGGTAGTCACCAAGGCGATCGCCGAAGCTGCCGCCGCCGCTTTTAATTTTGAAGACCCGAACTCGGCGAAGGCATTCTGCCGGCGCGATTCATAGCCGTTCGTGGAGTGGATTTGGGCGTTATTGAACAGGCTGGCTTCATAGGCGGCAATTAGCTTGATTACATCGCCGCGCCCGGCTTTTTGGATCAACGTGCCCACCACTGTCTTGGCGGGCAAGGCCTGGATCATCTGGCCGTCGGGTTTCTCGAAGCCGCAATCTTCAGGTTTGACGGTCCAGGCAACAGGTGAGCCGTTCGAAACGGCCATCTGGAGAGTCGCATAATCGCGAATGTGAATCGGCAGCAGCGAGAACATGACGGTAACGCCCCCTCGCGTCATAGCCTTGTATTTCAAGCCGCCGGACTCGAAATCGATGATTTCCTGCGGGCGCGCAGGCAGGGCCAGCATGGAGGTCAGGACCAGCGCTCGGAGAAACGTCACGTCTACATGATATGACGCTGGATTTCATGTGAGCGTAACAAGTCCGGAGGGTCCCGTGAAGGACCCTCCGAATAATGCAATCCGCAGATGCGGCTTCTATGGGTGCGAAAGGGCCACCGATCCTTTCACGGGCAGTGTGAGCGTAGCTGTAAGGCGCTTCGCCGGCGTCACCGAAAGAATCAGCCCGCTGCTGAGGTTCACTCGCGACAACTCCGCTATTTCCGCCCCTTTATCGAAGATGAGACTCGACTTAGAAGTGGCTGCCGACTCTGACGGCGACACCATAATCGCGGCCGTCTCG
>JANXXL010000031.1 GCA_025350625.1 Bryobacterales bacterium | reverse complement strand
AAACAAGTGCGTGTGCATGTCAATTACTGCCGTGGCCTCCAAAACATCTTTCACAGCGGAATGGATTTGGCTGGCGGAAAGCGTGGTCGTGCTGGATTCTAGGGGAGTCATTTGTAATTCGAACTATACGGATCGCAACCGCCGGGAGTCAACCTGGAATCTCTGAACCGATCGTTGAGCGTGGCTGAACGATAAACGCCGATCAGCATCCAAAGCGAAATTGCGCTAATAATAGACGCAGGAGATCTTTTTTCCACACGGTGTAGGCTTATGCCGTCGCTAAGTGATTGATGCTATGCGCGGCGGATTTGGCAGGCAGCGTGCACAGGGTAGTGTCCGATGCAGATGATTCGTCGCAGTTACAGGCACCGCAACGTTTCAATGATGGTGATTGGCACAGTTCTGCTGCCGGTCGCCTCACTCTTCGGTGCCTCCGTACCGGTTTCCGCTCCCAAATCCCTCGGTCAGATTGTCGCCGCACTCGAGCAAACGGAGCAGCGTAAACAGTATGACCTGCAGGCATACTCCTCTATCCGCCGTTACGTCCTCAAGAACGAACGCTTCAACCAGGACGCGGAAATGATCGTGAAGATGGATTTCACTTCGCAAAAAGGGAAACATTTCGAAATCCTTTCCGAGCACGGAACCGAAGGCCTGTCGCATCACCTGTTACGAAAAGTTCTCGACGGCGAAGCGGAAACCAGCCGCACCCAGGCCAAGGAATACAGCATGGTGACGCCCAAGAACTACGACTTTCGCCTGCTCGGTTCGGAAATTCATTCGGGCCATCCCTGTTACATGCTGGAGATAAAGCCGAAAATCAAAAGCAAATACCTTCTGGACGGCAAGATCTGGGTGGATTCCGGCGACTTTCAATTGGTCCGGATGGAAGGGCGGACCGCCGCCAGTCTTTCTTTCTGGGCCGGCAAGCCGTATCTTGTTTTCGACTTTCAGAAGGTGGGCGATTTCTGGCTTGCCGCGCGAAATCAGGCCATCACCAACGCCAGATTCATCGGCCCCACGCAGCTGACTATAGAAGTGCAAGGTTACGAATTGCGGCCTGGCCATCACGAAAAACTGGCACTCGAAAAGTTGCCCCGGCTCCGCACCATGGGCATCGTCGCCGAGTAATCGGTCAGGCGCGCCATTCACGCTCGAACAACTCACTCAGCCGCGCTCTGTCCAGACGCCTCAGCTTCCCGGCTACCCGTTCCCGCAGCGCCGCGTCGCCTTTGTGAATCGCCAGCGCCGCAATCACGGCTGCGGCATCCTGTTCCTGCCGTTCCATTAAGGTGAGCAGATATTCGAACGCCTCGTCCCGCCGCAGCATCGATAGAGCCATCAACACCGCGCGCCGCACCGGTTCGCTCAGCTTCCTCTGCAACGCCTCGCGCAGAACGGGAAGCGCTTCCGTCATCCGCGTCTCTCCCAGGGCCAACGCCGCCATCTCCGCCACCTCATCGTTGCCGGATGCCAGGTATTCCGCAACAAACGCAAGCGAACGCCGCGGACTCAGGCCCAGCAGCGCTGTAAAACATTCGCCCACTACCTCCGCGTCGCTATCGCCCCGAATCACATGCAACCGCAGAAGCAGCTCAGCTTCCGGTTTCCCGGTTTCGGCAATCGCTCGCACCGCCCCGATTCGCGCCGCCAAGGAATCCGCCAGCAGCGGTAAAATTTCCAGCAGCGCCTCCGGATGCCCCATCCGCACAATTCCCCGCGCGCACAGGCCTCGAAGCTCTCCGGCTACTTCGACCGATTTTCCATAGCTCGCTTCCCACTGCACATGGCGCAATCCGGCGAAATAGACTTCCGCGGCGGCGGCGTCGAAGGTTACCAGGGCTTTCACAATCGCGATTAACGCTACACAGCCCGGATCGGATTCCGCCGCCCGTTGCAGCATCGGTGGAAACGCCTGCGCCAATTCAGATACCAGTCCGGACGCCTCCATCCGCACCGCCATGTTCGCCGCTTTGGCCACCACAATATTACTCTTGTCGCGCAAGAAGGCGGGCAGCTTCCCGGCGATGCTGCTCGGTTCTTCCTCCAGACTATATAGTGCCGCCAATCGGCGGTCCAGAGGGTTCGGCTTAGCCATTGCCTCCAATTATACGAAAAAAACTATGGCGAACAAAAGGCGAACATGCTAACATTTCTCAGTAACCAAGAACCACACAGGAGAAATCTATGACCATCGGCGAATCCCTACTTCCCGAATACGATCATGAAATGAACACCACGCGCAAGACTCTGGCACTCTTGCCCGATGACAAACTTAGCTGGCAACCCCATGAAAAGTCCATGACGCTTGGCCGCCTGGCAAGCCACATCGCGGAGATGCCGCATTGGGCTGTCATTACCATCCAAGCCGACACATTTGACATGGACCCGCAACAGAAAGGGTATTTGGCTGACTCAACCGCGGCGCTACTTGAAAAATTCGACAAGGACGCAGCCGAAGCGCGCCAACTTCTCGGTGCCACCAGCGATGAAGCGATGTTCAAGAACTGGACTCTTGAATCCGGCGGCAAAGCTCTGTTTGAGATGCCCAGGATTGGCGTGCTGCGCACCATGGTAATCAATCACATGATCCATCACCGCGCACAGTTCGGCGTCTACCTGCGTCTGCTCGACATTCCCATTCCCGGCGCGTACGGGCCCTCGGCCGACGAAAAGCCAGGCTTCGGTTCATAAAAAACCGGGCAGGCCGCACAAGGCCTGCCCTTCCGCTCACTTTCCGGTCTTCATCACAATGTCGATACTGCCCTTGAAATAAGCATCGTCTTC
>JANXXL010000023.1 GCA_025350625.1 Bryobacterales bacterium | reverse complement strand
GGAGCTCGTCATAGAAAAGCCCGATTATCTCCTGCTCGTTGTAGATTGGGACTACGACCGAGATGTCGATGGGCAATGACAAAATTTATTGTACTGAAACCCCTTCAGGAACCTATCCAATCCACAGGCACTACGGCGCATTGCAGGATTTCAGCGTCGCCTGTAATGACGCTGGCCTGTTCGGCCTGCGCCAGTGCGATCGCGAAAGCATCGCCAAAAGCGACCGGATGGGCGGCTTTGATCCGGGCGGCGCGCATGATGCCCTCCTCGTCCGGCAGGACGATACGGATGGGCAGGGACGGCAACCGGCTCAGAAATTCCTCGGCGACTTCCAGGCTTTTTCGCTTGGCTAGAATGCTGAACGTCTCGGCGACGTTCAGCCAGCTCATGAGCAGTGCGATGTTGCCGGAGTCGGCATCCTGCAGGAAGGCTTCCACAGTAGGCGCGGCGGGTTCGTCCTGAACCCATGCGACCATCGCCCAGGAATCAACAACCTTGATTGATTCGGACATTATCGTGGGCAAGTTCGGCGGCGCGTTCCTTGGTCAGGGCATCGGTGAGTCTCTCGCCCCCTTTGGCCATGCCGCGCATGGTGCGCCAGTCGGGAAAGTTCCGAACCATTCGTTTCATAACCAGCGCTTCGCCCTGCACGTCAATCGTGACCTCAGTTCCGGCCTTGAGATTAAGGCGCTCGCGAACCGCTTTCGGAATGGCGATTTGCCCTTTAGACGAGACAGTCGCTTTGATCACAGGGTTTTCTCTTACCAAGGTAAGATAGATTGCGTTCCCCTGCAACCGCTCTCCGCTCAGACGATGGCAGAGGTTGAAAAGCGGGTGAGAATTTTGTTGAACCTAATTAAGGCGTCGCCGCTACTTTACGTTGAACCGGAAATTCTCCACCGCGAAAACCATTTCACGCGGATCGTTCGGCGCATCGGCGCGGAGGCCGTCGGAATTCCACTCGATCCGGTGGACTCCCGGGGGCACTCGCACCACCGCATGCAGCGGCGCTCCGGTGGGGCTGACCGGCCAGGAGCCCGTGAGCAGCGGTCCCGACGCCGTTAGTTTCGCGCCGCCATCGCGCGCGGCGATCATGCGCATGTCTAGCTCCATTGTTTTCGTTTCCCCCGTCGGATTGCCGATGGAGAGCACGCCCCATGCGTTGCACCAGCGCCAGCTCTTTTCCCCGCTCCGCTCGAGCGGATAGCATCCCTGCGGCCAGCTCACGGTGAGCGCGGATCGAACCTCCCGAACTCGTCGCTCCCACTCCGCAGGCGTCATACTCTGCTGCAGCTTCAAGGCGAGGGGGCCGAGCGGGTAGAAGACCAGCCGCCGGTTTTCACTCTCGATGGCGACTCCCAGTTGCAACTCCACCTCGAGCTTCCGGCCGCGATCGGCATATCCGGCACGGTCGATGTACAGGCCGTTGAATCCCTTCAGCACGAGCTGTTCCGCCATCTGCGGCCCCGGCATCGACGACACTTCCGATTGCCACTCCGATTCCGGACGCCCTTTGACCGCGCCATAGCTCCAGCGTAGCGTACGCGAATGCAGATAGCCTTTCAGCAAGCTGTAATCGCCCATATCCACGACGGGCGCGGCTTCGGGGAACGGCTGATAGGGGAGCTGGAAAATCATCGCGCCGGCGGGTAGTGAGGCTTCGATGCACTTCACAAATGCGTCGTCGCTCCGCATCTCGCGGCTGATCGCGGCATAAGGGGGGATCATGCGCGGCGAAGTCTGATCCCAGACGCCGAACAGAAGGAGCGCCGCGCATAAGGTCCAGCTCGCGGCGGGACGCTTCACGTATTCGCCGATCGCGAGCGCCACCGCCAGCAGGGAGAACCAGGCAATCGGCACACTGATGCGGTTATACCCGCGGATCATCGGAAACACGGTGAACGCGAGCAGCGCTCCGAACCCGCCGAGAGTCCCCACCAGCACCGCGGCCAGATTCAAACGCGAAACCGTGTCCGCGCCGCCACTGCGGAACAGCCTGGCGATCAACAGCAGAAACCCGGCACTGCCGATCAGCCCGAGCGTGGCCGAATCGTTCTCATTCACCAGCGGGGCCTGTAGATTGTACGTATTCTTCAGAGCGGCGAGAGCCGGCGCGCGATGTCCCGTCAGCGGCAGCAGCAACTGCGCGATCTTCAATCCGAACACTTCCGACCCAGCCGCATTGCGCGCAAGCGCCGCCGGATTTCTGCCATGCTCGAGTGAGTAGAGCAGGCTCGGCGAGAGGTTCACGAGCGACGCCGCCAGGATCACGCCGGTCAGCACGGCAGCCGGTTTCCAGCGCCAGGCACACAACCCGGCGGCTGCCAGCAGCAGCACGGTGAAGAAGCTGTAGTAGGGCAGATCGAAGGAGATCAGCGCGCAGATGGCGGCCGACGCCAGCATGCGCCCACGCGTTATCTCGTTGTTCGCCACCCATACCAGCACCAGGCAGGCGAGCGGCACCAGGTAATACGAGGCGTACATCAGATGTCCCTGCCCGCGCAGGAAATGGAATGGCAGAAACGTGAACAGCAAGCTGGCGAGCAATGCCGGCGCCGGGCTCGCACCCAGGCGGCGGAAGCTGAATAGCGCGGCGACCGCCGTCAGCGGCCAGGTGAGCAGGAAATAGACATTGAAGATCTTCGCGTAGTCGCTGGAGAACAGCGAGAGGAATTTCATCGCCGCCATGTGCAGGTTGGGCGAGTAGGAAAAATCCTGCAGCACCGATCCCGCCGGCGCGCCCAGGTGCGGATTGCTCAGATACCAGCCGTTGTCGAGCATGCCCTTGACGAGCATGGAATGGAACCACAGGTCGGGCGTATGGGGTCCGAAGACAGGCCAGGTCCAGTCCGCC
>JANXXL010000015.1 GCA_025350625.1 Bryobacterales bacterium | reverse complement strand
TCATTTTGCCGCCGCTCTGGAACGTGTAGTGCCCATTCAGCAGGATGTGCCGCCAGGCCGCCGGCGACATCCGGGTGATCAGCGCCACGGCCTTGGCGTTGCCGCTGGCCTCGCACTTCGTCAGCAGGTGCGACAGGATGGGTAAAGCGCTGAAAACCGTTTTCCTGTGCGATTACTTGCGCCTGGAGTCGCTTCGCCGTGAGATTCACGAAGGGCTACAGGTCATCGAGAACTGGAATAGCGCCAATGATTTCATCCTCTACGGCAAGGGCGGAGAGTTCGCCAGCAATCGGCTGGAAAATCAGGAACTTCTTATGCTGTCGTTGCACTTGCTTCAGGTAAGCCTGGTCTACGTGAACACGCTCATGGTCCAGCAAGTACTCGCCGATCCCGACTGGCGCGGCCGCTTGACGGCGGTGGACCTGCGAGCGCTCTCGCCGCTCAAATGGCAGCATATTAACTCGTACGGAACCTTCACCCTGAACATGAGTGAACGCTTGCCATTGGCCTGAACTGCTACTTTGCCGAAATTTCGGCCTTCGCTAGGTTAAGGCCAGGAAAGGAGGCCAATCTGAGTCATCTGGTTCGGATCAGCCGCGCGTGGGAACTTCAAATGGAGCTTCGAATCCGATGTGGGGAGCCAGCTTGGCTCGCATGAATTCCGTTATGAAAGGACTCGAATTAGTTCGAGCATCTGGGTATTTACGCCTGCAAAAGTTCTAAATGTGTCCAAGATGGGGAGACCTGGCGGATTTTGCAGGCGTGGCTAAGGCACGAAGCGACATCGTCTCAACAATTCCTTAAACCTGGGTTGCGAACGCAGATCGTTCCACATCGGATCAACCGTCAAGAATACCAGGTGTACGTCGCGAGCCTCGTATGCTTTATCCAGCCATTCGAGGGCGGATTCGCGGTTGCCCAATCCGGCGTACACTAGCGCGACATTGGAGGGCGGAACAAAGCGGCTTTGTCCAGTCTGAATGAGATCGCTCACGATGCGTTGTGCATCGGAATGCTTGCCGCTCCTGGCCAGCACATACCCTTTGAGGGCCAAGGCCAGCGTGTTACCACCTGAAAACTCATATGCCTTGTCGAATTCCTCGATTGCGGCGGCGGACCTCCCGCCTCTCTCGTGGATTTGCCCCATGGTGAGATGCGCGACCCAGAAATCAGGGTCAATCGCAAATCCTTTTTGCAGTGCGTCCCTTGCCTCATCATATCGTCCCGCATAGAACAGGAATTGACCAGTCAGGGTATTCGTGATCGGAGAGAGCGGATCCAGTTTTCGGGCGATGCCAATTTCCTCGACGGCTTCGTTAGGGCGGCCGGAATTGGAAAGAACTTGGGCGTAGCGGCTATGCGCGGTGGCGTTGCTCGCATTAAGCTGAATGGCGCGCCGAAGCCGTTGGGCCGCCCGGTCCCAGTTCCACTCCAGCCAGAAGTCGACACCCCCGGCTGCGGACTGCGCTTCCGACAGACTGCCATTCAGCCGCACGGCTTCGAGAGCGGCTTTCCTCGCCAGCGGCCACATCTCCCGCGGCGCGGCGTCACTTGTAATCGGAAGAATCGTGTACGCGTCGGCGAGCCCGGCAAATGCCAAGGCATACGAGGGATCCTTCGCCACCGCTGCCTGGAAGTATTCGATTGATTGTCGGATTGAATTTGGTCTAAGCTGGTTCCAAAAATGTCGCCCCAGCAGATAAGGGTCATAGGCTTCGAGTATTCTCGTCTGTTGCCGTGGCGCCATCTCACCAGGTGATAGTTTCCCCTGGATCTGCCGGGCAATCGCATTCCCAAGCTCATCCTGAATTTGGATCACCGCCGAACCAAAGCGATCGAAGCTTTCGCTCCAGATTCGCGACTGGTCGCGTACACGGATTAATTGGACCGTTACACGAACTCTGCTTTCGTCGCGGCGCACACTGCCCTCTAGCAGGTAGTCGGCGCCTAGCTCCTGTCCTATCTGGCCCACAGCCTTCGTTCGCCGCTTATATGCCATTGTCGACGTCCGCGCAATCACTGTGATCCGCTTGGGATTCAGGTTGCCGAGAACGGCAATTGTTTCCTCGGTTAGACCATCGGCAAAGTATTCCTGGTCCGCATGGCCGGTCAAATTCTCAAAGGGGAGTAACGCGATTGTCACTGCCGGGCCAGCGGAGTGAGAGCTCGGCAAGGAACCGCGAGAGAGATACATCGCCAGCATCAAGAGCAGACCTGCCGCCGAAATCGCCCAAATTGTCCCGTTCCGGCGACTCGATGAGTGCTTTGGGGCGATCTCCGCCCCTGTTGCATTCGCGACCAGCTTACTGGCGGTTTCATTCGCGCCGTTTTTGACGAAAATAGAAGCCGTGGAAGGGATAATCAGAGGCTGAATCGGGCCTTCCTCGAGAGATGCACGATCCTGGTTCAGTGAAACCTTCGACCTAGCGGGCGCGAGGAAGCGGTAGCCCTTGCCGGTGATCGTCTGGATGAAGACAGGACGGGCGGTGCTGTCCTTCAGTGCCTGGCGCACTTTGCGGATGGCTGTGTTGACACCTGTCTCGGCATCGACGAAGGTTTCTTTTCCCCATAACCGCTCGACGATTTCCTCTCGGCTTACCAGATCGCCGCGACGCTCCAGCAGCAGGATCAGCAATTCCATCGGGATGCGTTCGACTCTGACCGGACGGCCTAGCCGACGGAGTTCATACGCCGTCACATCCAACTCGAAATCGCCAAACTGCAACGTCCCTGCCACTCCACCTCTTCATGCGGTCTCACAAAGTTTACCCCATCCGCGAAGACGACTAGCAACTCGCGTAGATTGATGTACTTGCCGCTTCAGGAAAACTACAGATTGGTTCAGCCTGTCTCCATTGCAAGCGGGGCGGAAAAACTCCATCATCCATCAGACAGCGAGTCTTCCAGATTCGCTGAATTTCAGATTTGGAGATGAGAATGTTGAGAATTTTCGTGAGCATTATGATAGCTGCAGTCAGCCCTTTGGCGGCTGCGGATGGGGAAGGCCGCGGCTGCAGCAATGCGACGCTAAAAGGCGATTACGGTTTCATCATCACGGGAACGTCGCCTTCCGGGCCGCCGCCGGCTCCGTTGCAGCAGATAATTGGTGTGTCGATTGCGCACTTCGACGGCGCTGGGAATTTCACCCAAACCGATAACTTACATGGCAGCATTACCGGGTTCGCGGCGCCGGATAGGCCAGGCACCGGCACGTATTCCATCAAAGAAGATTGCACGGGAGTCGAGATGCTTTTCAACCCGGGCCAGCCACCGTTGGAGCTGCGGTTTGTCGTTGTGGATAAAGGTAAGGAAGTGCGGGTAGCTGTCATGTCACCCGCCACCGTCATGGTCACGTCCATCGGAAGGAAGCTTTAATCCTCGGTTCACGATGAGATCGCAACGGCTGCCAGTCGCTGCGATCTCAGCAGGCCAGGAGGGCTTCGCAGCATCCACGGTTAACCAGTTAACTCAAGGCGATGGGTCAGCCGGACCAGCGGGATGCTGACATCACCCAGCGGTCCCGCCAGC
Source organism: Bryobacterales bacterium (assembly GCA_025350625.1). Taxonomy (GTDB): domain Bacteria; phylum Acidobacteriota; class Terriglobia; order Bryobacterales; family Bryobacteraceae; genus Palsa-187. Next base: position 537 of record JANXXL010000015.1, on the reverse strand, counting down.
CGGCGCGGAGGCTGCCCTCAGGCAGCCGAGCAAGACGGCCAGCGGACAAGGGAACGCCCGGCAGGGCGGCCACTTGCCCGCCATTCTGCCGCCCAGCGGCTTAGTTGTGTGCTGGGCATGCTCAGCAGTTGGGAGGTGAAAGTCCTCTGGCCAACCTGATGGAGGTGAAGGCCTAGTGAAGTGCAAGGGCTACCGGAGGAGAAGACACGAAACGGAATTTAAAGCACGCTAAGGAGCGCGGTCGCGCTTGACGATATCCAGAACCGTGTTCTTGCTCAACCCGAGCCGGTGGCTGATTTCGCGGTAGGACTGGCCTTCGCCGACGAGTTTGAGCACTTTAGGCGCGAAACGGTCCGCCTTGACGCGCTGACCGGGTCGCCGTCCGAACACGACGCCGCGCTTTTGAGCAGCCGCAATGCCCGAACGGACTCGTTCGCGGAGTAGATCCCGCTCGAACTCCGCCAGCGCCGCCATCAGAGAGGCGATCAATTTGCCCTGCGCGCTGCGCAGATCGAACTGCAAGCCGGTCTGAGCGAC
>JANXXL010000413.1 GCA_025350625.1 Bryobacterales bacterium | reverse complement strand
TGAGCGACAACGGAGATCTCACAAATGTAAGCCGGGCCGGTGCGCTCGGCCTGCTCCTCGGCCAGAACCAGATTCAAGAAGCGACAGTTGTAAGCGTCGGCTACTCCGGTCAGTTTGGCGGCGCAGCGGGCGCGAATATCAACTACATCACAAAGTCGGGAGGCAATGATTTTCACGGCAACGCGCAGTACTACTGGAACGGCCGGGTGCTCAACGCCAACAGCTGGGTGAACAAGGTGTTGCCAGTGCCACAGCCACGCCCCTTCGACATCGCCAATCAATGGGCCGGTTCATTGGGGGGCCCGATCAAACGAAGCAAACTGTTCTTTTTCTTTGATAGCGAGGGGCTGCGGGTGTTGATTCCTCAGCAGTTTCTCGTGGTTATCCCGAGCCTTCAGTTTGAGGCCGCGACCCTCGCGCATATCGATTCGATCTTTGGATCGACTTCTGCATCTCATGACCTTTACGAGAAGATCTTCAACCTCTATGACGCGACCCCAGGAGTAGGTTCAGCCTCGGACGGCAACTTCATTGATCTCGGGTGCCCTACGGAATTTATCGTCCTCCTGGGCTCGGGGGTTCCCTGCGCCCGGCATTTCTCCTCGGAGCGAGGCCTTCCAAGTCAGGATACGCTCACGTCTGGCCGTGTGGATTGGAACGCGAGCGGAAACGACCGTGTCTTTCTCCAGATACAAAACGATCGCGGGTATGTGCCTTTCTATGTCGATCCCATCAGTCCGTTGTTCGATGCGCATGAACGCTTTCCCTGGTGGCAAGGCCAAATAGTCGAGACGCATACCTTCGGTTCGTCGGGTGCGAGCCAATTTTTGCTGGCTGGTAGCTACCTTGCTCCCATCTCCGCGCTAGAGCATGGCTCGGAGGCACTGGCTGCATTTCCAGCAACACTGAATTTTCTTAATGCTCTGGATGGGTTCAATGACCTGGGGGAAGATAACGGTTACCTTGCGTTTCCCGTTGGCAGATACACTACCCAATACCAAATTTCCGAGGATGTGGTGAAGATCCGTCGCAATCATAAGTTCGGGTTCGGTGCGACCTTCGAACGAACATATGCGACAGACTTAGGGTACACATTCAGAGCCGGGGGCTTTCTGGCGCCCCAGACGCTCGATGCCTTTTATCAGGGTGGCGTGGATCCGGCTTCTAAGAAAACTGATTTTACGGTCCTGACACAGTCTTTCGCTTCCCAAACCGTTCAACGCCTCGCTTTCTATGATCTCGGGCTCTACGGCCAGGACGAGTGGCATGCGCGGCCCAACCTGACGTTGACGCTCGCCCTTCGGGCAGAGCATCAGTCCAATCCGGTGTGCAAGAGCCGCTGCTTCGCTCGTTTGGCTGGTCCTTTTGAGTCGGTCAGTCACGACCCGAACCAGCCGTACAACCAAGCGATCCTGATCAACCAGAAACAAGCTCTCGCGGGCATGGACAACATCCTGTGGTCCCCGCGACTGAGCTTCGCCTGGCAGCCGCTTGGCGTTTCGCATAACACGGTAGTCCGAGGTGGAGTCGGCGTTTTTTATGATCCGGTGCTGGGTTACCTCGCGCGGATTTTTGCCAGCAATCCACCGCTTTTGAACTACTACACCGTTGCCGGCGACAACCTTACGCCCAATGAGAGCACCAGCCTCTTTAAGGATGCTGCCGCTTCCAATGACGCATTCGTCAAAGGATTTGCCGCCGGCCAGACTCTTGCCCAAATTCAATCCACGATTTCCAATCTCTCTCCGACTGGCTTTTCTCCGCCTGCGATCACCGTTCCGAACCGGCGCACGCACTCGCCGCAATACCAGAGGTGGAGCCTGGAATTGCAGCAGGCCTTTGGCGCCAATACTTCGTTGAGCATCGGTTACGCCGGCCATCATGGCATTCATCAGTTAGTTTTCAACGGGTCCGCAAACGCATTTGGTTTCGGCTCACTCCCCTCCGGAAAGTGCATCAGCCCGCTGGTTCCACCTTGCGCCCCCGACCCTCGATTCAGCGGGGTTACGCAGATTACTTCCGTTGCCGTCTCCAACTACAACGGCATGGTGGTTTCTTTCCGGCATCGGTTCAGTCGTTGGACGCAAGGCCTGTTTCAGGCCAACTACACCTACGGCCATGCCTTCGATGAAGTCTCCAACGGTGGTTTCAACGCATTTACGGGTGGCAGCGCGTTGAGCCCGCAGGACCCAAACAATCTCCGGGGGGCCTACGGACCGGCGGAGTACGATGTGCGCCACTCCTTCAACGCGAGCTACGTGTGGGAGGTTCCGGTAAGAGCGGTCTGGGGCCGGCGCGGTCCTGACTTTCTGGTGAAGGGATGGCAGATCTCAGGAACGATCTTTTTCCGAACCGGATTTCCCTATACGGTGTTCGACTTCACCAAGGCGGGCAGTCTCGCACCGAATAACTATTTTGGTGCAATCTATGCTGTGCCGGTTCGCCCGCTCTCCGGCTCCGTCGCGTGCGGAGAAGGCGCCGCGTATCCACTTGCCCCGCACCCTTGTCAGCCCCCGCAAGTATTGTCCAATCCGGATGAAACAACATCGCCCAATCCAAACGCAAATTTCGTACAAACGAGTTGCGAGACCGGATTCAATGCCGGATCTCTACCGGCGGCGTCAGGGCCCTGTGGTGGCCCCGCGGTGGCGTTCGCTCAGGGACGCAATCAGTTCCGGGGCCCACGCTACTTCAATACCGACTTCACCATTATGAAGAACACAAAGCTTCCCGGCTGGGAAAAGGGCGTGCTGGGTATCGGTTTCCAGTTTTTCAACCTCTTCAACCATCCAAATTTCAGCTTCCCGTTTAGTAACATCAGTGACTCTTTGTTCGGGCAGGTCGCGTTTCAGGAGCAGCCGCCTACAAGCATTTTGGGCGCCGGGCTTGGAGGCAATGTCGCCAATGTATCCGCTAGGATGATTCAGGTGAAGGCTCAGATCCAGTTCTGAGTCTTACTGTGAAACTCGGTCCGATGCGATCCGGCGCGAACGGACGCTGGGTGCTTAAAAGTTTTCGATCGTCCAAATATTGGTGTTCAGGGTCCGGCCCGATATCGCCAGATGGCGACCGTCGGGGGATGCCACTGCGGCCGATTCACCGTAGGCTCCGGGATTCTGCCACAAGAAATGCGCATTGCCCTTCAGGTCCACATGCAGCAGCGCTCTTTCCTGCCGGTTGGTGGAATAAACAAACAGGCTCTTGCCGTCCGCGGCCCAACTCAACCACCCCAGGTTGCTCCAACCCTTCACGTGGACCTGCTGCGTCGCTTGGCCGCGCAAGGAAAGAATGTAGATGGGCCCCTCTGGACTTGGAATAACGGCAATGCGAGTGCCATCGGGCGAAAGCTCAAACGGCCAACCGTCCTCCTTCAAATCAAGGTCAAAGCGGGCAAGCTCTGGACCGCGTCCATGCACCGGGTCGAGGGTCGAGACCTTCAACTGCTTGCGATCGTCGGCCGGTTCCG
>JANXXL010000402.1 GCA_025350625.1 Bryobacterales bacterium | reverse complement strand
TGCGGAGACCAAGTCGGAGAAGAAGACCGAGGAGCCCAACGTATATGGACAGAGTACACCTCGAACGATATTATCGGCGGTTCGAGATGCGCCGCAACCCATCGACGTCGAGAAGACCATGGCCACTATGGATAAGGGATTTTCGGACTACGGCCGTGAACACAGCAGCAGGGAAGCAGAAGCGAATAGCCGTCGCGGCGGCCTGCCTCAGAAGCGCAGCTTACGGCAATGCCGACCTCCGCCTGGCGCAAAGCTCGCCTCATTCACGAGTCGCCAGGCATACCGATGATGGGGCGGGTTTCCTGCAAGCGCTTTTAAGGCGAGAAACTTAGATTTGCGAGCAATGTAAAGAAGGCCGTGTTCGCTCTCCACGGCGGGACTACGCTGACATAGCCAAGCCGCGCTGACATCACCGGAACGGCGGTTCGGCAATCGTCGTGCACATGATTCCGTTGAGTCCTCCATGATACCTTCCCAACCACAGGCATCAGCACGACAGGCGTCCTCCCAACCGGTATTCGACTTGATGGGACAGGATTCACTGAAAGCGATCTGCACCGCTCCGGGCCCTTTCGTTACGGTTCTTCTTCCAGCCTGTCACCCGGGGGCAGCGGATTTGCCTCGCGCAGAACGCATGAAAACGATCCTCCGGGATGCTGCGCACGAACTCGAACGGCGGCGGTATCAAGGTCCCGTCGACCAGCTATTGAAGCCGCTGGAAAAGCTGGCGGAGGACCCAGGGAGCCATGCCGGCGGGAGCGATTCCGTGATCTTCGTCAGCTCCGGAATCTTCTGTCATCTTCGGCTTCTTGCGCCAACCCAGGAACGTCTGATTGTGGCTTCTCACCCGCATATCACATCGGTACTTGCCCACCTGATGACCCAGCAGGAGTTTTACGTCCTGGCAATCACGAAAAGACTCCTCCGCCTCGGGCGATGGTACGACGGCCACTGCGTGGAAGTCCCCCTTCCCGCTGGCGTTCCCAAGAGTTTCGAAGAATCCTTAGTCTTCGATCGGCCCGACCATGACCTACAGAGTCGCTCGCCATCGGGTGGTGCATATTCTGCCCAAGTAGGGCCGACACGTTTCGGAACCAGCTCAGAGCGTGATCTGGTGCACGAGCGTCTGCATCATTATTTGCAGATCGTAGACCGCGAGTTGGCCGGCTTTCTCAAGGGCGCGCCGCTGGTTCTAGTAGGGATTGCGCAGGAGTTGGCTGCATACCGCTCAGTGTCTGAATATCCCTGCGTCCTATCGGCCAAGCCGACAAGTCCCAGCCACCTCACCTGGGCTGAACTAGGGGAACGCGCCCAGGAAGCAGTCTTGCAGGCACGGAGAGCGGAAGCGGAGAGAGTGCTCGGGGAATTCCGAGAGACCGCCCGCCGCGACCACGTCACCAGCGGCATTCGCGAGGTACTGGAGGCCGCGCGCGAAGGCCGCGTCCAGAGGTTGCTATTGGAGAAAGATGCCGAGCATGAGGGTCTATTGGGTCCATTGTTCCCGGTGGATTCCGCGCACCTTGACGGCGAGCAGGATTTGATCAACGCGGCCGCTGTGGAGACGATCCGCAGGCACGGCGAAGTCTACATGCTCGATCAAGGGGAAATTGGCGGTTCCGGCTCCATTGCTGCCGTCTTGCGATATTCCGACTGACCGGATGCGTGGAATACCCCTAGGTGGCGCAAAGTGTGTGCGATTTGGCGCAGGATTCCGCGCGCAAGCGCCATTCGCGGCTTAGTCTGACAACCCAATACGGCCTGACAACTGCATCTAGACCCGCTGAAGGAGAACAAATTATGGGTGGCGACACTCAACTCAAAAAACACGTCGAGGACGAACTGAGCTGGCAGCCGAGCGTGGACGAAGCGTCCATCGGGGTCAGCGTCAAGGGCGCAATCGTTACACTTACAGGCCATGTGCGGAGCTACGCCGAGAAGATGGCTGCGGAGCGTGCTGTGATGCGAATTCAGGGCGTGAAGGCGCTGGCTAGCGAACTTGAAGTCTCGCTACCGGGGGCGCATGAACGCACGGATGAAGATATCGCGCTGGCCGCTATCAACGTGCTGCTCTGGAACGTGATGGTTCCCAAGGATGCAATCAAGGTGAAGGTCACCAAGGGTTGGGTGACTCTGAGTGGAGTGGTGGAATGGTCGTTTCAGAAACACAATGCGGAGCGCGAAGTATCCCGCCTGATTGGAGTCAAAGGCGTGATTGACGAGGTTGAGGTAAAGCCCTCACGAACGCGGCTGAGTGCGGAAATCAAGACCGGGATTGAAGCAGCTCTCAAACGCAGTGCCGAGGTGGAAGCCAGGCGCATTAACGTGGAAATACGCGGGTCCACAGTCGTTCTCACGGGTACGGTCTCCAGTTGGCTGGAGCGAAACGCCGCTGAACGTAGTGCGTGGGCTGGCCCGGGTGTATCGAGGGTTGAGAACAAGCTCTTGATAAGCGCGGCGATGGTGACGGCCGGATAGGACTGAGGGGGAGCGCGTGGGCTCTGTGCAAAGTCATGCATACCGTAGGACGGCGGAGTGGCGATATGCCCCTCCGCCAGACTCCGCGACTACGCCAAAGTCAGTTGCTCACCAGAGTTCGACAGCCGCGGCCAAGAAGGTGGCGGAGATCTTCGCCCTTGCCGGGATCGAGATCGGTGGCCGCCGCCCGTGGGATCTTCAGGTTTACGACGAGCGCTTCTATCAAAGGCTGCTGTCGGACGGCAGCCTCGCGTCAGGTGAATCTTATATGGATGGTTGGTGGGACTCCGAAGCTCTCGATCAACTATGCACTAGGGTCCACGGCGCCAACCTGACTGCCAAGGTCGGAGAGTGGGAAACGATCTGGCTTGCCCTGAAAGGCCGGATCTTCAACCGCCAAACGAAGTCACAGTCCGCGGAGGTCGCACAGGAACACTACGACTTAGGCAATGACATTTTCGAGGCTATGCTGGACCAGCGGATGCAGTACACCTGTGGATACTGGAAGGAAGCGACGACGCTGGACCAATCTCAGGAAAACAAGCTTGGCCTCATTTGCCGAAAAATCCAACTCGAGCCGGGAATGACCGTTCTCGACCTTGGAGGAGGCTTTGGAGGTCTGGCACACTACATGGCGTCCGAGTACGGTTGCCGTGTGGTGAGTTACAACATTTCAGCGGAGCAGGTAACGTATGGCCGCGAGTGGTGCAGGGGGCTGCCGGTCCGGTTCGAGCAGAAGGACTACCGGGAGGCCGCGCGCGATGCTGAGAATTTCAACCGTGTGGTTTCGATCGGACTCTGCGAACACATCGGCCTTAAGAACTATCCCGCCTTCCTTGATTTGGCACACGGAAAGCTGAAACCCGCAGGATTGTTCCTCCTCCACTCCATCGGCGGCAACGCGTCCTACACGTGCACTGATGCGTGGATGGACAAGTACATCTTCCCCAACGGGATGATTCCCTCTGTGGCGCAATTGGGTAAGGCGATGGAAGGTCGCTGGGTCGTGGAAGACTGGCACAATTTCGGTCCGGATTACGACAAGACGCTCATGGCATGGTGGCAGAATTTCGATCGCGCCTGGCCAGCGCTTCAGCACAAGTATGGCGAACGATTCTATCGAATGTGGAAGTACTATCTTATGGGATGCGCCGGGGGATTTCGTGCGCGTAAGCTTCAGCTCTGGCAAATCGTCTTATCGAAGGGCGACATCCCCGCGTACACGTCGATAAGGTAGGACCATTTCCTATGGATCGAATCGTGGAGCACGGAGTACGGTGTGCCGCTCTCGTCGCCGGATTTCATGCGGCTAAGACCTCAGGCATTCCCATCGGCCTTCAGAAAACTACCTCGAATCTGTTTCGGCGCCGCGAGGAGACCGCCAGGCACAAACTGGATGTGCGGTCTTTCGACAGAGTGCTGCGCGTCGATTCGGACCGGATGATCGCCGATGTCGAGGGTATGACGACCTATGGAGCGCTGGTCGATGAGACGCTGCGTTACGGTTTGCTCCCGGCGGTCGTGCCCCAATTGAAGACCATAACGGTGGGTGGCGCGGTGAGTGGTCTGGGCATAGAGTCATCCTCGTTCAAGTACGGTCTGGTGCATGAGACGGTCGAAGAGATGGAGATCCTGACGGGCAAGGGGTCAATCGTTGCTTGCTCCCCGTGCAAGAACCGGGATCTATTCTTTGGATTTCCGAACTCTTATGGCACTCTCGGCTATGCACTGCGTCTGACGATGCGACTGGTTCCAGCCAAACCGTACGTTCACCTCACGCATGCGCGGTTCTCGGAGCCAGCCGGCTTCTTTGCGCATCTCGCCCAGCTTTGTGACCGAGGCGCTACTGACTTTCTGGACGGTGCGATCTTCGGCAAGGACGAATTGTACGTCAACCAGGCCGTCTACTCAGACCATGCGCCGCCAGTGAGCGATTACACGTACATGGATATCTACTACCGTTCCATTCAGCGGAAGCACAACGATTGGCTCACTTCGAAGGGCTATATCTGGCGATGGGATACGGATTGGTTCTGGTGTTCCAAACACTTTGGTTTTCAGAAGCCGGCGATTCGGTTTTTTGCGAAACCGGCGCTCAATTCACGCACCTATCAGCGCCTGATGAGGCTCTCACAGAGGCTCTTGCCCGTTTCCGCAGCGATCGAGTCTGTGATCCAGGATGTCCAGATTCCGATCGAGAATGCGCCTTCGTTTAGCGATTTCTTGCTCGCCGAAATCGGCATTACGCCGGTTTGGGTGTGTCCGTTCAGAAGCTCGGGTCAGACCTATGATCTGTGCGGACTGAATTCGAATCAGCTCTACATTAACTTTGGGTTCTGGGACATGGTCCCTACCATTCATGAGAGCGGCCACTTCAACAAAATGATCGAAGGCAAAGTCGCTGAATTCGGCGGAAAGAAGGGACTGTACTCAACGTCTTACTACGACAAGGAGACTTTCTGGAGTATGTACGATAAGACGCGCTACGACGAACTCAAGAAGACGTACGATCCCGATAGGCTCTTCCCGGACCTCTATGCCAAGTGCGTCGAACGCAACTAGTGCTGCTCGCCCTGAGTTCACGGCCGCGAATGCGGTGCCCCTGAGTGATCCTTGGGGGCTCGTGACCACACACCAGCATCACCCGGAACATTCCCCGCTATCAATCGCATCGTACGGCAAGGACGGGAAAGGCGCGGACCCCATGGCGAAGGCACTCAAGGTGGGACCGCCGGATTTGACGCGCATTGCCAAACGCAACGTAACGGCGGCAAGTTTCCGATGGCGCGAATTCAGCGGATCATCTCGGGTGACGAACCACTGCCAGCGGGACATGGCACGCGAGAGATGCGAGTGTGGGGACCTATTTATTGACAAATCGCTTGGGACCGGGAACTTGGGCGGGGTGCGCGTGGACAACCTCCCAAGGTACATCGAGGGGATCCGGACAAAGCAGAGCGGCCGACTGCTATATCGAAGGTTCCAATCCCTCGCCCGGCTCCGTCCACAACGTCGCTTACATTGGCAGTCGGCTCAGTGACCAGGACCAGCTTGCCGCGACGCTGAATCGGGGAGTCGGTCAGGAGGCTCAGCTTGATTTTGAAACCGTCCGCGCTGCACCGAACCAGGTAACGCTGGTCCAGATTCAGATTGGACGCGATCTATTCAGCAGGAAGCAATTCAGTCGAAGGTCTTTGGAGTCACTCGCTCCAACGTTGTTTTTGGTGATCTGGTTGAAGGACCTCCAGTCGGTCCGCAGTCTGGTACAGGCGGATGGTTTGCGCACACAATGAAATCCATGAAGGCCGCCATTCTTTACGCGCCGCAACCAATTGGGAAACGTCCCTTGATAATAGGCGAGATTCCCAAACCGCAAGTCGAAACGGGTCAAGTGCTCCTGCGCGTGCGAGCCTGCGGTGTGTGCCGGACCGACTTGCACATCGTCTCAGGCGAGTTGCCCGCCCAACGCAATCCTTTAGTCCCAGGTCATCAGATTGTAGGCGAGATCGTAGATGGGGCCACAGTGGAGCTTCCCATCGGGACAAGAGTGGGAGTTTCCTGGGTGGGCGGCGTCGACGGAACATGCTCGTATTGCCTTCGAGGTCTGGAAAATCTCTGCGATTCGCCCACTTTCACGGGGTACTCGGTCGATGGCGGATTTGCCGAGTTTGCGTTGGCGAGAACAGATTTCGTGTTTCCGCTGCCTGACAGTCTCGATGACTTGCATGCAGCGCCTCTGCTTTGTGCCGGCATTATCGGATTCCGAAGCTTGCGGGTTGCCGGTGTGGAACCTGGCGATCACGTTGGGCTCTTTGGCTTCGGCGCGTCAGCGCACTTGGCTATTTCCGTATTGCGGGCCTGGGGGTGTCAGGTCTATGTCTCAACTCGGGGCTCTTCCCACCGCGAATTGGCTGCTTCACTAGGCGCGGCCTGGGTGGGTACTGAGCGAGAAAGGCCGCCCGTAGCTTTAGATCGGGCCATCACATTTGCTCCCAGCGGTGATGTAGTGGTCGCCGCGCTCGCCAGCCTCCGAAAAGGCGGAGTTGTCGCCATCAACGCGATCCATCTAGACCGCATTCCAGAATTTGATTATGATCGCCTACTCTGGGGTGAGCGTCAGATTCGGAGCGTTACCAACATGACGCGTTCTGACGCTTGCGATTTCCTTCATACTGCCAGCAGCATAGGGCTTCGACCCAAGGCAACGCCCTTTTCGCTCGACCACGCCAACGAGGCGTTGCTTGCGATTGAGAACGACTCAATCGACGGCGCCGCGGTGATTTTGCCGGCCAGCTGAGGAAATCTCAGCGAGAACATCGGCGCAGCATCGCAGATCTTATGGGCCGATTCGAGCGGACCTGATCCGGATCCGACCGGCGAACATAGCGCGCCGCGACCAGCATAGTCGATCCGGTAGCTGATCCATCGTCCACGAGCACGACGATCCGGCCCTGCAAGTCTAAAGCACGGTGGCCTCTGCGGTAGAGTTTTTAGCGGCGTGCAACCTCGGTGCTCTCCCTAGCTACGACAGCGTCGATTTCCTCGCGGGGAATGCGGAGTGCCCCAATCAATTCTTCGTCAAGCGTTTGAAATGAAC
>JANXXL010000374.1 GCA_025350625.1 Bryobacterales bacterium | reverse complement strand
TGATTGCCTTGGTGCAAGAACAGCCGCGCGAGCGGTACTGCGCCTTTGAGGCGCTCCTCGTGATCCACCAGGAACAAGGTGTTTAGCGTTTCGAGCAGATCTTCGTTTTGCCGCAGCGCCGCGAGCGCATCGGCGACGGTTGCGGTCTCGGGCAGCGCGACGTATTCGGTATTCATCAGGCCGCCCGCGGTATCCTCGGCGAATTCGAGCAGTTCCTCCACGTCGTGCTTGGGGACTTGCTCCATTTCTTCGAGAATATCGTCGCTGGTGGACTCTTCGAGTTCCGCGAGCACGTCGGCGGCCTGGTCGGGAGCCATTTCCTCGACGATCTCGGCGGCCTTTTCGGTTTCCAGCGATTCCAGAATGCTCACTTGAATATCGGGATCGACTTCGGAGAGTGCGTCAGCTGCGACTTCGCTGTCGATGTTTTCAAAAATGGCTTCGCGGTCCTCCGGGCCGAGTGCCTCGACGATGTCGGCGAGATCGGCCGGGTGCATGTTTTCGAGCAGCCGGTTGGAAATATTCAGGCGCAAACGGCGCTGCGGATCGGGTTCCAAAATGTTGCAGAATTCCCACCGGATGGAGTGAGGAGGAATGCCTCCCTGCAGGCGGCGGATCCAAAGCGACGGCAGTATCCCCCGCAAGAGGCGGCGAAAAATGCTGCGGATACCGATGTCCACCTCGAGGACCCACAGGATTTGAGAGCCGTTCTCCTCGAGCCGTTCGAAGGTGACATCGTTGACGCGGACCACCTTGCGGCCTTGCGCGTCTACGATCTGCTGGTCGAGAAGATCGCGGGTGAGGCGCAGCATATATTCATCGGAATGGTAGGGCGTGAGGTTCTCATCCCGCAGGTGGATTCCATCGAGCGAGATGGTCTTCACCTGATCGTAACGGACGGTGAGCAGAGTCCCGTCGCCGCCGATCAGGAAGCGATCGACGCGGACCGGATCAACCAGCGGAACGATGGCGGCGTCCTTGACGCGCCCGAGGCTCCGCCCCTTAAGGTCATAGACCTTGAGGCCGAACAACTCGGTGAGAAATAGAAATTCGTCCGCCATCGACTGCCTGGTTCCATAGGATGAGTGCGCATGACCGGCCATGCGGCCGCACTCCTACTATGACCGATGGCCGGCGAAAGGCGCAAGGAAAAATTGTGGACGATTCAGTAGGCCCAATACGGACCGGCGCCGGCAGCCGATCTTTGCCCTTCGATCCCGACGAACACCGTGCGGCCAAAAAAGAAAGGAAGGCCCCAGTCGAACATGCCCGGATTCGGCCCTCCTAAATTGTTGAACGCAACGCTGGGCGAATCGATGAGAGTCAAAGCGTTAGCAATGGAGAACGCGATATTTTGCGAAACCGGAATTCCGGAGCCGATCGGATTCGGGCCACTCGTAATCGCGGTGAGACTCACGGGAGATGGGGGGCAATAGAAACCGGTGGCATCACCCGTGGTAGCGCAATCCGGTAAACCCGTGGTGGCGGAATCCAGGAAAAAATATCCATCCGAGCCGCTATCGATAAAACTGTTCGCATAAGCTACACCGTTAAACGTGGTGGTGAAGTTTCCAAAGTTGTCGGCCGCTTGCGCCTGCGCCCCGTTCAGTGAATTGTCGGCTTGCGTGCCGATTCCAAAAATCATGGAACCGGCCACCGCTACCGCCCCGGCCGCCCCCACCTGCGGAAGCACGATCGCTAAGCCATTGTTATCCTGCGGAAACATCCATACGGGATTCTGCAATTGTGCGGCAATCGGCACCGTCGCCGGAGTGCATCCCGTCGACGGACAACTGAAATAGACCGGCGGAGGCGATAGGGAAGCGCAAGCCGGTCCGCAATCCTGTCGGAATAGACCGACGCCCAGAATGCCGTTCGCGCCCAGACTAGCCACGGTCTGAGCGGGAAAACCTCCGGCGCTGCAGGCCGTGGGAGCGGCGGGAAAATTGGCGGGTCCTACGATCTGAATAGGCACCGAAGAAGCCACTTCACCCGCTAGCTGAACATCCACTTTCGCAAGCGGCCCCCACTGGAAGCTGGTGTCTGCGTACTGGATGCAGTTGCCGATTACGTTATTATTTGTGTCGGCCGCAAAAGGCAACGTCAGTGCAATCTGCGACGACACGAGGCGGAGCCCGCTCGATCCCGTGTCCACGACAACGTGGTCAATGCTCTGGCAAGTGGTGGTGCCGGGCACGCAAATGGTGACGGTTGTATACAGAATATTGTTGAAGCCGACGAATTGTCCGCCGACCGTGGGTCCGTAATCGGCTAATACGGGCTGGACATTATTTACCGCCGGCGGGGTCGTGGTTCCGAGCGAAACGTTGCTGCCGCTTCCGCTTCCTCCGCCACAGGCGTCGAGACTCAATACGAGAATCGCCGCGGATGCCGCCAGACTGGCGCGCATCATTTCACGGTTTCCTCGGTGACGCCGCTGGGCAGCAGCGAACTGAGGTAAGCGCGTCCATGAAAGGCGCGCAGGTGACCGCTGCTTTCGACGACTAAGTCGGCGTTGCGCACTACACCAGCACTTCGGCGGCCTCGTTTGCCGCGCATCGTATTTTGAAATTCAGTGTTGTAGGAGCCCAGCAATTGCGAGAGGTCGGGAATGCCGGGTCCGCTCCACGAAACTCCGAACACTTTGCCGTCGGGCGTAACGTACTCGCGGATCACCGTGCCGTCATCGCGGCTGATCTCGTGGATAGCATAATCCCTCGATTGCATGACTTTGCGATTCGCCTGCAATTTAGCTTGATCCGTGACTACGGATTCCACGGCCCCGCCGAGTACCGCCCATCCCGGCAGCGCGGCGGCTGCCAGTGCGGATAAAAGCATAAGAACCCTTTTATTCATAAGATTGTTTCGCTTCTAATAGATCTCTGACGCACTCCCGCAAAACCGCGTTGCCTGCGGTTAGATTTTCAAATGGCTGATGGTGATTGCACCCTCAAAACAATGATCGATGTCGCGGCCGGGGGTGCGGGAGCGCCCATGGTAGGAACCCGCGTAGTGAAGTTGATCCCCTTCGCGGCGGTAGCGGACATCGAGAGGCTGATTATCGGGCTCGCAGAGAATGGTGGCTGGAGCGACGCCATTTTCGACGTGCGGAAGATTCACGTTCCAAAAGCCTTTCGCGGAGGCGTTTTGCCCGAGCAATTCTGCGACGACCGGACGCGCGAGTTCAATGGACCAGTTCCAGTCGAGCGCCATCCCTTTCTTCACGTATTGCGAAATCGCGATAGCGGGTTTGCCTAATAAGGCCGCTTCACGCGCCGCTGCCACCGTCCCTGAGGTAAACAGATCGGCACCCAGATTGCCGCCGCGATTGATGCCGGCCAGCACCCAGTCGATGTCGGAAAACACCGAAGTGAGGGCCACGCGTACGCAATCCGCAGGCGTGCCGGTGAGCGTGAACTCATGCGGCGCGGTCTCGGCGATGACCAGCCCGCGATCCGTAGTCACGCGGTGGCCGGCGTAGGAATGCTGCTCGCGCGGCGCCAGCACATACACTTCCCCGAACTCGCCGGCTAGAGTCCGAAGAGCGGCGAGCCCCGGCGCGTCCCAGCCGTCGTCGTTAGTCACCAGGATGCGCAGCGCCGCCACGTTCACCATCTTGGCAAATCCCTACTGCTCTTCGACGATCTTGGAATCGCTTTGGAACTTCCGGTAGTTGCTGTAGCGGGCCTCGAATTCGCCGCGAAGCTTCTTGACTAACGCCAGCCGCGCGTCAAAACGCACCACTATGCTCGAGGGCAGCCAGATTTCATCGTTCACGCGGGTTTGCTCGAAATGCAGCGTGCCGCCGGGGACGACGCGCAGCAGTCCAAAACCCGCCGAGATCGTATCGAGCACCTCCGCGTCGAGGCGCACCCAATGATAGGTCGCCTGTTCGATCCAGATTTTCGCATGCACCTTGGCGAAATTCTTCGCCTGCGAATGGACGGCGCGGTATCCGGGTTTTGGCTGGGCCTCGATGACCCAAGCGGGCTGGTTGCTGACGGTGCCGGTCTCGATCAGGCGGAATGTGAATGCGTCCGGGATTTCGCGAATGAACGCGCGGTCTTCGGCGCGCTCCTTTTGGTAGCGGATTCGTTCCGCAGGCGATTCCTGTTGACGTTTGGATAGTTCCCGGTCCAACTTCTGTTGTTGTTTCTTTGCCTCGGCCGCCGGCAAAGGGCGGTCGTTCCTTGCAGTGAGGCGTTCATAGGGGCGGCCTCCGAGGATCATGACATCACTGGTTTCGCTGCGGCTTTTAGCATGGCCGCCGTCGCGTCCATACTCACGCAGCTCGGTACGCTCCTGGTAGGTATAGTTCCTGCGACTTTCATAATCGGTCCAGTCGCGCTCGACGGATCGGCGCACGATGTCGAGCGCGCCGAAGGGAAGTTCTTGTGCGGCGGAGCCGCAGGCGGCCAGGAAAACAACCGCGAAAACGCTACGCACCGACACGGCGCGAAAGGACCGGCTCGGGCGGAAGCGTGATGGTGAATTCCGCACCCCGTCCCTCGCGGTTGGCCACGCGTACCTCGCCTGCTTCCTGCTTCACAATACTGTTCACGATATGAAGGCCCAGACCTCCAAGGGTCTTGGTGGAAACGTGCGGATCGAAGATCACAGCGAGAAGCTCCGGGGCGATACCGCATCCTTCATCGGCAACCACAATCTGAATGCTGCCGTTTTTGCGGCAGGCTGCGGTGGAAATGATGCCGCCCTGGGGCATGGCCTGCACGGCGTTACAGAAAAGGTTGATGAGAACCCGTTCCCAGGCCCAGGCATTGCGCAACACCAGCGCGGGCTCCACTTGGGATACGAATTCTATTTTCGGACCAGGGCGCGACATCATCGAGTCTTCGACCAGCGTGCGCGCGTTATAGAGCACGGTTTCAAACGGCGCCGACGGTTGATCGGTGGCCTGCATACTCGAAGTAATTTCCTTGCCGCGCTCGATACTGCGAAATATGGCGGCGGATAAACCCATCCAGCGCGGGTCGCCGGAAAGCGCGTCGGCAGCCTCCATCAGATTCTGAAATACGTTATTCAGATCGTGGATCAAACCCGGCAGCGCTAGATCGAGGAGGGGTTCCATGGTTAATGAGCGATTTCCCGCAGTGTACTAAAAAACTCAGGGAAGGACACGCCAGCCGATTCCGCTCCCCCAATGGTGCAAGGACCATCCGCGGCCAAAGCAGCGACCGCGAAGGCCATGGCGATGCGGTGATCGCCACCCGAATCCAGTTCTGCAGCGTGAAACAACTGGCCACCGGGAATTCGAAACCCGTCGGGCGCGGTTTCAATCTCTACGCCCATGCGGCGCAGATTGGATTCAATGGCGGCGATGCGGTCGGTTTCTTTCACTCGTAACTCGGAGGCGTCGCGAACCACCAGTCCGCCGGAGCTGGCGGCGCCGAGCACCGCGAGCGCGGGGATCTCATCGATAAGCGACGCCGTAAGTGCGCCTTCAATCAAGCCGCCTTTGATCTTCGAGGCCCGGATGCGGAGGCTGCCGATCAACTCTCCGCCACTTTGCTTGACGTCGATAACTTTGATGGACGCCCCCGCGGCAGTCAGGAAGTCGAGCAGCGATGAGCGGGTAGGGTTGAGTCCCACATTGCGGATCACCAGGTTCGATTCCGGCATCAGCAACGCGGCTACCAGAAAGAAAGCCGCGGAGGAAAGATCGCCCGGGACTACCAACTCGCGCCCTGTGAGATGGGCGCCCGCCGCCAGCTTAATCACACGCCGATGAACTTCGATGTCGGCGCCGAATTCCCGAAGCGCAATTTCAGTATGGTCGCGGGTGGAGATGGGTTCCCGCACGATGGTATCGCCGGTTGCGAAAAGCCCCGCCAGCAACAGGCAGCTTTTGACCTGCGCGCTGGCTATGGGCAGCGTGTAGTCGATGCCCTGCAGCGGCCGCCCTTCGATCGTGAGCGGAGGGTAACTGCCGCTACGTTCAGGAAGCTGCCGGCCCTGGATGTGCGCGCCCATCTCGGCAAGCGGTCGTATGATTCGATCCATGGGGCGGCCGGAGAGCGACTCATCGCCGCCGATCCGCGTGGTGAAATCCTGCGCCGCCAGAATACCGGAGAGCATGCGGATGGTAGAGCCCGAGTTGCCCGCATCGAGCGGCTGGGCAGGCTGGTGGAGAGCTCCGCCGTGAATGACCACCTTGCCGTTAACACGCTCGATGCGTGCGCCCAGGGCTGCCATGCACGCGAGCGTTGACTGGCAGTCCGCACCGGTCGAGTAATTGTGGATGGTGGTGGCGCCCTCCGCGATTCCTCCCAACATTCCGTAGCGATGGGAGATGGACTTATCGCCGGGCAACGTGATAGCCCCGTCAATGCATTTGGCGGGGACAACGGTTTCTTTCATGAATCCTTCAGTGTAGCGGGTTGAAGTCGAGTTACCTGCTGGAAGGGAAAGATCTAGCGAAACATGTCTTTAACAAAAATCGCCCGGCTATTGCTCTGACCCAATTCATCCGCCGAC
>JANXXL010000368.1 GCA_025350625.1 Bryobacterales bacterium | reverse complement strand
CGGTGCATCTCTTCGTCGAGGGCGCAATAAGTAGCGTAATCCCGCAGCAGCTGCCCTTGCGATTCTATATATGCCTGAAGCTGGTGGCGCTATGGCGGATTTTCGAGCTGTTTCTGGAGGGCCGGGGGCCGGCGCATTTGGAACAGGATCAGTTTCAGGCATATATAGAATCGCAAGGGCAGCTGCTGCGGGATTACGCTACTTATTGCGCCCTCGACGAAGAGATGCACCGGCGCGATCCCAACATTTGGTTATGGACTCAGTGGCCGGCGGAATATCGCGACCCAAAATCGGCTGCGAGCGGCGAATTTGCCGAAAAACATCGCGAGCGCATTCTGTTTTTCAAGTTTCTGCAATGGCAAATTCAGGTGCAAGCGTCGGAAGCGCACGCGCGCGCATTGGCTGCCGGGATGCGCATTGGGCTGTACCACGATCTGGCGCTGGCGACCGATCAATATGGCGCCGATTTGTGGGCTCTCCGGCCGTTTTTCGTGGCAGGCTCGCGCGTGGGAGCGCCGCCCGATGAACTTGCGCCCAGCGGGCAGGACTGGGGATTTCCTCCGCCTAATCGTGAGGAACATCGCCGGGATGGTTACCGGCTATTTGCGCAGTCCATCCGCAATGCCGCGGCTTGCGGGGGGGCGCTGCGCATAGATCACGTGATGCGCTTTCTGCGCTTGTTCACGATTCCGCAGGGCTTCGAAACCAGTCAGGGCGCCTATGTGCAGGATTACGCGGAAGACCTGCTGCGGATTGTGGCGCTCGAAAGCGTGCGCGGCAATTTCGTGGTGATCGGCGAGGATCTGGGAACGGTGACGGGTGAAGCGCGGGCTGCGCTGGCCGAGGCAGGAATTCTGAGCTATCGCGTACTGTGGTTCGAGAGAGATGGGGCGGGGAACTTCAACCCTCCACAGAGTTATCCGGAGCGCGCGCTGGTATCGACGACCACTCACGATTTGGCGACACTCGCAGGGTTCGCTTCACGGCGGGACTTGGCCGCGCGCAAGGCCGCCGGATTGGCGGATGAAGCAGTGTACGAAAGGCAGAAGGCCTATCGAGATGGAGAAGTCCG
Source organism: Bryobacterales bacterium (assembly GCA_025350625.1). GTDB lineage: Bacteria > Acidobacteriota > Terriglobia > Bryobacterales > Bryobacteraceae > Palsa-187. The sequence goes on along the minus strand of JANXXL010000368.1, from coordinate 3,271 downwards.
TCGGTTGGACGAAGCGTTAAGAACCGCGGGATTCGCGAATGACCCTCTGGGGTTTCTATTATCTACGCCTTGCTTGCTTGCGGTAATTAACCAGGAAGATCTCTCGGGCGAAAGCGAGCAGCAGAACCTCCCCGGAAGCACCTGGCAATATCCCAACTGGCGGCGCAAAATGAGCGTTTTAGTAGAAGACATCGCGCCGCTGGCGGAACGGTTCGCGGTTTTGGCCAAACGGAGTGGAAGAGTTTCGGATAGATAGTATCAGGCTAGACTTGGCTCCTTTCTTTCGATATAGTCGGTCGTTGTCGGCTTGAGGAGGTAAACGTTTATGACCCGTTTCGTTTTCGCAGCGTTGGCTTTGGCAATGCCCGCCATGGCAGGCGAAGCAGCCTCCCCAATTACATTTACGAAGGACGTACTTCCCGTTCTACAGAAAAATTGCCAGACATGTCATCGGCCAGGGCAGGTGGCACCGATGTCTCTGCTCACTTATAAGGATGCGCGTCCCTGGGCCAAGGCAATCAAGGCGGCCGTGACCACGCGAAAAATGCCGCCCTGGTTCGCCGACCCGAAATATGGGCACTTCGCCAATGATCGTTCGCTGAAACAGAGCGAGATTGAGACGCTCGCGAAGTGGGCTGATAGCGGGGCGGTGGAAGGCGATCCCAAAGATGCGCCGGCGGCCGTTCCATGGCCCAAAGACGGGTGGGGCATACAGCCGGAAGTTGTCATGGACCTGCCGCCTCACGATGTGCCGGCAAAAGGGGTTCTTGAATGGGAGTTGATCGCGCTGCCGTCTCCATTCAAAGGCGATACCTGGGTCACGTCGATGGAAATTCTGCCGGGCGACGCCTCGGTGGTTCATCATATTTGTTTTAGCTTCGAGAAGCATCGGGACACAACTGTTTATAACCGCTACGAGTGGGTGCAAGTGCCGCGCGATGAGACCGGCAACGCCACGCCCGGCAACACAGGATTTGGAGAACTGCCGGGAATGGTCATGGCCACTCGCGACGTGGGCAGTAACGAAGTGAAACTCCGGCAGGGACACCCTACGCTTCGGCAGAGTCTCGATTTCTGCTATCTGCCCGGGGCAGGCTATGACGATTACCGCGCCTGGAATGCCGCGAAGCTGGTGCCCGCCGGTACGGACGTCATCGTGAGTATTCATTACACGGCCAACGGCAAGGTGGTCACGGACCGGTCCAAGATCGGCTTCACCGTGGCGAAGAATCCGCCGCCGAAGAAATTCCTGGTTCAGGGATCGGGCGAAGATGAGCCCGTGATCGCCCCAACCGCCGCTAATGAGAGGGCCGTGTTCGCCTCCGCCTATAATCCGACATTTGCGATTCCACCGAATGAAGCCAATTACCTGGCGCCTCCGATGGACATCACTTTCCTGAAGGATGTCGAGATCGTGCGGCTCCGGCCCCATGCCCATGTTCGCGGGACGAGCGCTCAATACAGGGTGACTTATCCGGATGGACGGGAAGAAGTCGTGCTCAATGTTCCGAACTACGATTTCAACTGGCAGCTTTCCTACGGGACGGCGTTGAAGCTGCCCAAGGGAACGCGAATGCGCGTCGAGTTCCGCTATGACAACTCGGCGAACAATAAGAACAATCCGGACCCCAAGCGGTGGGTTTATCAAGGGTTCCAAAGTTGGGAAGAAATGATGGCTCCTAATCTCGGATTCATTTTGGACCGCGATGCCGATGTGGGCGGGCTCATGGCGGTGACGAATTGAAGGAGAGTTCGCGATGAATACCAAAACAAAGACCCGTGCGGCCGTGATCGCCTTACTGTCGGTCCTTGCGCTAGGAATCGGGGGTTCGTTGGCCAGCGGCGCCAAAGCCGTTTCCAGCGAGGTACCGCAGTTCAAGTACGATGCCTATTGGCCCAAACCGTTGCCGGAAGGGTGGGTACTCGGATCGGTAGGCAGCGTGTGCGTAGATGCAAACGACCATGTGTTCGTCGTGACCAGAGGTCAACTGCTGCCCAAAGAGAGGGGCCTGGCGACAGCCGCGCCCCCCGTTATCGAGTTCGACGCGGAAGGCAAAGTGGTCAATTCGTGGGGAAATCGCGACCTGATGGCTCAGACCCAGCACGGTTGCTTCATCGATAAGGAGGGCAACTTCTGGACCGCCGGCAATAACGATGGAATTGTTCAGAAATATACCCATGACGGCAGTAAGATGCTGTTGCAGATTGGGACCAAGGGCGTCATGGACAGCGCCGATGGCACTGCCACCGGCAAGAGCCTGAATGCGAGCCATACAAATCTGTTCAAGCCTACGCAAATCGCGGTCGACCCTGGCAATGGCGACATCTACGTTTCCGATGGGTACGGGAACAAGCGCGTCGTCGTCTTTGACCGCGAGGGCCATTACCTTCGGCAATGGGGCCGGCAAGCCACGCAGGCGGAGACCGACGCCGGGGTCGGGGGAGTTTTCCTTAGCCCCGTTCATTGCGTGATTTTCGATAATGACGGTCTGGTCTACGTTTGCGACCGTTTGGGTGATCGGGTCGAGATTTTCGACAAGATGGGGATCTTCAAGCGAAACATTAGAATCACCAGCAAGACCGCCCACCGCGCGAACTCGGAGAACACCGTCGGTACGGCAGGTTCTGTAGCCTTTTCACCAGATCGGGCCCAAAAGTTCATGTATGTCGCGAACGGTTCCGATAATGTGATCCACATTCTCGACCGGGCAACCGGGGAGGTTCTTTCTAGGTTTGGGCGACCGGGCAATCAGGCCGGCGATCTGACCGACCCGCATAGCATCGCGGTCAACTCCAAAGGTGACATTATCGTCGGCGAAGTCCCCTACGGGGGAAAGATCCACATGTGGCGGGCGGTGAAGAAGTAGTTTTATAGCTCATGTGCTGCTAATATTTGGCAGTATTTATTAAAGTTAGACCTGATGCCTCGTCGCGATCGTCGTGTCAGGATTTTAGGTGGATTGGACGTCGCCGGCTGATTTTATCTACTTAGTGAACTTTGGCTCAGGTGCAATCTGCGTAATGGGTTGTCCACATTGGTCGCAGAACTTCGCGAGTGGCTGAACTGTATGCCCGTTCGGGCAATGACGTTCCAAGTCCTCATCCCAGAGCTTCACGGCAGAGCACAAGACGGCCAGGGCCGCGGAGTAGAAGGCCATCCAATGTCCTGAGAACCCACGCACTACCTGAGGCGGCATCGGACCTGTCCCGCCTGCTTTGGGGAGCACCATGATAAAGATCAGAAAGTTCAATAAGGCATACCCAAAGAAGG
>JANXXL010000356.1 GCA_025350625.1 Bryobacterales bacterium | reverse complement strand
GCTTCTTCGCGCCGCTGGCTTCAGCGCCTTTCTATTCTTCTCGGCGACGCAACTCGGTACCTCCGCGCCGCAAGGCGAGCCGGATCGGGACCTCTGCACGGTCAAAGGTATGGTCACAGATGCGGTCACCGGCGACCGGCTTAGCAAGGCTTTTGTGAGATTGCTGGCGGGGGACACATCCTACCCCGCAGTCACCGACGCCAGCGGGAATTTTGTGGTGGAAAGCGTCAAGCCCGGAATGTATCGTCTGGAGGCGGAACATCAGGGGTTTATCGAGATCGGAGAGGGGCAAGGAACGTACCTCGCCATACGGTTGACGCCCGGTCAGACTCTGACGGATATCAAGATCAAGTTGATGCCGCAGGCTGTAATCACCGGTCGGATTGTATGGCAGCACGGCAGGCGAACGCTGCAAGGTTTCGCCGGAGGAGAGGTGACCGATGGAGAATTTCGGATTGGCAACGTTCCGCCAGGAAAGTACTATTTGTCGGCCGCACCCGATGCCGGCTGGGAATCGAGAAACCGCTCTCGTGGGAAAGTAGCTGTTTTGCCGCGGCAAGGCACGTGGTACCCGAGTTCCGTCGATCCTCAAGGCGCCACGCCCATTATTGTCAGCCCGGGCGACCGGCTATCAGGCTTGGAGATACGGCTGCGGCGTGGCAGCGTGGAACATTTGGAAACTCAAATGACCCGTCGGCGTGGATCATTCCACCCGGGTACGGAAACCGGCGTAAAAGCGCGCGGCGCACGTTTTTGAAGACAATTGGGAATTGTTGTGGATTGGTGTTCAAGCGCTCGGTCAAGGCGTCAATCGCTTCGCGGAAATGCCGCCCTAGTCCGGCGGCTTCGCGTTCATACCAATCCTGCGCGTCGATCAATTCCGTGCGCGCGGCCTGAGTGAAAATGACCGTGAACACTACGGGCAGCGCTGCTCTAATTCGGCCTTCAATGCGGACCACGTTACGCCGTCGCTGCGGTTTTGATCCAGTGAGGTCAGGCGGCGTTCAAGTTCCTCCTGTTGCGCACTGGTCAAGGGAAGTTGCTCTTGTTCGAGACTGTCCCAAAGCTGCGCAATCAGCGCAAGGCGCTCGGATGGCGACAAGCGGACAATCTCATCGGGCGTAAGCACTTCCATAGCTTTGAGAATACGCAACAACCTACCGTAAGGCAACGGGCAGCTCATCCAGCACCGGTGGGCGCGAGGAATTCGAAGGGGCCAAGTTTGTCGCCGGTCGACAGGGCATGTGGGATTTCGCTCACTGTGGGGCAAAAGGCGACGACCTGAGGCGCAGGTTTCAAAACCCAGCCAGACGAAATCCGAAGATTTTCGGTTTTGGAACTGTCGCTAGCGAATCCAGTCTCGGATCTGTTCTTGATTTTGAAAATTGATCTGTTGCCTAATGAAGTTATCTACCTCCGCAGGGTCGGGCTCTTTCAAGCGGGCGCTCACCACGATGTCGTACGTATCGTAGTTATTGGGATCATCAAAAATTATGTACCCCACTCCAAACCTCTCGCACTCCTGAGTAATTCGGTCGTCGGCAACTTCCTCCAAGCCCTGGTAACCCGGAACGTGAACTGCGAGGTAACTCCGATGCGCGAAAATTGAGTGTGCCAAGCTTTCGAATACGCCCTCAACCGCCGCGTCTAAACCTTCCTTGACTTCAAACGTGATTACCTCCAGCCTCTTGCCTGGAGTGAACGTATACATGCGTACGGCCAAGAGCGTAAGGTCGGGTCGCGTCCACTTACCGCCGGTTGCGCGCCTTCCCTGCCGTGCGGTCACCTCCGAAACGAAATTTCGAATGCCGTTCGCCGGAGCATAACCCGTACGAATTGCGTTGTGAAACGGTTCGTATAAGTCGGCCTCAGCACGAATCGCTGCCGCTACAGCTTCCGCCGCCGTACCAACTTCTGCCTGCGGCGCTTGGACTGGCTCGTGCACCACCAATCGAACCGATCCGCCTTTGCCGCGACCTGGTTGAAGTAATCCGTCCTCAATCAAAGATGACGAATGAGCCAGTAGTCATCTTCATTAATCTCATCGTTAGGGAAAGCGTCCCGTAACCCTTGTCGCAAGGTTGAGTTTCCGATCGCTGTACCATCTACAGGAACTAGTTCAAGCAGCTTTCGCTGATACTCCGGTTTTTTAGCCTGATCCACAGCGTTATTCTAAGCTAAAATGCCACCCACCAAGACACCCGAGAAGTCGGCCACACGTCGATGTGTCCGTTCTCCGCATCTTAGGATGAAGCGCATCCGGAAATGCGGTCGCCGTTCGGCCACTTTGATTCGCAAAAACTTGGGCTTTAACGGGCCTGCCGGACTATAAGCCGGTTTCTGTACCCTCCGTTGCCGAAGGATGGCAGCCATTCCTCTTGGCCGGGGATCTCTCCCCGGCTCCAGCGACCTACCCGGAAGTCGTAACGGAGCGGACCGCTCCTGCTCCCCTATTTGGTCTTGCTCCGCA
>JANXXL010000340.1 GCA_025350625.1 Bryobacterales bacterium | reverse complement strand
ACAGCATGTAGGTTCCCTCGATGGCGATCTGGCCCTGAACTTTAAGCGAATCCCCGAAGAGAAGTACGAGACGATTGTTGAGACGCTAGCCAGAATTGGCTATGCGCAACGAACAAATGCCGCTGGAAAACCCATTCCCGCCAGCTTTCAGAAGGCGATCAAAATAGGCGACGTACCCTTCATCATGCAGATCGACTTCCTCGCAGGCGAATACGGCGGAACGGCGAAATCGCACCGCCACCAGAAGATCCAGGAGATGCTCGCTCACAAGGGTCGCGGGGCCGATCTCGTATTCGACAATTTCTACACGGATGAGATCCCGGGCAAACTGCCCAACGGGGCAGAACTGCGTGTCCGCATCAACGTGGCCAACGAAGTCGCTATTTTCGCCATGAAGGGAATCGCAATTGGACAGCGGACAAAAGCGAAGGATTACTACGACCTCTTCATGCTTGCCAAGCATTTCAAGGGCGGTCCCAAGTGGCTCGCGCAAAGCCTGATCCCATTCTCCAAGAACAAATTGGTTAGGGAAGCGATAGAAAATGTACGCAAGTACTTCGATGCTACGAAAGGCCTGGGTCCTACATCTGTTGCTGATTTCAAAGACGAACAGGACCCGGCGGCGCGGGAGATCGTTCAGCGCGACGTATTCGAGGTAATGCAAACCCTGCTCAATGACATTGATCCGCCAGCAATAGCCTCGGTTCCCAGGCCATAGACCCGCGGTCGGCGCTCCGTTCTTCTGCAACTAGACTCGGATAGATCATCTGTCCGGCCCGAACCTACTCTCAGCACGATGTCGTCACTAGAGGAAGTGAATTGGAGATCGTTGCACCACCGCGTCCGGTCAAACCAAGCAGCATCCGCGCTCAACTTGGCTAGGTGACCCGGGTAGCACCGACAGTTCGCCCGCAATCGTCGGATATGTTTCGCCAACTCACAAACTTGCTCAGCGCGTTGCCCTTTAAAACAACATCTCCGGAATGTATTCTTCGGAGCAAGCCAGATCATCGTTCTTCCCCGAGTTGACCCGAGAGCTCACGCGGTAGCGGCGCATAGAATCTGCCTGGTATGGCTTGAGCAAATCGAGTATGTCATCGAGTTGTTTGAATCCTGGATCAAGCCACCGATCATGGTCTTCATCCTTGAGAATAACTGGCATTCTGTCATGAATGTCAGACAGGAGTGCATTTGCTGAAGTCGTAATGATCGAACACGTTTCGATGAGTGCTCGCTCCGGGTTCTTCCATCGGTCCCAGATTCCAGCGAACGCAAAGATTGAGTCGTCCGCGAGGGTAAAGCAGAAGGGAGACTTCCCCTTGCTGTATTTCGACCACTCGTAAAAGCCATCCGCGGGAATCAAGCAGCGGCGAGAGAGCAAGGGTTCGCGGAAGGCAGGCTTCTCGGCAATCGTCTCGGCCCTGGCGTTGATCATTTTGTATCCAATCTTGGCGTCCTTCGCCCAGAAGGGGATTAGCCCCCAACGCATCAGCGAAAAGGAACGAACGGGACGAGTCGCGTCCTGCCGGATGACTACCACATTCTGTCCGGGGGCAACGTTGTAGCAAGGACTCCAGTCAACGTCGTTCTCCACATCAAAGTACTCCGCGAGCATCTCCTTCTTCCGGGCGAGGCGATAGCGGCCACACATGGGTAAAGTATAAGACTCATATCGAGGATTCGGGTCGCGCAGTGATTGACGTGCCCAGGAAAGCCAGCTGATTGTTATACTCTGGCTGGGGTCGATAAAATGAAGCGATTCGACAGAGAACGATTCAAAACTTGACGCACTCTTGGCGAGCGCATACTATCGGGCCGGAAACTGCGGCACCGCCAATCGTCAGCTCAGTCGTCCTTCGCGTTGCGGGTCTACCCTGCCCGCCATGCCGAACTTTCTCGCCGCGGCAGTGCCATGGAGCAAGGCAGCCAACTCCGACGTGACTCCTCTCGCAGCCACCCCTCTAAGTTTGGTTGGCGGATCAGTGCGACCCTTTTTTGCCTCGCTCTAGCCATCCTGGTCGTAACGCTTCTTGCGACAAGACTCCACGCCATTGATCTCTCATCACTGTTGCTGGGGATCGCCATGGCCACGTTCTGCGTCGTGCTCTTCTTCTTCTCCAGATTTTTGTTGATAGCACGCGAACAGCACTGGCAAGCCGCTAGCGCTCTCGATACCACCGAGACGTCCCTTTTGGAAAGCGAGGAGCGGTTCCGGCAGATGGCCGACAACATTCAGGAAATCTTCTGGATGATCGATGCGGACACCAGGAAAACGCTTTATGTAAATCCAGCTTACGAGACCATCACCGGACGCTCGCGCGAAGCACTCCAAGAAAACCCGCTCTCCTACGAAGAGATCATCCATCCTGACGACCGCGTGCAGGTGCTCCTCAAGCTGGACGAGGCGACTCGGACCGGAGATTTTGACGAACGGTTCAGGATCGTGTTGCCCAGCGGAGACTCGCGCTGGGTCGGGGTGCGCGGATTTCCCGTGCGGGATGGCAAAGGCAGAATCCGCCGGCTGGTTGGAACCGCGCTGGACATTACGACACAGAAACACGCGGAAGAGGAAGTCACCAGAAACTTATCGCTCGCCGAATCCGCTTGGGCCGAAGCAGACGCGATGCGCAAGGCCACACTGGCGCTGACGCAAGACCTCCGTATGGATAACGTTCTGGACACTTTACTTCAGTCTCTCCTGGAACTGGTTCCGTACGAGTCCGCGCAGATATTGCTCCTTGAATCTGATTTTCGATTGTTCGTGGCACGGGAAGCCCCACGCCCTGACGCCGCGAAGCAGGCTGTGAAATACCCGCTGACCCTCGACGCCGCCGACTTCCCGGTCCTACAGCGAGTCTTGGCAACTCAAAGCGGTCTTGTGGTCGCAGACACTAAGCAGGAACAGGAATGGCGCGCTCTCAGGGGCTCCGGCCAATTGCGCTCCTGGCTTTGCGTTCCGCTAGTGACCTCCCGCCAGACGCTGGGGCTGCTTTCCTTGGGGCACGGTGGATTCAAGGTCCAAGTGCAACATTTCCGAATTAGGAGATAGTTGCATATGGCGAACGGTTACAGTCACCTTGGAGTTCAGGAGCGGGCGTTGATCGAGACGCAGTTGCGGCTGGGCATGAGTGCGGGGGCGATTGCGGGAGGATTGTTGCGTCCCCGTTCGACCGTCACCCGTGAGATGCGGCGGAACGGTTGGCTGGCACCGGCGGAGTTGTCCCGGCTGGGCAGAGCGAGGATCGCCGGAGGATACCGATGCCTGGCCGCGGATCGGCGGGCTCGGCAACTGGCTGTCCAACCGCGGGTGCCGCGCAAGTTAATCCCTGGCAACCCGCTGTGGAGGGTGGTGGTGCATCATCTCCGCCAGGGCTTGAGTCCGGCGCAGATTGCGTCCACACTGGCTCGTATGCCCGATGCGGTTCAGCTTTCGTACGAAACCATCTACACCGCGTTCTACACCATGCCGCGCGGGCATCTGCGCTCCAACCTGTTGGCCCTGATGCGTCGC
>JANXXL010000242.1 GCA_025350625.1 Bryobacterales bacterium | reverse complement strand
GCCCTTGATCTCCATGGCCATGGGGTTATTTAGCGGATAGGCCGAGCCGATTTCGATCTTGATGGCTTCCGCTGTGCGCTCGCCAATCAGCAGGTTATATTTGCGCTTCAGATACTGCATGATGGCGTCGTCCATCTCGTTGCCCGCTACCCGCACTGAGCGCGAGTAGACGATGCCGGAAAGCGAAATCACCGCCACGTCCGTGGTTCCGCCGCCGATATCCACCACCATGTTCCCCGAAGGTTCCGTGATGGGCAGCCCGGCGCCGATGGCCGCCATGATGGCCTGCTCCACCAGATAGACCTCACTCGCTTTAGCGCGATACGCCGAATCCATCACCGCACGCTTCTCCACTTGGGTGATCTCGCTCGGGACGCCGATCACGATGCGCGGGTGCACCAGCATTTTGCGGTTGTGCGCCTTCTGAATGAAATAATTGAGCATCTTCTCGGTGACTTTGAAGTCGGCGATTACGCCATCCTTCATTGGCTTTATGGCCACGATGTTGCCGGGCGTGCGCCCCAGCATTTCCTTGGCCTCCTTGCCCACCGCTTCCACCTCTCCCGTATTCTTGTTGATCGCCACGATAGAAGGCTCGTTGACCACGATTCCCTTGCCTTTGGCGAAGACCAGCGTGTTGGCGGTGCCGAGATCGATGGCGAGATCCGACGAGAAGAGGCTGAACAGAGATCGGAGGTTCATGGAAAAGAAATCACTAAGTAGAACTCAATTCTAGTTGAATGTTTGGCGTTAGTCGTACTCATTGACGATTCACCCGCCGTCGTGCGCCGGAACTGGCAACACGAACAAGACCCGGAATCGAAATCGTTGGCACAGTGAAGAGATCGACGAACACCAAGCTCTTGGCGTGATCCTCAAGGAACGTCCGCTATGCTGATCATCGAGGCGGATCCGTTTGCGGCACTGTCGCCCAAGCTGCCCCATGGTTAACAGCAGCGGGCGTCAGACGAAGAGCCGTACGCGTTGGAGCGTCACCCGGCGCCGCCTCCGTCAGATAAAGGAGTAGGCTTAAGGGAATGAGCACCATTGAGCAATACTACAAGAATTGCAAGACTTTCAGAGAGGAACTTGCTGAGATTGAACATCATATGAAACGCCACAAAATCTACACTTCGTTTGACTTCGGCAAACTGCACGCCAATTTGGCCGAATACGAAGTGTGGGCGCGAGCCAACCCTGGCGCAATTGATGCGGCTCTGAAGTCCACATACAGCGCGTAGCATAGCGGAATGCGGGCAAACGCAGAAACGGTGGCGGTATGATCTCCCAGGTCGCGATGGTTCCCTGCAGTTTCGATGTCAGGATCATCCCTCTATGAAAATTCTGCCCCACAATCCAAACAATGGCATCACCGGCAACTTCATGCCACATCTGGGGATGTTCCTGCTTCAGGCGCGAACACTCCTGCCTGGAGAATCTCTCGAAGCTTAGCGCGTAGCTTTTCTCCATCCTCACATTGATCTTGGATTCGTTGTTTGGTTCCTTGATGTTTAGTGTTCGTCCTTTCCCGCAGCAGGAAGCGCGCACGGAGGTGGAGACCTTCAATCATCACCTCAAGTTCTGGCCTAGTAAACATGAAGGCGGCGTCAGCGTCTTCCTGACCGAGTTGTTGAGCGACAGCCGGTAACTGTTGAGTGATTGCTTCAGATAAAATGTGCCGCTCGAGAGCATAAAGAAACACCGGTACAGTGGGTTCCATAAACACCTTTGTACATGATCAGAGTTCGGTTATGCCAGTCGAGTCTTTCGCGGCTCCAATCAAGAAGACAGGCGAAGCACCGAGAAACAGGAGTAATTGAACAAATGAACCAGCGACTGTCACCCACAACAGACATAACGCTCATGAGAAATCTGAGCTTGGACGAGAAAAAAAGAAGGGACGAAACAGGTCATGTGTGTATGTTCCCATCCACGTTGCTAATCGATGCATTTGATGGAGGATATTCTTCTTGTACCGGACACGAAGCGCGCGTATACTCGCAACCGTTTCGAAGCTACAGGTGCTGTAGGCCGGGTCCGGTGCATCGCACCTCCTCTCTGGTGTGCTGGACCCCGGAACTACGCTTTGCCAAGCCGGCGATCGGGGCTTGGCAAAGTTGTGGACCCTCTAGGAAATCCGAAACCATCCTGGTTAGGGATAAAATACATAGCGCACAGCCACGGTAGTAAATATCAGGTCAAAATTGTTTACGACGACGAAAATTAGGACCTGAGCAGGTGGATAGTAGCCGTGCTGAACTGCCGGTGCACCTCGTCCTTGGCTCTTGGCTCCACCTGATCCACGGCTCCGCTCAGGCGTCTCTTCTTTTTGGCCCTTTCACCCGCCGTAAGGTGAACGACGTTCGGGATTCCCTGGAAAAGGCGGTGTGCAAGGATGAACCCGTCCTCCGGGAATCTGCACTCCGCAGGAGCACGTCTTCGGTACCCCTGCGGTCCGGAATTTGAGGAATTTTATAACGCGGCCATCAGGGCTCGCAGCCGCCGCGCCCGCTCGGGAGCACGGAGGTGCCCCAGCGCCTTGGCCTCGATCTGCCGGATCCGCTCGCGCGTCACATCGAACTCCTGGCCGATCTCTTC
>JANXXL010000135.1 GCA_025350625.1 Bryobacterales bacterium | reverse complement strand
GCAAAGTGCGCCCGAAATCGGACTCAGTGAATGTCACCACGTTTTGATTGACGCCCATTTCGACCGTCGAGTTGTAAAACGCATTGAGAGCCTGGCTGACCTGCGCAAGGCCGGTGCCTTGATCGTTTAACTCCAAATCATGGGTGTCGAAGCCGCCCAGGTACGCGAAAAAGATTTGCCGGTTCACGCCGAGCGAGCCGCGGACATTAATGATCTTGGCGATCTGCGCCATCTGATTGCCGAGAGAAGTATTTGGGAACGCGGTTTTGAGAGCCGTCCCGCCCGCCAGCGCTTTATTCAGCGTGCCGGCTTGATTGATACCATTGGAGCCAATCGCATTCGATGCCTGCACCAGCGTCAGGCCATTGTCGAAGTGCAACAGGTTCTGCAGAGCCGCCAGCCGCGCCTGCGAAGCCGCACTCGTCGAGAACCCTTGCAGGCCTAGAACTTGTCCCGCAGTCACGGTGGCGGGGTTGGTTTGGGTGCCGGTGGCGAAGAGCGCGTTCCCGCCTACCGAGACAACGGTCGGAAAGCCGGTGGCGTTGCAGCCTTGCATGGCGTCGGCCAGGCGGCCTCCCCAACCAGTGGCGGCAAAGCCCTGCGCGATCGAAGTTTGCAGTTCAGTTTGCTGATCCAGATGCGAGAACAGGTTTAGGGGGATGGCTTTTGCTTTATTCAAATAATCGGCCTTGGTTAACGGTGTCACCAGACTCCCCACATTGGCGATAACGGCCGCCTTCCCGTTGGTGTAGAGCGCCGCTATTTCCTTCAAGCTGGGATGAAGTCCGTAATCATCGCCTTTAGCGGTAAAGATATGGTTCAAGGTGGTATCGTTCGGCAGCGCCAGGCCGCCTCGCGCCGCCGCGTAAGTGGCGTAAGAATTGTTAGGATTACCGGTTGGCGTCGAGACGGGAATCAGCAGGTTATTGCCATCGTTGCCGCCAAATAGAAATACGCATACCAAAGCTTTATAATCCGTGGGGCAAGTCGTCTGCGCAAGCCCGCTGACCTGGCTGAGGCGGCCGGCGACACTGGCGGCTCCGATGGCAGCCAGAGAACGCACGCCTAGCGTCAAGAAATTTCTTCGGGATGGGATATGCATAGTCTTAGTGCTCCACATTGTAGTAGGACGAGGAAACGGTAAGATACACGGCTGCCTGGGCGCGCTGTTTATACACCGCCGCGGTGCTTCCCGTTATGGCGTTGACCGCTGAAAGAATCTGCGTCTGCATGGACGCGGGCATCTGGCCGTACATGAAGGTGTTACTGACGGCGTCCACTAGCGCCTGGGGCGTCGCGGCCAGGCTCGCCAATGCGGTCCAGTCGATGACAGCCCCCGCTCCCAGATTTCCGTAAACGAAAGTATTGGCCAAATTCATGCGCGCCACCGCTGCCGAGGGCGATTGCAGTTGAAATTCGGGCCCCATCAGCGACGCGCCGGGCGTGAACTCAGTCGGGATGCTGAAACCGGGGGCGAAGTAGTTAAATACCGTCGGCGGCTGTAAAATCGTCTGGCCCAGATTGGCCGCTTGGCCGGTCAGATTATTGGTGTCATTCACCAAAGCGCCGAGACCGCGGAGGATGGCAGGCACTACGAACACAGGTTCGCGCAGGTGTCCACTTATATCGGGGGGGTTGAGCGAGGGCCCGTCATCGCCGACTCGAGCTTCGGAGTCCAACAAAATGGCCCGCACTACCGCCTGCAAGTTGCCGCGAATTCCGTTGCCATCGTCGTTGAAGACGGCCGCAATCCTGTCGACGTACGCGGGCGACGGGTTGCTGGTCACCAGATGTTCGATAAGCTGCTTGCTGACGAACGGGCCGACGTTCGGATGGTTGAAAATATTATCCAGCGCCGCCTTCAAATCGGATTCGGCTGTTCCCCCGGCCGGCACCAACAAGCCATTCAGCAAAGTTTTGGCTGTCGTGTCATGGTTCGACTCGTAGGGAACCATAGGACCGATATAGTAGGCGGGATTGTGTATTTTCAGCGTCGCTCCGGTTTGAGTTGGATAGGTCCAACCCGTGTATATCTTGGCGAAGTTCTGAATAGTGGCTTGATCGTAAGTGGGAATCGGCTGCTTGCTCTTATCGAGTTCGAGCGTGCCGTCCGGATTCAACTGGAACAGGCCGATGGTAAATAACTGCATCAACTCACGGGCGTAATTTTCATTGGCCTTCGTGCCTCGGGCGGTGTTGGCCTTATCGTTGTTCCGCATGTCGAGGTACTCGCCCATGGTGGGACTCAGCGTGATATCTTCCATCAGCTTGCGGAAATTCTCGAAAGCGTCATCCTGGAGGATCTGCAAATAAGGCACGATCTGCGTCGGCGAATTCTCCTCGACTGCGGAAACCACAAAAATTTGCCCCAGCGCGAAAGCGACACGCTGGCGAAGCTGATCCTGCCCGTGTACGGCATTCGAAAAGAAACGGGCTTGGACCTGTCCAATGCCAAAGGTGGTGGTTTTGGGATCCGGATAGGGCGAACTCGGCGCGGCGAATTGTTCGTTCAAGTACCCATTGAGGCCAAGGCTCTGCACATGCGCGATGGTCGCGGCATCCGGCCCAAAAGCGGCTTGATCCAGAAAACGCGCGGCGACATTCGATGTTATCTTATGCCCCCTCAAAGGAGGTCCCACCAGCACACTGACAACGTCTGAAGAAATTGCGGATCCTGGGTCCGGATTAACCACCACAACCGGAACGCGACTACCGGACTCTGCCGGGGAAGCCGTGCCGCTGGCTATCAGCCGCGTCGCGGACACGTACGAAGTGGTAACCCCCATGTCACCGAAAAGCACTTGGGTTCCGGGGACGAATCCGCTGCCATTTATCAGCAAAGTAAAAGGTCCCACCGCGACATTCGCCGGGCTGACGGAAGCCACTGTCGGGAAGGCATTGAAAAGGATCACGGTGGCGCTAGCAGAAACCGTCGGCGCGGCAATGCTGGTGGCAGTGACAATCACACTATCCGTGCTGGGAATGGCGGCTGGCGGTGTGTAGCGGCCGCCGGCGCTGATGGTGCCCGGAGAACCGGTGGCGCCATCGGGCAGCCTGACCGTCCACCCTACCGTGGTCGGAGTTGTCCCCGTTACTTTGGCCGAAAACTGGTTGAACGTGCCCACATGCACGTAGGAGGTGGTGGGCGAGACCGTTACGGTTTGCGCATGCGCGGGCAGAAGAAATCCGAAACCCGCCAGAATTAACCCCATTGCATTTCTTCGCATTCGTCTCCTCCGACCGTTACTGAAAGCTCAATAGACGGACGCGCTGCGTGTCGGCCACCCAGTCAACCGGCACATCGCAGTACTAGCATCCAATCGTACTACCGATTCAGACGAGAACGGTTGCGGAACGGTTGACAGAGGAAATAACCCTAGTACCCAAGATTGAGGCATATACGGGGTTATGACTCGTTAAGAAGGACGCCGTCACAGCTTCGCACTGTTATCCTAAGGAATTAATGTTGCGAGTTCGCTTTGCTCCCTCGCCGACCGGCTATCTGCATATCGGCAGCGCGAGAACCTTTATTTTCAATTGGCTGTACGCCCGGCACCACCAGGGAGTCATGATCTTGCGCATCGACGATACCGACGTCGAGCGTAATACCCAGACTTCGCTCGATTCCATCTTCGATGGACTACAGTGGCTGGATCTTAGCTGGGATGAATTTTACCGGCAGTCGGAGCGCTTGAACCTGCACCGGCAACTGGCGAATGAAATCCTCGCGAAAGGTTTGGCTTACCGCGATTTCACGCCTCTGGCGGTCGACTCCGAAGAGAAGGGGCACAGCGACGGTCACTGGCTGTTTCATCCCGCAATGCGGGAAATGCCGCGGGAAGAAAGCGACCGCAGCGCAGCCGCGGGAGAGACGTTCGTTGTGCGCTATCGGGTGCCGCGCGAATCGCGCGAGGCGGTAACCTTCACGGATCTGGTCTACGGGGAGCAGTCCAAGGCCACTGCCGACATCGAGGACTTCGCGTTGCTGCGCAGCAACGGGCTGCCGACATATCATATGGCGTCCTGCGCGGATGACGCGGATCTGCGCATCAGCCACATCATCCGCGGCCAGGATCATCTGACCAACAGCTTCAAACACGTGCTGATCTTCGAGGCGCTAGGC
>JANXXL010000130.1 GCA_025350625.1 Bryobacterales bacterium | reverse complement strand
ACCGGAGGTTTCAGCAGCCGACCAAAAACCTACCGTTCGGGTATCGACAGAGCCAGTGGAGGGGACCCGATTCGGACACTTGGTGGGGAAGATCCCGGTCCTGCGCCGGCTGAAGAAACCGGTCAAAGTGGCAGCGCCGGTGCCGGTTTATCAAGCCAAACCCTTAGTCAAAATGCCTGATAATGCGAAGCTCACGCGCCCGGTTACGATAGACGTGAGGGTCGACGTAGGAGAATCCGGGGCTGTCGACCGAGCCGAAGTCGTCGAATACGGAGATCCTCCAAACTTTACTTTGGCGAACGCCGCCCTCGCCGCCGCCCGGCAATGGACCTTCGAAATGCCCCGGGTCGAAGACGGAGCAATTTCGAGCGAGCTCATTCTACATTTCTATTTCAGCCCATGAAGCCGGGTATGATCCACCCGGCTACAATCTAGAGAAGCGGTAGTCTCCGCGGCGACGCAACCAAATCAAGAAAGTATCCCAGGGAATGAAACTAGTCATCGGTTCGGATCATGCCGGCTTCGATTTGAAGCAATACCTGTCAATCGGCCTGCGCGAGCGGGGTTGTGAGCTGCTGGATGTGGGAACTTATAACCACGATCCGGTGGATTATCCGGATTTCGCCGCCGCAGTAGGCGGTGCCATTCTTGACCGCCGAGCGGAACGGGGAATTCTGATTTGCGGCAGCGGCATCGGTGCCTCCATCGCGGCCAATAAAATCCGGGGGATTTACGCCGGAGTGTGCCACGACACCTATTCGGCTCACCAGGGTGTCGAACACGACGAGATGAACGTGCTGGTGATGGGCGCACGCGTGATCGGATCGGCCTTGGCGCAGGATATCGTCAATTGTTTTATCGGTGCCAGGTTTACCCACGAAGAGCGCCACGTGCGCCGCATCCGTAAAATGCGCGCGCTCGAATCCGGCAATCTTATTTCGAGCGCCGTGGATCTTCAGACCTTTAGTCTGCCCGCAGACATCCACGCTCAAGTCGAGGCTGCCATCGCAGATTTCGAAACGACCGGCAAAATGCGCCGGCTGTGGGCCAAAGACGCGTCGCTCTGGACTGGGGAGGACGAGAGCAGTTGGCTCGGCTGGCTGACCATCGCCCACGATCAGCTCGCGCACCCCGAGGTTTTCAAAAATCTGGCCCAAGATATCAAGGCCGCCGGATTCAAGCACGCGCTACTGCTGGGAATGGGCGGATCGAGCCTGTGCCCGGAAGTGCTGAAGATGACGTTTGGAAAGACCGAAGGCTTCCCGGAAATATTTGTGCTGGATTCCACCGATCCAGCGCAGGTGAAGTCGTTTGAGAATAAAATCGATCTTGCCAACACCATATTTATTGTTTCTAGCAAGTCAGGGTCGACGATCGAGCCCAACATTTTCAAGCAGTACTTCTTTGAGCGAGTCAAAGAAAAGATCGGTGCGGCCGAGGCGGGCAGCCGGTTTATTGCCGTCACCGATCCCGGTTCGAAATTCGAACAAGTTGCTCAGGACGATCATTTCCGTCATATCTTCCACGGTGTTCCTTCGATCGGCGGCCGCTATTCGGCTCTGTCGAACTTTGGAATGGTCCCGGCCGCAGTAATGGGAATGGATGCCGCGCGCTTTCTCGATCGCGCCAACGCCATGGCGATCGGCTGCTCGGAGTCCGTGCCGGTGGCAGAGAATCCGGGAGCGGTGCTGGGACTGATTTTGGGCGTGGCCGCGCGAAACGGCCACGACAAGGTGACCTTGGTCGCTTCACCGCCGATTGGCGATTTCGGCGCCTGGTTAGAACAGTTGATAGCGGAGTCGACCGGCAAGCAAGGCAAGGGCATCATCCCGCTCGATCGCGAGCCGCTCGGTCCACCGGAGGTTTATGGCAAAGACCGGTTGTTCGCCTACCTTCGCACCGACGCGGGATTCGATCCCGCGCAGGATAAAGCCATCGACGCCCTGACAAAAGCCGGGCATCCCGTGGTACGAATCGCCGTGAGCGATAGTTATAATCTCGGCCAGGAAATGTTCCGCTGGGAAATCGCCACGGCGGTGGCCGGCTCCGTGTTAGGGATTAATCCTTTCAACCAGCCTGATGTCGAGGCGAGCAAGATCGCCACGAAAACACTCACCACCGAATACGAAAAGACCGGGTCGCTGCCTGCGGAAACCCCTTTCTTGACGGAAGGCGGCGTTTCGCTTTATACCGACCCCACCAACACGGCCGCATTGTCAGCAGCCGCGGGGCCGGACAAGTCACTGACAGGCTATCTGCGCGCCCATCTGAATCGCATCGGAGCGGGAGATTACTTTGCGCTCCTGGCTTACATCGAGATGAAGGAGAGTCATAAGAACACCCTCGAAGACGTGCGTCGCGAAGTCCGCGACCGCAAGCTAGCAGCCACCTGTCTCGGATTCGGCCCTCGTTTCCTGCACTCGACCGGGCAAGCCTACAAGGGCGGACCGAACACCGGCGTCTTTCTGCAAATCACATGCGATGATGCCCATGATCTGCCGGTTCCGGGCCAGAAGTTCACCTTCGGAGTCGTCAAGGCAGCGCAGGCGCGTGGCGATTTCGAGGTCCTCATCGAGCGCGGCAGGCGAGCGCTCCGCGTGCATTTACACGATTTAAAAGGCGGCCTGGTTACCCTGCAGGCAAGCGTCCGCGACGCTTTATCGTAGCGAATTGAATTCGGAGGCATGAAATGCAGCTTGGCATGATCGGTTTAGGACGGATGGGCGGAAACATGGTCCGCCGCCTGATGAAAAACGGGCATCAATGTGTCGTCTTCGATCTGAGTCCCGACAGCGTGGGAAAATTGGCTGCGGAAGGCGCAACCGGCGCGGAATCGATGGAGGATTTCGTCCAGAAGCTATCGAAACCCCGCGCCGCCTGGGTCATGGTTCCGGCCGGCGCAGCTACTGAAGCCACCGTGATGAAACTCGCTGGATTGATGGAAGCGGGCGACACTATCATCGATGGCGGGAATTCCTATTTTAAGGACGACATCCGCCGCGCCGCGAAACTTCGGGAGCAAGGCCTCCACTATGTGGACGTCGGGACTAGCGGTGGCGTGTGGGGCTTCGAGCGCGGATATTGCATGATGCTGGGCGGCCCTAAAGAAGCGGTAGACCGCCTGGACCCGCTGTTTAAAACTCTCGCTCCCGGCATGGGAGACGCGCTGCGAACCGCCGGCCGCGAAGGGCAGTCCGCGCCCTCCGAACAAGGCTATCTGCATTGCGGACCATCCGGCTCCGGCCACTTCGTAAAGATGATCCACAACGGAATCGAGTACGGCTTGATGCAAGCTTATGCGGAAGGCTTCGATATCATGAAGCACGCAAATTCCCCGGAGGTGCCCGAAGATCACCGCTTCGATCTGAATCTCACCGAGATCGCCGAAGTCTGGCGCCGCGGCAGCGTAGTGGGAAGCTGGCTACTCGATCTCACGGCGATGGCGCTTTTCGAGGACCCCGAGCTGAAGCGCTTTACGGGAAACGTCGAAGACTCAGGCGAAGGCCGCTGGACCATCCTGGCCGCGATTGAAGAAGCCGTTCCCTGCGATGTTCTCTCGGCATCGCTCTTCACCCGCTTCCGCTCCCGCCAGGACCATACCTTCGCCGAAAAGCTACTCTCGGGAATGCGCAACAAATTTGGCGGCCACGTCGAGCGCCCCTCCGGCGGATAGTTTACAAGCCTCGGGCCGGGATCGAAAGCAAAAATTCCACCACCACCGCGACGCCATCCCGCGTGGCTGCTCGGAATTCCCAGGTGGCGAGCGCCGCGAGCAGCGCCTGATCGGTTTCGGGCTTGATCGAGCGCACCAGGCGCAGACTCTCGAATTTCCCGTCCTTATTCACCAATCCGTGCACCAGCACGTACCTTTCGTAGGAAGGCAGCGTGATCATCGGCTTCACCAGCTTGGTGGGATAAGGCGCCATGACGGGAGCCCCCATCGGTTCGATCACCACCACCGGGCCATTCCCGCCGGATTGCGGTTTTTGGCCGGGAATGCAGAAAAACAGGGTCCAGTCGCGCGCGGTATTCATCGGAATGTATACCGAATATATAGGCCGTCCGCTGAGCAGGCCGCGGCTCTCCGGGTATTGATCGACGGGTGAGGACTGCACCACCACCGCGTCGAATCTTCCCGCCGGCGGGCGATTGATGGTGGGCGCTCCCGGCGTAGTTCGCCCCGCGCCGGTGCCCGTTCCCGTGCCCGCCCCAGCGCCCGCCCCAGCGGTTGTGCCGGAGCCAGTTCCCGTGCCGATCCCGGCTACCGTGGCGTTGCCTGAGCCGGAAGTACCCGCGCCGGACGCGCTCGAGTTCCCCGCGCCTGCGTTGGCGCCGCCCGCACCCGCGCTGCCGGGAGTCGCGGTTCCGGCAGCAGAGCCGTTGCCGCCCACCACCGCTACCGGGTTGCCATCCGCAGAACCCCCCACCAGCGCTGACCCCGTTCCGGTCCCCACCGCAGCCCTCCCATTGCCGGGAACCGCTCCATTATTGGCGTTTCCCGCGCCGGGTGCTGCGCCACCGCGTCCGCTTCCATTCGATCCGGTGCTGGCGGCAGGCGCGTTGCCGGAGACGCCCGCCGGCCCCGTCGATTCAAGCGGAGGCTGCGCAATATTCCCGGGAGGCACCACCACTTTGTCATTGAACGGCGCGGGACGATCGTTAATCGCCAGAATTGCCAGCGGATCGCCCACCGGCGCGGGCGCAACCGGCACCAGCACCATCGATGGCGAGACCAGCTCCGGCGCCTGCGCGGGCGTCGGCGGAGTCATCCGCCCCGGCGCCTTGAAGTCCTTAGGAATCTTACGCATCTGACTGACCTCGGTCAGCACCCGAAAGTTCGGCAAAGGCGTCGGCGGAGGCACCAGGTCGGGCGGCGACAACGGCTGTATCAGCGTCTGCGTGGCCGAGGGCTTGGGCTTCACCTCGGGCGGTATGAACGCCCGGGCCTGCTGGCGCAGCTCGCGAACCTGTTCGGGAATGGGCGCGGGCGCTGGCGTCTCAGCCGCGGTGGCGGCAGGTTCCGGTTTTGGCGCAGGCGACCGGCCCGCAGCCGCGGCGCGCGGTGCCGCAATTCCGCCCGCCCTGCCTTTTGAGGTATTTGACGGCGCAGGGCTCTTCGAGGCAGAGCTATTCGATCCCTCGATTTGCGCGACGTAGTACAGCTTGCCGTTAAGCCGGAACTCGGTTGCCCGAGCCTCCATCTGGGGGTCCGGCGGCTCGGGAACCGCCCGTGGCATATTCATCATGCCGGCGATAGCTGCCGCGTGCAGCAGCGCCGAGAGTCCCAGGTTGCGCGGCGACGGTCCGGTGTACACTCAACCTATCCTACGCCGATTGCGCCGATTGCGCCGATTGCTGGAACCCATGAAACTCCCCTCGGCTTCCGCCTGCGATGTCGGGTAGCTACGCTTCCGGACGGCGCACGATGCGGCGGGCGACCAGCGAACGCATCGGCTCACCCGCGCCCGCGCCGGCCCCGCGCGCGCCTTGATTCTTGAGTCCGAACAGCGCCAGTTCGAAGCGGTCCCGCGCGCCCACTTTTTCATAGAGCGTAGTC
>JANXXL010000129.1 GCA_025350625.1 Bryobacterales bacterium | reverse complement strand
CCAAAGTGCTGGCCAAAGTATCAATGGACGTCGAGGAATACCTGCGGACCAGCTTCGATGGGGCTGACTGCGAGTATCTCGACGGCGAGGTGGTGGAGCGCAACATGGGCGAACTCCCGCACGGAGATTTGCAAGCCAACTTAACCCGTCTGCTGTGGCCGTTGCGCTCACAGCTGGGCATCCGCGTGGTCACGGAGATTCGCATTCAGATTCACTCGCGCCGCTATCGGGTCGCCGACATCGCGGTGTGGCGCGACGATAACATCGGGACCGGCATCCCCACCGTTCCTCCGTTCCTCGTAATCGAGATTCTTTCGCCCGAGGACCGCCTGGTGCGCATGGCTCCCAAGATCCAGGAGTACCTTTCAATTGGAGTGGATTGGGTCTGGGTGGTCGACCCCGCCGAACAAACCGCCCTGGTCTATTCGCAAAATGACCCTCGCGGCGCCGTGTGCGAAGTGCTGAAAACCGAAAATCCTTCCATCGAAATTCCGCTGGATCGCGCTTTCGATTTGAACGCGTGAAGCCTCCTCACCGGTGACCTACCCCGATTCCGTCCAGTTCCTGTACGCGATGGGCAACGAGATGAAAACCGCCAAGCTGGGGCTGGACCGCATCCGCGCGGTCCTGGCCGCACTCGGTAACCCCCAGGAGGCGTATCGCGTGGTCCACGTGGCCGGGACCAATGGCAAAGGTTCCACTTGCGCGATGATTGCTGCCGGATTACGGGCCGCTGGCGTTCGCACCGGCCTGTTTACATCGCCTCACCTGGTGGAACCGACCGAGCGCATTCAAATCGACGGAATTCCGGTTACTAAAGCGCAGTTTTCGCGGGCGTTCGATGTGGTCCATCAAACCGCCGAAAAGCTCGTCGTCAGCCAAGAGATTGACGAGCATCCCAGTTATTTTGAGACGGTCGCCGCCATGGCATTCTGGTTATTTCGTGAGCTGAGCGTCCACACCGCGGTAGTCGAGGTAGGTTTGGGCGGGCGGCTGGATGCGACAAATGTGGTCGAGCCGGTACTCACGGTTATCACGCCTATCGACCTGGACCATCAAATGTTCCTGGGCGACACCATCGCCGCCATTGCGGGCGAGAAAGCGGGCATTCTCAAGCGTGGTGTTCCGGCGATAATCGCGCGGCAGCGGCCGGAAGCCGAGGCGGTGCTGGAGGCGAAGGCAGCGGAACTCGGAATTCCATTGCGGCGTGCGGCTGATTTCGAGATTAGCGATTTCGAGATCGACGCGCGTGGGAGCCGCTTCTCGGGAATCGAGTGCCCGCTCGCTGGCGAACACCAGGTGGATAATGCCGTCGCTGCGGCACTGGCGCTCGAAACGCTAGGAGTCGCGCCCGCAGGCATCGCCGAAACGCGCTGGCCGGGACGGCTCGAACACATCTCACCCAACCCGGATATTATTCTCGATGGAGCACACAACCCGGCGGGCGCGCGGGCACTGGCGGAGTATCTCGAAAAATACTATCCGGATCGCCGGCTGTGGATGGTTTTCGGCGCGATGCGCGACAAGGCAGTGGACGAAATGGGCGCGATCTTATTCCCTCTCGCCGATGAGTTGATCCTCACGGCCGCGGATTCGCCACGATCCCTGCCGCCCGGCGAACTGGCGACGCTGGCGGGCCGCGGCCGGACGCAACCGAACATCGTCGCGGCGCTAGAGCTGGTGGCGCGGGACGCGGCGGCCGAGGATGTGATCGTCATCACCGGCTCGCTATTCCTGGTGGGCGAAGCCCGGGCCGCCTCTTACAATAGAAACTCATGGCCCTTCTCTGGAGCCTGGTCGTAATCGACCCGCTCATTATTTTATCCACCATCCTGTGCGGTTGCGTCAGTATTTTTCTGACGCTGTTCGACAAGAGCGGCAATTCGGCAATGCGCGTTGGGAGGGTATGGGCCCGCTCCCTGCTCGGGATCGCGGGCGTGCGGGTTACGATCGAAGGTCTCGAAAAAATCGACCTCGCGCGAAGCTATGTCATCTGTTCGAATCACTTGAGCTATATGGATACGCCGGTGGTACTCGGCAGCATCCCCACTCAATTCCGCTTTCTGGCGAAGAAGGGCTTATTCCAGATCCCTTTCCTGGGGACTCATCTGAAACAGGCTGGACATATTCCTGTGCCGAGAGAAGATCCTCGGGCGGCGATCAAAACCATGAACGATGCAGCGCAGGCGATCCGCGAACGCTCCATCTCGATGCTTATCTTTCCCGAAGGCGGCCGTTCGGAGGGAACGCTCCGGCCGTTTAAGGAGGGCGGGGCATATATAGCGATCAAAGCGCAGGTGCCGCTCTTGCCGATCGCGCTGGTCGGCACGCGCGGGGTAATGCCCATGCATTCGCCGGTAATTCATCCCTTCCGCCGGGTGACGCTGCTGATCGGCGATCCGATCCCGACCGAAGACCTCGCCGTACGGGACCGCCAGCAGCTTACGGAAGCCGCTCGCCAACAAATCGTAGCACTGCTGGCTAGGCCGTCTGCGACTTAGTCGTGGGCTCCACTTCGGAAGTGGTGGGCTTAGTCGAAGGCGTTTCCGTGAGTCCCAGCTTCTGCCGCACCATGGCTTCGAGCCGGTCGCGAATCTCGGCATGTTCCTTCAAGAACAGCCGTGCATTGTCGCGGCCCTGCCCCAGGCGCTCGCCCGCATAGCTGAACCAGGACCCGGATTTCTCAACCACCTCGTGCGTCGCCGCCAGATCCAGCAGATCGCCTTCGCGCGAAATCCCCTGCCCGTAAAGAATGTCGACTTCCACCTCGCGGAAGGGCGCCGCAACTTTGTTCTTCACCACTTTGATTTTCGTCCGGTTGCCGGTGACCTGATCGCCGTCCTTGATGGCTCCTATTCTCCGCACTTCGATACGCACGGAAGAATAGAATTTTAGCGCTCGTCCGCCGGTGGTAGTTTCCGGATTGCCGAACACCACGCCGATCTTCTCGCGCACCTGATTGATGAAAATAAGGCAGGCGTTGGCGCGCGAGACCGCGGCGGTGAGTTTGCGCATGGCTTGCGACATTAGACGGGCATGCAGACCCATGAAGCTATCGCCCATTTCGCCCTCGAGTTCGGCTTTGGGAACCAGCGCCGCCACCGAATCCACCACCACGACGTCAATGACATTCGATGAAATTAAGGAATTCGTGATTTCAAGGGCCTGCTCCCCATAGTCGGGCTGCGAGACCAGCAGGTTGTCGACATCTACGCCCAGTGCG
Organism: Bryobacterales bacterium; assembly: GCA_025350625.1. Classification (GTDB taxonomy): domain Bacteria; phylum Acidobacteriota; class Terriglobia; order Bryobacterales; family Bryobacteraceae; genus Palsa-187. The sequence continues at coordinate 3,666 of JANXXL010000129.1, read as the reverse complement.
CGTGCATAAGTAGGATCGAGCGCGTGCTCAGCGTCAATAAACGCCGCCGTTCCTCCCGCAGCTTGCGCCTGCGCGATCACCTGCAGGGCCAGCGTGGTTTTGCCCGACGATTCCGGCCCGAAAACCTCCACAACGCGCCCCCTTGGGAAGCCCCCCACGCCCAGCGCAGCGTCGAGCGAAATGGAGCCGGTGGGGATGACGCTCACCTGCTGCACGCTGCGCGACCCGAGCTGCAGAACGGAACCTTTGCCGAATTGCTTTTCCATTTGCAAAAGCGTCTGCGTGATCAGGCGCGCGCGTTCGGCGGTGGGGAGGGATAGGGTAGGCATGGAAGAACCTCGCCTATTGGTGCCACGAGACTGATAAAATTCTCACGGAACGCCCACGCTTACCAAGTAGAATTATGAGAGGAGATCAACCATGTCTTTACGCATCAACGACGAAGCCCCCAATTTCACGGCTGAAACTACCCAGGGCACCATCAATTTTCACGAATGGATTGGCGACGGCTGGGCCGTCCTGTTCTCGCATCCCAAAGACTTCACCCCGGTGTGCACCACTGAACTGGGCTACATGGCAGGCTTAGAGCCGGAATTCGCCAAACGCAACACCAAGATCATCGGATTGAGCGTCGACCCGGTCAGCAGCCACGGCAAATGGGCGGCGGACATCGAGGAAACCCAGGGCCATAAAGTGAATTACCCCATGATTGGCGACCCGGAACTCAAAATCGCCAAGTTGTACGACATGCTGCCGGCCGACGCGGGCACCACCTCGGACGGCCGCACTGCAGCGAATAATGCAACTGTGCGCACCGTGTTCATCGTGGGTCCCGATAAGAAGATAAAGTTGATGCTGTCTTATCCCATGAGTACCGGACGCAATTTCGACGAAGTTCTGCGCGTGCTGGATTCAATCCAGCTCACGGCCACTCATAAAGTGGCGACTCCGGTCAATTGGAAAAATGGTGAAGACGTTATCATCGTTCCGGCCGTATCGGACGAGGAAGCCAAGCAAAAATATCCGGGCGGGTGGAAAACTGTGAAGCCGTACCTGAGAATCGTGCCGCAACCGAAATAAAAGTTACACCAACCTGATGAAGTTCGATTGGGAACAGTTTCCAATCGAACCTCCTCCGGTCCTCCGGCTGTATGTTTAGCCCTGTGTCGATGCGAGACCCAGAACTGACCCGACCTGCGAGAAGATCGTGCTGATGCTGTCTGCCACTCCCGGCATCGTGGCGCCGGCCGCGACTGCCACAAAGCCGGCCATCAGTGCGTATTCGATCAGGTCCTGACCGCGAGTGTCGCGGAGAGCCGTCATTTTCAGAATCAAATTTTTCATGGTTATTTTCTCCCTGTCATGCTCGGCTCACGACTGGCGGCCGGCCGAAATAGTCCTCAGAATATCTTTCGGAGGAAGGCGCGAATCACTTCACGGGGATATTGAAAATTGAACCCAGAAGCTGCCAGGTCCTATGTCTTGTGGCTAGGTGTCGTGCCAGATTAGGACTGAAGGTAGAATAAACCGAGGCGCGGTAACTTATTATTTTCTAATAGCTTTCTTTCGAGAAATTGCCTTTCGAGTCTCGATAGTTGATCGGCGCTCATTTTACTCCTATAGGGCTTTAGTTGGGAGTCGAGCGTACGGCGTGCCTCAAAGAGTGACTCCTCGGTAGCATCCGAGCGCAGCCTGGCGATCAGTTTTTCTTCGATTGCAGTGAGGCGTTGCTCCAATTGTTCAAGATCGCCGTAGAGCGTATCGAGGGGCAATCCTTCAAGCGATGCCGCCACCTCTGCGAGCCCGGCTTCTCGCAAAGCAGCAGCGTTGCGCACTACGTAGCAGCGCACCTCGTCGAGCGAAAACGGCGGTGCGGCGCCGGCCGGCTTCGCGGGGACACCGTCGACCATCGCCTGCACTTCTAGAGCGATAGCCTGCGCGCAGTATGCCAGCGAATTCACCATGTGCAGGCGGGCGCGGGGCGGCCGCGAGCGCCACTTTTCGAAGGCCTGGTCGATGCCGCGCAGCACTGCTTCGAGCGGGATACCGGCGTTTTTCCAGGCCTCGATGAGGGCCCAATCGAGCGGTGAAAGCAGAAATAAGCCGGTGCCCCGAGCGCGCTGGAAATGGTCTTCGATTTCGGTGAAGTAGTTGAAATAATTTTCCGTCAACTGGTTTCCGTCAATGTGGGCGATTGCGCTCCCATACCAGCCGCAGTCCTTCGAGGGTCAGGTTTTCATCGTAAACCTTTACCAGCCGCGAGCCATCGGCGATCAACTGCCCTTGCCCCCCGGTTGCAACCGTCTTGGTTCCGGGACCGAGTTGTTCCACGATGCGTTCGACAATGCCATCGATGAGGCCGAGGAATCCGTAATACAGGCCGGATTGGATGCTGCCCACGGTATTGCTGCCCACCACCTTCTCAGGCGCGCGAAAGTCCACCATGGGCAAGCGGGCTGTCCGGGCGAACAAGCCCTCGATCGACATGCCGATGCCGGGCGCGATCACGCCGCCGAGGAACTCAGCATCCTTTGAAACCACGTCGAAGTTGATGGTGGTGCCCAGATCGACGATTACGCAGGGGCCACCATATTTGTGGAATCCACCGACGGCATTGACCACGCGGTCGGCTCCCACCTCGCGCGGATTATCGTAGAGAACTTTGATGCCGGTATCGGTCGCGGGCGTGACAAACATGGGCTGGCGGTCGAAATAGCGCTCGGCCATGGCGGTGAGCGGCTGGTCGACTGCGGGTACGACGCTCGAAATCACCACGCCGTGGACCTGGCTTAAATCCAGCGCGGAAAGAGAAAAAAGATTGCGCATCAGGATGCCCCACTCATCCGGGGTCTGGTCGCGGATGGTGCGCAGCCGCCAGCGGCCGGTGAGTCTCCCGTTTAAGAACGCGCCGATGGTGATGTTGGTGTTGCCCGCGTCGAGTGCTAAGAGCATAGGATGGGCCGGACGCCGCCGGCCATAATTTTCGTCACGGTTCCATTATCCTGCCGCAGGAGCAGAAAGCCGGAGGGATCTAGCCCCGCGGTTACGCCTTCGAGGACGGCGTTGTCCTGGTCGACCAGGACCCGCCGTCCCTGCACATAAGTGGAGCCGCGGGCGAACGCATCGCAGATGGCGGCTGGGCCGTCCTCTGCCAGAACGTTCGAGGAATCATCAACTGCCCGCACCAGGGCTGGTAGCAATTCTTCCCGCGATGCCGAAGCGCCGTTGAGGCGGAGCGAGGTCGCGAGCCTTGCGATATCGGGGGGAAAGCTGGCATGGTTCACGTTGATGCCAATGCCGGCGATGACGGCGCCGCCTTCGAGCAGCGCCAGAATGCCGGCACATTTCTTTTCGCCGAGCAATACATCGTTAGGCCAGCGCAAGTCGGGTGCGAGACCGGTGACCTCAGCGATGGCGTGCTGCGTTGCCAGTCCCAGAGCCAGCATCATTAGCGGCAAGGACTCGGCGCCCAGTGCGTGCCGCAATACCAGTGACACGTAGAGGCCAGCGCCAGGCTCGGAATGCCAGGAGTGACCGTGCCGTCCCATACCCGCGGTTTGCTCGTCGGCCCCCACTACGGTACCCGATGCGCAGCCCTCGCGAGCGAGGCGCGCGGCGACAGTCATGGTGGAGTCAATTGAAGCGAACCAGTGCACGCTGCGGCCC
>JANXXL010000110.1 GCA_025350625.1 Bryobacterales bacterium | reverse complement strand
CGGAAGAAGGGGTGGAAGCCGAAGCGCACCGTGCGATTCGCTCTCTGGGATGGCGAGGAATTTGGTCTGATCGGCTCCACCGAATGGGTAGAAAAGCATCAGGCTGAACTTGACTTAAAGACGGTCGTTTATTTCAACTCCGATACGAACGGAAAAGGAACACTCAACGCCAGCGGTTCCCCGTCATTGCAGACGTTTATGACCGAGGTGGTTCGCGATGTATACGATCCCGTGACGGGGGAGAGCGTCCTGCAAAGCGCGCGGGCGAAGCGGAACGGCAAGGCCGCTGGAGAGTTCTTGCTGGAGCCGCTGGGAGCCGGGTCGGACTACGTCGCCTTTGTTCACCACACCGGAATCGCGAGTATGAACCTGGGCTTTTCCGGGGCCGATCCGGGTGGCGTATACCATTCGATCTACGACTCTTTCCACTGGTTCACAAACTTTTCCGATGGGGAGTTTGTTTACGCGAAGGCGCTTGCGCAGGTGATGGCGACGTCGATGATGCGGATGGCGGACGCGCCGCTGCTGCCGTTCGAATTCGGTACGCTGGTGAAGACGGTCAGAGGCTACGTCGACGAGATCAAGCGCGAGAAGGACGCAAGCAAAGTCGATCTGAGCGAGCTCAACGCCGAACTCGACAAGCTGCAGACGGCAGCGGAAGATCTTGAGCAGCAGGTGAAGGCTGGTAAGTGGGCTGCGGCGCCAGCGCCGGAGCTGGCTAAGGTGAACGCCTTGCTCTACCAGTCCGAACGCTCGCTGACGCAGGAGAAGGGCTTGCCGGGGCGACAGTGGTACCGCTACCAGATCTCCGCGCCGGGGATGTACACCGGATACGGCGCAAAGACGCTGCCAGGAATTCGTGAGGCGGTCGAACTCGCCCGTTGGGACGAGGCTCAACGCGAAACCGCTTCCGTTGCCCGTGCTTTGCAGAGCTTGCGCCGGCGAGTGGAAAACGCGGCGCGCCTGCTCAAGGAACTTTAGGAGCACAGGCGTTCCCACTTGGCCAGGTAGACTTCGCTGGCCAGATCTTCCTGTTCTTTATCGAAGGCCGTCCGCCAGTCTTCTTTCTTGTGCACCTTGAGTTTTTCAAGCAGCTCAAAGTCGCGTTGCGCGCTGATCAACCGCACCTGCTGCTGGGCGATCTGCCCGAACAAATCCACGCGCAGGATTTCCAGTTGTTCCTTTCTGGTAGACATATGGCGGGTGAACCGGTCGAGGGCGAACAGTTGCTGGGCGCGAACGCTGTCCTGATTCTTGACCAGGTCATGCGCGGTGGCTTCCTCTTCTTCCATCAACGTCTTCTGTCCGTCGAGATTGCGGAGTTCGGTATAAAGCGATTCAAGCTTCGCCCTTTCCATATCGGCGCGCAAGCGGCGCCAATGCATCGCGTGTTCAAGTGAAAACTGGAATTGTTTCATAGGATTGCTCCCGATACTGCCTTCATTAATTCAATGGTTTCTTCACTACTGGATTTCACATTCGAGTCCTGGCGGAGAAAGTTCATCAAGCCCTGCCTGGCTTGAATGGCCGAGTCGAGAACGGGGTTCGAACCAGCGGCATAAGCTCCGAGATTGATGAGATCTTCGGCACGGTGGTAGGCCGCGAGGGCCTCACGGATCTTTTGCGCCGCCTTCGTTTGATCGGGCGGTGAAATCTGACTGGCGAGGCGGCTGACCGAGTGAAGAATATCGATCGCCGGATAGTGGCCCGCCGCGCCAAGCTCCCGCGAAAGAATGATGTGGCCGTCCAGAATACCGCGGACGGCGTCACAGATGGGTTCGTTGAAATCGTCGCCTTCGACGAGCACGGTGAAGAACCCGGTAATGGAGCCTTGGGCGAAGTTCCCCGCCCTCTCAAAGACTTTCGGCAAAAGGTTAAAGACCGATGGCGTGTAACCCTTCTGGCTGGGCGGTTCGCCGGCCGCGAGACCGATCTCGCGCTGCGCCATTGCCAGCCGGGTTACCGAATCCATGACCACCAGGACACTTTTGCGCTGGTCGCGGAAATACTCGGCGATCGCCATGGCCAGAAAACAGGCGCGAATGCGTAGCGGCGCCGGACGGTCCGAGGTGGCCACGACGACGACCGAGCGGGCTAGACCTTCGGGGCCAAGTTCATGTTCGATGAACGCCCGGACCTCGCGATTGCGCTCGCCAATGAGCGCGATCACGCTGACGTCTGCCGAATTGTGGCGGGCCATGGCGCCAAGCAAGGTGCTTTTTCCCACGCCGCTGCCGCCGAAGATGCCGATGCGCTGCCCTTTTCCGCAGGTCAGCAAGCTATCGATGGCGCGGATGCCGGTAGTGAGAGGCTCGGTGATATGCTCCCGTTCCATAGGGCCCGGCGGAGCCTTGAAAAGGCCGTAATTCTCGTCCGTCTGAATGGGCCCTTTGCCATCGAGCGGCATGCCGAAACCGTCGATGACGCGGCCGAGAAGCGCGGGACCGACACCGACGCGGGCCGCTTCGCTGCGGGCCACGATGGCGTCCCCAAGCTGAAGCCCATCGGTCTCCTCCAGCGGCATCGACAGTACGCGGCCATTCCGGAACCCGATTACCTGGGTTCGGATCAGGCGGCCGTCCGCGGTGCGGATCTCGCAAAAATCGCCGATGGCGGCGGCGGGCCCTTGCGATTCGACCAAAAGTCCGACAAGCTGCGTCACCGTGCCGGACCAGACAAAGGAGTTTGCCGAGGCCAGCATTTCGAGGTAGGGGCGGAGTTCGAACATCGGTGGCTCTTGCCTCATCGTCTTGCCTTCACCAAATCCAGAAATCCTCTCTCGATCTCCTTCAACTGGGTATCGATGGAAGCATCTAGGTTGCCCCGGGTCGTTTCGAAAATGGCCGCTCCGCGCTCCAGGCTCTGGTCCACTGAGATCTCGATCCGGCGTTGCGAAGCAGGGCCATTCAATGCCTTTTCAAGCGCCTGGGCGTCTTCCGGATTGACGCGGATCCGGTGCAGTTCACGCGCATCGATTCGTTGCAGCGCAGCTTTCACCAGCCCCAGCAGCGACTCCGGGTCGACCGCGATTTCCCGGTGCAGCAGTTTGCGCGCAATTGCCACTGCCAGCATCACGACGTCCTCTTCGGCTTCCCGCCGGGCGCGGGGCCTGGTAGCGGCCAGTTCGTGGGCGCCGGCCGCAAAACGCTGAATGGCCGGTTCTATGCGGGCGATGGCCTGTTGTTCGGCTTCCCGGATACCCCGGGCATACGCTTCCTTGGCGCGGACTTCAACCAGATTCTCCAGCTCACGGACGCGTGCTTGCAGCACCTCGGAACGATCGGCCTGCTCCGCGCGGTCCGTTTGCGATCCAGGCGCGTGATAGGTCCGCCACTGAATGCCCACCGCCTGACCGGCGGCTTTCCCGGAAACAATCTTAGACGACATATTGTTCTCCCACGGTGCCCTTCAAACTGATCGTCCCGTCGCTTTCGAGCTGCCGCACAACGGCGATGATCTGCTGTTGAGCGCCTTCCACTTCCTTGATCTTGATGGGGCCAAGGGCATCCATATCTTCCTTTAACATCTCTGATCCGCGTTGAGACATCGCGGTCATGAAATGATCGCGAAGCTGATCGCTAGTACCCTTGAGAGCGATGGTAAGTACTTTGCGATCTATCTTCGCGAGCACCTCTTTCACGCCGCCTTGGTCGAGGAGAAGAAGATCCTCGAATACAAACATGAGGTGCCGGATGGTCTCGACCAGAAACGAGTCGCTCTGTTCGATGGTTTCGAGAATATCTTTACTGCTGTTACTGTCGAGGCGATTGAACATTTCCGCCACCGCGCGAACTCCGCCGTAGGACTCGCGGCTGACTTCCCCAAGCGATTTGAGCTTCTGGCCGATAATATGCGCGATCTTCGAGATAATCTCTGGCGAAATCTGCTCAAGATTCGCCATACGGAGCGCGACATCGGCCCGCAGTTCAACGGGGAGCGAGAAGAGAAGTCCCGCTGCCTGTGACGGATTCAAATGCGAAAGAATGAGGGCGATAGTCTGCGGATGCTCGCTGTGGATGAATTTCGCCAGTTGCTGGGGATCGGCTTTTTGCAGG
>JANXXL010000392.1 GCA_025350625.1 Bryobacterales bacterium | reverse complement strand
GGCCCGCAACTCCTCGATCTCCCGCCGCATTGCGTCATCCAAGTGCGGGTCGCCGATTCTCTCCACGTCCAGATAAATGAAGTTGCGAAAAAACGCGCACTGCGGTAGATACGGGCTGGTATTATACGGCTGGCGATTGGCGATCGCGTGTAGCGGATTCAGCGCCACAAATGCCGCCCCGGCCGGAGCGAACGCATCGATCACACCCTCCAAATCCGTAAAATCTCCGCACCCCCAATTGCGACCCGAGCGTAGCCCGTACAGGCTCAACGCCAACCCCGCCATGCGCTGCTCGACGCCTCGCGCCCGCCGGGGACACACGATGAAACGCGCCTCGGCGAAGGTCTCCAGTTGCGGCCCTTGCATCCACAGCAGCCGCACGCGGTGATAACCGAGTTGTAGCGCCGGCGGCAGAGGCACGCGTTTGGCCAGCCATTCGCAGCCCTCAACGTGAGCCGATGCGAGCGTCTCCAATGCCGGCAGCAAGAACCAGTGATGCTCGTGGCCGCCGTTCTCCCATGCGATTTCGATTTTCACCGGCGCGCTGTTGCGGCTGGCCGGAATGTGAACTTTTAGATGATCCGCGTCTTGCCGGACCACCATCGTGGATTCAATCGGCTGCCGCCACCCCGCGGCTTCGCGCGCCGCCAGTCCCCGCTCGATCTCTTCGCCGCTCCCAGCCGGGAAACCCACCGAAGCCAGCAGCGCGCGCAACACCTCGGGCGAAGCTTCATGCGCGCGTCCCCAGGTGTCGTAATAACACAACTCAATTCCGTGCGCCTGCGCAGCGCGGGCCAGAAGGTTCTCGTGACTCATGGAAACTTTCAGTGTAGCCGTGAGACAATGGACCCGTGGACGCCCCCGACACAAAGTTTCATTTAAGCCAACCGCCGGAGCTATTCGCGCGCATCGACCAGGAGCCCGAGCCCGACGAATTCGGCGAGTCGATTGTGATGACGACCCTCGGTAGCGTGGTCAACTGGGGCCGCAAAAATGCCATCTGGCCGATGAGTTTCGGCCTGGCCTGCTGCGCTATCGAGATGATGTCGATGATAGGCTCACGCTTCGACATTTCACGCTTCGGCGCAGAGGTCATGCGCGGCTCGCCGCGCCAGTCCGACCTGATGATCATCGCCGGCCGCGTGTCTAACAAAATGGCGCCGGTGATCCGCCGCCTGTATGAGCAGATGCCCGAACCTAAGTGGGTGATCTCCATGGGCGCTTGCGCCACTTCCACCGGCGTGTTTTCAAACTACGCGCTGGTGCCGGTGAATCAAGTGATCCCAGTCGACGTTTATGTCCCCGGCTGCCCCCCGCGTCCCGAGCAGTTGATCTATGCGGTGACTATGCTGCAGAAGAAGATCGAGCAGGATACCCACGTCGTCGCCAAGCTGCTGAATATCGACTAGCCTGCGCGGCACTCCGATTGGACATACAGCAATTTCGAGACAGTTTGCATTTGGGGCTGGGCCGGGCTCTTGTCTACGCCCGAGACCATGACGTGCGCCAATACCGCGATGTAATCCTGGATGCTTGTCTACATTGCTACTCTTACGACATCCAAATTGAAGGCACCCGCGCCGACTATATGTATGAAATTGTCGGCCTCCTCCCTGACAAGGCTTTTTATCACGACGCAGTCTTGAATTCATTGGCCAAAACCGTGGATGATTGGGATGCCGTCCAGCGATTTCACTTTGCTGCCTGCATGGCAACAGGCGGGAATGACCATGCTAAGCGCGTCATGCATGACAATTACAATCCGGGACCTATCTATGGAGAATCGATTGGCGTCAATTTCCTCGACACAGATGGTATCGAGGGTCTACTCTTTGTGGCCGAGAAGATGGGTGCTTTGCTCCTCGCCAAGCCGGACGAAGTGGACATCGGTTGGGTCGCAAGCCGAAGTAAGGATATTTTCGGTGAGGGGGCCACCTGGAATGCGTTGCGCAACGCAGGACGTGAGAATCCACAGATCGAGGCATTCCGGCAGGCGTCTGAGGCGAGCCAGAAGCCACACGTCAAAGACCCCGGCCGCGAAGACACTCCGTCGGTGTCCTATGCAGAGCTATTGAAAAACATAACCCAGAATCAACCGGATCTTTTGTGGAAATGGGGTGAACAAGCGAGTGATCAAGAGTTGGAATTAGCTGCCCGGGGGCTGATCGCAGCGCGAGACCCAAAGGACCAACTCAGGCACGTGCGCATATTTACCCGAAGGCGATTTCCGCTATCGCCCAACGCGCTATTTGCCCTCGCCGAAGTAGAGGAAGAGCGCGTTGGACTTTGGGCTGTGCGCGCACTAGCGCACGTGACTGACCCCACCGTGAGAGAACTCGCATTTCGGCTCGTGAAGTCAGACTTATGGTGGCGGGGAAACCCTATAGCTTTATTGAACAAGAACGTTGAGCCCGGAGATCATGAAACGGTTCTCGTTTGGTTCGAAGCCGCCGACGACCGCGAAGTACGACATACTTTGGGAATGGGCCTGGAAGAATTTTGGAAGCAACATCCCGACGAAAAGACAGAAGCCCGCATGTTGCAGTCACTATATGAGAAAGATCCCTGTTCTCATTGCCGTGAGCGCGCTGTTAAACGGCTTATCGAACTTGATGCGTTGACCGAGCAGATGCGAGCCGAATGCGCCTACGATGCAAACAGCGATATCCGCAACCTAGTCCAATAACGGCAGTGGGGCAGCGCGGTACTAAAGTGTTTCCCCCTCCCCGCCGTCCTAGTACCATAGAGATTGCACATGCAGGATGTAATTCCGGCAATCGAGATCCGCGACCTGCGCAAGGTTTACGGTGACAAGGCCGCGGTCGACGGCCTGACGCTCAGCGTTCCGCAAGGCTGCTTTTTCGGATTCTTGGGACCCAACGGAGCCGGAAAAACCACCACCATCAAGATGCTGATGGGCCTGGCTCCGCCCACCTCTGGCACCATTCAATTGCTGGGCATGCCGATGCCGGAGCGGTCGCTCGCCATCAAGCAGCAGATCGGCCTGGTGCCTGATGAATCCATGCTGTTCGACCATCTCACCGGCGGCGAGTTCATAGAGTTCGTCGGCCGCATCTACGGTCTCGAACGTTCCACCGCACGCGCCCGCGCGGACGAACTCCTGGATTTATTCGAGCTCGGCTACCTTCCAAAGAAACTCATTGCCGAGTATTCGAAGGGCATGCGCAAACGCGTGGCCATGGCCGCCGCATTGATCCACCGCCCTAAACTGTTTCTGATGGACGAGCCGTTTGAAGGCGTCGACGCCGTCGGCGCGCGCCTGATGAAGGACATCCTGCTCGATCAAGTCCGCCACGGCGCCACTATCTTTCTGACCTCGCACGTGCTCGAAGTGGTGGAGCGGCTGTGCGAACGCGTCGGCATCATTCACGAAGGGAAACTCATCGCCGAAGGAATGATGGCCGATATGCGGGGCACTGCCGACACGCTCGAAGACGCCTTCGTGCGAGCGCTCGGCATGGAGCAGGCAGCCGAGACCCTGGATTGGTTATGAGAGCGGACTGGTTGTAGGGTAAGCACCTCATGACGCAGATTCGCGCCATCGTGTGGGCCCAATGGCGGACGTTGTATCACTTCTATCCCCACCGCGGCGTGGCTTGGTCCGCCGTCGTGGGCCTAATCTGGTACGGCTTGTGGACCGCCGCCGCCTTCGCCTTCCTGCGCGTTTTCAGCAATCCCAACGACGTCCCCATTATTCGCGTGGCGCTGCCCGGCGGCCTGTTGCTGATGTTTCTCTACTGGCAAGTGGTGCCGCTGATGCTGGTGACCACCGGCTCCTCACTCGACCTGCGTAAACTGCGCGCGTATCCCATTCCCGACAACCAGCTGTTTTCGATTGAAGTTTTGCTGCGGGTTACCGCCGGAATTGAAATGGTGCTGCTGTTGATCGGGATTACCATCGGCGCCATGCTAAATCCGGCTCTGACCAAGTGGAGCCTGCTGGCGTCGGTGGTGTATGTCGCGTTTAATCTGATCATCGCTGTTGGATTGCGCGATATGCTGGGCCGGCTGCTGGCGCGCAAACGCATCCGTGAGCTGGTATTCTTTTTCCTGGTGCTGGCGGCCGCCCTGCCGCAATTGTTGCTGGCGCGTCAAGGCATGGTCAGCCCGCAGTTGCGCCTGCTCATGGCCCGCGATGCCTGGCGAGGATGGCCTTGGACCGCGACTGCAAACCTGGTCACAGGTACCCGCGTTCTGTCTTCACTCGCAGTCCTTTCCGCCTGGACCCTGGGCGCGCTGGTATTCAGCCGCTGGCAGTTTTCGCGAACGCTGGCCTTCGATGCCGACGCCGCAAACGCTCGAGATTCCAAAGCCGGCCGCAGTTCCTGGTGGATCGAGTGGTTCTACCGCTTGCCTTCGACCGTGCTGCGGGACCCGCTGGGCGCGCTAATCGAAAAGGAATTCCGTTTCCTGGTACGCTCGCCGCGCTTCCGGCTGGTGTTTCTGATGGGCTTCACCTTCGGGCTGGTAATCTGGCTGCCCATGGTGTTCGTTCCGCGCGGTCCCTTGGGGGGCTTTTTCGTACGCAACTATCTAACCGTAGTCTGCGTATACTCACTGATGCTGATGAGTGAAGTGTGCTTCTGGAACGCGTTCGGCTTTGACCGGTCCGCGGCGCAATTTTATTTTCTGGCGCCAGTGTCGTTCAAGCGCGTGATGGCCGGGAAGAATCTGACCGCGCTATTCTTTCTGCTCCTTGAAATCGCGATGGTCAGCACGGTGTGCGTGTTGCTGCGTATGCCGCTCGACGCGCGCCGCTTTGCCGAAGCCTATAGCGTCGCCGGGGTGGTGATCATCTTCTTGTTCAGCGCCGGCAACCTGCTGTCGGTACGCCAGGCCCGCGGCGTCAATCCGGCCAACTCTTTCCGCACGGGCGCCGCCGGACGCCTGCAGGCCATGTTATTCGCGATCTATCCGGTGACTTTCGCGCCGATCATGCTCGCCTACCTGGCTCGTTACGCGTTTGGCAGCCAGACCGCCCTGTTTGTGGTCCTGGGCATCGACGCTATAGGGGGTCTGATCGTTTACAGGGTGGCGCTCGATTCCGCCGTGCGCAACGCCGAACGCACTCGCGAGGCGATGATCACGGCGTTATCTGCCGGCGACGGCCCGATTACCGACTGACGCCCGCTGTTCGAGCGCTAGTAGAGTTTCTTTAGTCGACAGGCCGCCTCCGAAACCACCAATACTACCGTCGCCCGCAATCACGCGATGGCACGGAATCACAATCGGCAAAGGGTTTGCTCCATTCGCCGAGCCCACTGCCCGCGCGGCCTTGGGATTCCCCACCCGACGCGCCAACTCCCCATAAGAAATCGTCTCGCCGTACGGAATCTCCTGCAACCGCCGCCACACCGAGCGCTGGAACTCGGTGCCCTTCGGCGCGAGCGGCAAATCAAACCCAGTGCGCTTGCCCGCGAAATATTCCCGCAGTTGCCGAATCGCCTCAGCCACCGCCCCCCGTTGCGATTCCTGACATCCCGCCTCTGGCTTCGCTGCCTTGCCGTTTCTGGGAAATGAAATGCCTTCGACCGCATCGTCGTCGCCGGCGATCAATAGAGTTCCAACGGGAGTTTCAAGATAAGCGTAGTTCACACCGCCAGCTTACCGTGATACATCATGTCCTTCAAGATGAATTTAGTCTTGATCTCCATCGGGCCCAGCTTGGTGCTGAAGGATACCTGCCTATCATCCATCGAGATGTCATCCATCCGCGAAAAATAGAAGTAAGTTCCCGGCCCCTTGCTGCCGACGCGGGACCCGTCCTCTACCTTTTCGAGTTGCACCACCCCGTCTTTACGTTCGAGCCGCGTGTACTGCTTATACATCTCCATGCGCCGCTCGCTCTGGGCGGTGTTATCATCATCGTCCGATGTGTCCCCGGAGCGCCGCCTGCGCCCACCCACCATAGGCAGGTCGCCAATCAAAGCAATCACGTAATACTTCCCGAAATCGGGATTGGGCTTCTCATCGCTCGCGCCGATCCGCAAGGCCTCCTGTACGGGAAGCGCAGATTCCCAACGAACAGTCGCGTTAAATTGCCGGCGCCCGTCATCGCGTGGAGCCCTGCCGCCGCCCGCACTCCCGGGGTCTCCTCCACTACCCGGGTACCCGCCGCCACCGCCTGGATATCCGCCACGGTTGCCGCCGCCACCGCCCGGAAGGCCAATGCCACCGCCGGGAAATCCGATGCCTCCGCGAGAACGGCCCATTCCGCCTCCGTTTCCGTTTCCGCCGAGGCCGCCCGGCCCGCCGTTATAGGCTACCGAGGCGTCCTTGGCCCACGGCGATTTCATAATCATCCGTTCCACTTCTTCAGCATTCCATTCACTGGATGGTTTGGATTCCCAGAATTCTTTAGAGCCAAACGCCCATGCCGGAATCGCCGCCGAAATGGCCGGAACCCCCAGGGCTAATCGAATCGCATCTCGCCTTGTCAGCATAAATGTGAGACGAAGCCCGCCGTCTGCCTGGTTACGGAATTTTAAGGCCGTGAATCTAAACCAACTTCTGGCGCGAGAGTGGTAACTCGCGTATCCGTTTCCCAGTCGCCGCAAAGATCGCGTTGCACAGGGCCGGAGCAAACGGAGGCACGCCGGGTTCGCCGATTCCCGCCGGCGGAGCATCGCTTTCGACGATATAGACCCGCGTTTCGAGTGGCGCTTGGTTCATCCGCGCGACCGGATAATCGTTAAAGTTGTTCTGGTCGATCTTGCCCCCGGTGGCGGTAATTTCGCCCATGAGAGTCAGCGAAGCTCCAAAGACTGCCGCGCCCTCAAACTGTGAGCGCACCCGATCGGGACTGACAATCATGCCGGCATCGACGGCCATATCGACCCGCGGAATGGAGATCTTACCGGCCGGGCTGACCGCGACCTCGACCACCGTCGCGATGTAGCTCAGGAAACTGCGGTGCGCAGCAATACCCATCGCGTGTCCTTTCGGAAGCTTCCGCTTGCCCCATTCGGATTTTTCGGCGACCAGTTCGATCACTTTGCGCAGGCGTGCCGTATCGACCGGATACTGCTCAATCGGCCCCATATTGGGGTAATCGACGCCTTGCGCCTTAAGATCGACAAGCCGGGGCGGCCCGATCAGTTCGAGCAAATAGTCCTTCGGATCGCGGCGCGCGGCGTGAGCTAATTCATCGGCAAAGGAGCACACCGCAAAGGCGTGGTAAATATTCGCCACGGAACGCAGCCATCCGATGCGGACATGGTTCACCGCCTCGCCATTCTCCACACGGTGGTTGGGAAGAGCGTAGGGAGTATCGGTGAAGCCCATGCCCATTTCCATCGCGCTACCGGACCGGACGTCCTCAGTGAAAGTGGAAAAGATCGAAGGGAAGACCGAGCGTTGCAGCCAGGCCACCGGCTTTCCGCTTTGATCGAGGCCGGCTTTCATGTACATCGCTGCCACCGCGTGATAGTAGTCGAAGTGGATGTCATCCTCGCGGGTCCAGACAACTTTCACGGGCTTGCCGAGCTGTTTCGAAAGTATAGCGGCTTCTGCGCAGAAATCCGGCTTGGACTTACGCCCGAACCCGCCACCTAACAACGTGACATTACAGATGACCTTCTGTTTGTCGATGCCCAGCGCAGCCGCCACCGTATCCTGCACCGCCTGCGGATTCTGGACCGGCGCCCACAAAGTACATTGGCCATTCCGAAAGTCGGCGACGGCCACCAGTGGCTCCATCGCGGCATGAGCCAGGTGAGGAACGTAATATTCCGCCTCCAAGGTCTTGGCCGCGGCCGCGAAGCCTTTATCTACGTCGCCTACGTTCCGAACCACTTTGCCCGGCTGGCGGGCGGTTGCTTGCAGTTGCTTCTTGTATTCGGAGGAAGTGTAGCCGCCATTGGGACCCGGCTCCCAAACCGTCTTTAATTTCTTGCGGCCCTGAAACGCCGCCCAGGTATTGTCGGCGATGACGGCGACGCCGCCCAGCGCCTGAAAGGCATGCGGAGCCTTGAATGCCGGGATCTCGAGGGTGCTCGAAACGCCCGGCACCTTCAAGGTTTCTTTGTCGTCAAACGACTGGAGCTTTCCGCCCAACACGGGAGAACGCTCGACAGAAGCGTACACCATGCCATCGACCTTGGCGTCCATACCGAAGATGGCCTTGCCGTGTGTAATATCGGAAAGGTCGTAGATAGGAAGGTCCTTGCCGATATAGCGATATTCCGATTTCTTCTTGAACACCAGCGTAGATTTGTCGGGCACCGGAAGCTTAGCGGCTGCTGACGCCAGCTCGCCATACCCCAGCTTCTTGCCGCTCGAAGCGTGGACCACCTGGTGCAAGCTCGCTTTACATTCGGAAACCGGAACGCCCCACTGCTTGGCAGCAGCCTGCTCCAGCATGAGCCGAGCCGACGCGCCGCATTCCTGCATCACGCCGAAGAAACTCCGGATAGAGTGCGAGCCATCGGTGTTCTGATCGCCATACTTCGCGTCGCCAATCGCCTGCTCGAGCTTGACCCGCTTCCAATCCGCTTCCATCTCGTCGGCCAAAATCAAAGGGACCATAGTCCGGCTGCTGGTTCCCATCTCCGAGCGATGGGCGACGATCAGCACCGTGCCGTCCGGTTTTATCCCCACGAAAACGTTAGGCGAAAACACCGCGGATTCGAGCGCGGCGAAGGCGCCTGTGGGAAGAACCCTCGCTCCCAGCACCAAGGCGCCGGCTCCAAACGCTTGACGGAGAAACGTGCGGCGACTGAAATTATCGATGGTTTTCATGCCTTCTCCTGCGCAGCGGATTTGATGGCAGCACGGATGCGCTGGTAGGTGCCGCAGCGGCAGATATTGCCTGCCATGGCCTCGTCGATGTCCTGGTCGGTGGGCTGCGGTTTCTTCTTGAGCAGCGAGGCCGCCTGCATGATCTGACCAACCTGGCAATAGCCGCATTGCGGGACGTTGAAGGCAGCCCAGGCTTTTTGCAAGGGATGGTCGCCGTTACTCAGGCCCTCGATAGTGGTGATTTCCTTGCCGGCAATGCCACGGAGAGGAGTGACGCAGGAGCGAATCGCGACGCCGTCCTGGTGAACCGTGCAAGCGCCGCAAAGCCCCATGCCGCAACCGAACTTCGATCCCGTGAGCCCCGCGATATCGCGCAAATACCACAGCAACGGCATCTCAGGATCGCCGTCAAACTGGCGCTGGGCGCCGTTGATTTTGAGTGTGATCATTTCAGGTCCTCGAATGCCTTCAGGATACCCCACACTCACGCTTGCAAAACGAACAAAAGAGCCGGCCGCTTGCGCGACCGGCTCCTCCTCAATCACGATCTGTTACTTGTCGGTTGACTAGCGGCCTCTGAATCCGTTTGAGGAATCGTTACCTTGGCGATTAAATTGTCCGTTTGTACGGTTGCTATTCCCACGGTTCTGATTCTGATTCTGATTCCGCCCAAAATCACGATTCTGGCCCTGGTTAAAACTTCGGCCCTGATCGCGGTTCTGTCCGCCGAAATTCCGCTCTTGTTCGAAGCCCCGTTGGAAGCCCCGGTTTCGATCATGGTCAAAGCCGCGATTGAACTCGCGCCGGTCGTCATCCCGGAACCGTCCTTCAAATCTTGGCGCTACTGCATAACCGCCGAAGAACGGCACCCTATTCCAATATCCGGCAACCCACGTCTCGCCATCGTAGCCCTGCGCCCAATATCCGTCAACCCAGGTATAGTCAGGACCGGGACTCGGCGGGATATTGTAAGCATAAGCAGGAGGAGCCTGATTGAAACCGCCTCCGCCAAAGCCTATGCCAACCGAGAATCGGCTTTGTGCAAACATCGATCCTCCAGCCAAGAGCATCATCGCCAGCAATTTCGTTTTCATTTTCGTGTCCTTCCTTCCTGCCCCTGTTAATGCATGGCAATGGCCGAAAGATAACTGCAATGGAACGTTAACTTAGCTGGTTTAGCAGGGCTTTTGAGCGGTTCACGCGCACCGGACCGGTGTTTTTAGGCCGCTCCATATATTATGGAATGTTCAGATTGCGATCTGATATCATCGCATTGCCTGGAATCGTCATGCCCTGCCTGCTCTTATTGGTCGTTCTGCTGTTTCCGCGTATCACTCTGGTGCTGATGTGGTTGTTCTCGACATACCTGCAGCGCGCTTTCCATGGTGAGTTGTTGCTGCCGATACTCGGCTTCTTTTTCCTGCCTCTCACCACCATCGTCTACGCGTGGGAGCTGAATAGCGGCATGCCGACTTCAGGAATAAATCTTCTGTGGCTTTTAATCGCAGTGATTATTGACTTGGGCGGCCTAGGGGGCGGCGCGCATCGCCAATCCCGCCGGAATTGACCGCAGCCAGGAACAACAACCCCTCGGCCATGCCGGCGTACCCGCTGAATGTTCGAGTCCGCGCCCGCCAAATCGAATTCGACGGCGTCGGCGAGATCGAAATCGTCACCAAAGGCGTTCTTGCCGGAGCCGGGGCTCGATAGCTAGCTGACCACATACCCTCGCAGCGTCTTGCGACCAAGTCCCGGGAGTTTTCAACTCTCCGGTGACGGCAGAAGGGGTAGCGCCCCGCATACTCCCCTTGCGAGTCCGCGGGAAGTTTACGGCCTCCGCGCGACCTACTGCTTTTTACCGGCAGGCCGCGGCTGGCTAGTCGGCGGAACCAGCCCTTTCATCCGGATATACGGCACCATGGTTCCGTAGGTCTCGTTGTTATGGATCACATTCAAGTACAACGCGCCCTGCTTCGAAAAAGAGCGCCCATTCATAGTGACCATTTGCGGGAGCGTGGCGTCCGTCATCGAATCGTAGATAGCGTCGCAGTATTCCGACGACGCCTTCAGCGCCGCGATCAAGTCGGCCTTGGACGTCTTTCCCATTGCCGGATTCGCCGGCGCCTCACCCTTGGCCCTTCCGCAGAACACCATCTGGTACTCAGCGGCATGCGCCACCTCTTCCCCGAAGCTTCGTACCGAAGGAGACGGCTTGAAGCCATAATCGGCTTCCGGCACTAGCTCCGCCGAGCGCGTGAGAGCGTCTTTCGATCCTTCATAGAACCGCTTTAACTCGGCGCTCAGAGGATTCTGTGCCTGGACGGCTCCCGCTGCCGCCAGCACCATAGCTATGGTTGTCGCAAGTTTTTTCATACTCGCCATTTTACCCTATGTAATTGCGACGTTCCCATTTTCGCGTGAGTGATCCCTCTCGGATCTTCTACGCCTATACTTATTGGGACCGAACTCTCTCGCGACGTTCTGCAAATTGCTCGCGTACGTTTTGCGGACCGCTTCCCCCCGATCTGATAATCTCGTAAAAATGAAGTTGCCCGGCGGTGACCGTGCCATCGTGGACATTGCCAAACTCCGCGACTACTGCCTGAATCCCGCCCATCCCCGTGGCCGGCATAAATCTCGACTCTTTGCCTCGGTGCTCGGCCTCACGCGAGATGACGCCGAATTCCTTCGCGAGCAACTTCTCAGGGCCGCGCGCGAGGAAAATGCTTTCGCAACTCTTCGCGATGAACACGGAGAGCGCTATCAGATCGATTTCGAGTTGACCCGCGGCCGTCCCGCGACAATTCGAAGCGCCTGGATCGTTCTCGGTAGTGAGCGAATTCCCAGGCTAACGACTTGGTTTGTATTATTGGATTGAGATGCGCAATGGATGAAATTGAGTTACTTTCGGTGGTAGCTCTCCTCGAGGACATCCCGGACAAGGACCTTCTGCGGGGACAAGTAGGTACCGTCGTCGAAACTCTCGCGCCCGGGGTGTTCGAGGTGGAATTCAGCGACGACAATGGCCGGACCTACGCGACCAATGCCCTGAGTTCGTATCAGCTTATGCGCCTCCATCACGAGCCCAGCCACCAAGCTGCATAGCGCGCGCCCGCCCGGAACAAGTGGTCGAAGGTAGCCCTATCGCGCCGTTCCCGTCCCTCCCTTAGTGAAATGGGCCGCTCATACAAGCACTTGGAGTTTTAGGGAAAGCTCCCAGTCTAAAAAGCCGCTGTACCTTTGTTCCATAAGTGTCGGGACCACCCACTGGGCGACCCGGCCGCGACCGGCGGAAGTCTTAAGCAACCCCGTCGACGTTCGAGCAGTGTGGTGGTAAGGGCGAGACCACAACGTCCTCCCTACGGAAGGGTCACAACCGGCTTGGAGGCCTCCGACAGGACGCTGGTTTTTAGGTACGGCGTGGGTCAACGCCGAAGTGTGTCTTAAAACGTTGCGTTGAGCCGCACCGCAAAATTTCGGCCCGGATCTAGCGCAGTCCCCGACAACACCCCGGCGAAGTTGATCAGGTTCAACCGGTCGAACAAATTGAACACATCGCCTTGCAGGCGCAGGCTGCGATGCTCCCGTTCATATAAACTCACGCCCGCCGAAAAATCCACCGACGCCGAAGGACGCACGCGACCGCGCTCGAAGTTGACCCGGCTCAAGATACGGCTGCCGTACTGCTGGACGATGAAATTCAGGTCGCTGGGACCTTCGATTTCAAACGGGAGCCCGCTGTTATAACTGCTTTCGACCGCAAACCACGCACGGCGATGCGCTTCTACACGAAGACGCGTGCGCAGAGAATTGCGCTGGTCCTGCGTGACCGGGAACGAACCCACGCCCTGCACCGCTGCGGCCGCATTATCGCCCAGGAACAGGCCCCCCGCCACCGGAAGCTGGCCCCGCGCCTGCATGTTCGAATAACTGACGAAGCCGGAGAAGCGCCCCCAGCGCGGCACCTCCACTTTGGCCTCATAGCCGTGCACATTGGCGTGGCGAAACGCGATGGGAAAGCTCACCCCGGTATTAAACAGGAGCGAGTCATCCGAAAAATTGTCGACGCGCCTCAAATACCAGCTTCCGTCCAGCCGCAGTTTGCCCCAAAAGCTCTTGGAGAATCCAGTCTCAAAGTAGTTTCCGCGTGCGGGCCGAAGCGGCAGAAAGGCGCCCCCGCCCAGCCGATCCGCCAGATCGGTACTGGCTAGCAACAGATTCTCGATGGCCGGCGGCTGGAAAATACGATCATAGGACGCCCGCACCACTAAGCCCGCGCCCGGCAGCGAATAGGCAGCGCCCAGACGCGGACTCCACCCGGTTTCATCCGCCACAATACGATAGTGGTCCACGCGGATTCCGGCGGTGACCGCCCAGTGTCCACGGTGCCATTGATCCTGAACGAACGCCGATTGCTGACGCCCGCTGCGCTGGTCAGAGAAATGAAAGTCCGGCGGCACACCCGGATCGAAGATGGCCACGCCATCCAAGCTATAAGCGGCGATATGGTAGCCGAAGTCCTCGTGAATGGAATCGAAGATGGCATCCGCTCCGGTCTTGAACTCATGCGCCCCCCTCTGCACCGACAAACTTCCACCCAGGTAGCCTTCGCGGAACCCGCGGTCCTGCGCCGGCAGAATCGGCGTCGAGAGCGGATTCGACCACAACTCCGCCGAAGTATCGCGCAACATGCCGCGCACCTGCAGGACGACATTTGGCGAAAACAGGTGAGTGTGCGAAATCTGCCCCAGCGTTTCCGCCGCCGCGCGGTCCTCGCGCTGGCCCGCGGCTTCCTGCAGCAGCTCGTTTGGCGCCAGAAAGCCGGAGCGATGCGAGCTGAAGTATACTTGCGTCGAATCGGCGGCGTTCCAGTTACGTTCAAACCTGCCGGAGATGGAACCACCCAAGCCGTGATTCGAGAAATTCTCTTCTACCGGCGGGTCCAGGTAGCGGTCAGTTAGAAATCCTTCGCCGCTGATCCCAAACGCATTCTTGCCGCGCCCATATTGCAACGAAGCGAATCCGGACTTCTGATCGAAGCTGCCGCCTTGCAGGCTGAGCTGGCCATGCAGGCCGGGCACTGCATCGTGTCCCGTTTTGATCTCGACTACGCCTCCCAGGCTGCGTCCAAACTCGGCCGGAAAACCGGACGTGCGCATCGTCATCGACTCGAACTCATCGATGCCCAGACTCTGTGCGAAAGCGGGCGAGCGGTTATCGTAGAGCGGAATCCCGTTAATCACGTACTGCACGTTATATTCGGAACCGCGCGGGTGCAGCACGCCGTTGGCTTCGAGCAGCCAGCCCGGCTGCGAATTCACCATGTCCACCACCGAGCGGCCGGGCGCGGAACTGGCGCGCTCGCGCAACTGATCGGGTCCTGCAAACTGGGTGGCGCTGACCGCTTCCGGATTGATCAAAGTCTCTTCTTCGCGCACCAGTACGGTGGTTTCGACCGCCGCTACGGTCAGGGTGACGGCCTCGGCGACAGGCGCTTCCGACCGCACCTCCACCCGTAAGGTTTTCGGCGCGAACCCCTGCCGTTCAATCTCGATGCGGTAAACGCCAAACGGCAGCGCGGTAAAAGT
>JANXXL010000048.1 GCA_025350625.1 Bryobacterales bacterium | reverse complement strand
CTGGACCGCGTCCTCCCGCGCTACTTCTGAACTCAAAATCCTCCCCGGCGAATGCGGCAACAAATTCTGGGCTGCACTCTATAAGATCCGAGTCGCCGCGCTGGACCGCCTGGAACAGCTATACAAAGGCGACGCCTACGCCATCGGCATGATGCAGGCGATGCTGCTGGGCGAATCCTCCAAGCTGGAAAAAAGCTGGACGGACCACTTCCGCCGCACCGGCACCTATCACGCCCTGGTCATCTCCGGCCTCCACGTTTCCGTGCTCGCGGCAGCACTGCTGTTCCTGCTGCGAATGTGCTTCATCCCAAAAGATTACGCACTACTCATCGCCGCCGCCGGCGCTTGGCTTTACGCACTGGTTTCCGGCTGGCAAGCCCCGGTAGTGCGGTCGGCCGGAGGCTTCACGTTGTTCCTCATCGCAAAACTTTTCTACCGCCGCGGCCGCCTGCTCAACCTGCTTGCCGCCGTCGCCATTGCGTTTCTAATCTTCGATCCCGACCAGCTCTACGACCCCAGCTTCCAGCTCTCATTCCTCTCCGTGGCCGCAATCGGCGCCCTCGCAGTGCCGTTACTTGAGAAAACCTCCGGCCCCTACGCTACCGGACTGCGCGAGATCACCACCGTAGACCGCGACCTCTTCATGGAACCGCGCATCGCCCAGTTCCGCGTCGAACTCCGCCTCATCGCCGAGACCATCGCGATCTGGACGCGCGTCCCAATCAATTGGATCACCCACACCCTCGGCTTCTTCCTGCGCGCTATCCTCTATGTCTACGAATTGGTCGCCATCTCATTCGTAGTGCAAATCGGCCTGGCCCTGCCGATGATCGAATACTTCCACCGCGTCTCGTTCTCCGGCCTTTCTGCGAACGTCCTTGTAGTCCCGCTGCTCTCCGCTGCTATTCCCGTTGGATTCCTGGCCATCCTCACTGGTTGGTATTGGCCGGCGGCGATCGCGGGCTGGCTGTTGGCAACGTCCCAGCGCGTAGTGGATTGGCACGTCCGCTTCGAACCCTCCTGGCGCATGCCCGACCCGCCCCTCTGGCTGGCTCTGGCCTTCGTCGTCGCACTGCTAGCCACGGCGTTCCTGGTCGACGCCCGCCGCCGCGTCTTCCGCACCCTGGCCATCCTAACCGTAGCGGCACTCTTCCTACTGCTAAACTGGCAACCCTTCGCGCCCCACATCCCGAAAGGCAAGCTCGAACTCACGCTCATCGACGTAGGCCAGGGCGACAGTCTGCTTTTGACTCTGCCCAACGGCAAGACGATGCTCATTGATAGCGGCGGCTTCCCCGTTTTCGCCGGCAGTAAAATCAAGCCCAAGATGGACATCGGCGAAGACGTGGTCTCTCCGTATCTCTGGAGCCGCGCCATTCGCCACATCGACGTCATTGTCTGCACCCACGCCCATGAAGACCACGTAGGCGGCGCTGCCGCGCTAATTGAAAACTTCCATCCCAACGAAATATGGACCGGAGCCAACCCCGCCGAAAGCCCGGTCTGGATCGCCATCCGCGACAAAGCCGCGGCCTTCGGAGTCAAAATTGTTCCGCTGCACACCGGCAACGCCTTTGAATTCGGTGGCGCGCAAGTCGACGTCCTCGCACCCGAACTCGACTATGAACCCGCCAAAGCCCCCAAGAACAACGACTCTCTCGTCTTCCGCGTCACCTACGGCGCACACAGATTCCTGTTCACCGGCGATATGGAAAAACAGGTGGAAGCCCGGCTGTTAAACGAAAACCGCATCGACCGCGTCGACGTTCTCAAGGTCGCCCATCACGGCAGCCGCACATCGTCTATCGAGCCGTTCATCGAAGCCACCCACCCCACCTTCGCGCTAATCAGCGTAGGTCTGGCAAACTCTTACCACCACCCCACGCCGCAAGTTCTGGAACGCCTGAACAACGTTCACTCGCAGATTTTCCGCACCGACTTAACCGGGCTGGTCAGCATCCGTTCCGACGGCAAGAAACTGGAAATAGACCGCGGCACGGACGACCCGAATTACAAACCGGCATACCAGTCGTACCCTTCATTCGCCCAGTAATCCTCGGGCCGCTGATCGGTAAATTGAATTGACCCGATGCGCTTAATGTTCTTGATACCGTACTTCACCGGAATCACCAGCCGCAGCGGCGCTCCATGCTCGGCGGTCAGCGGCGCGGAATTCATCTCGTAACAGAGCAGTGTCTGCGGATGCATCGCGCTCTCCATGTCGAGCCCCACAAAGTAATCCTGATTCGGCGTCACCATGCTCACGTATTTAGTCCGCGCCTCCGGAGCAAACTTCCTTGCGAAATCGGAAAAACGGGCGCCTGTCCAGTGGCAG
>JANXXL010000400.1 GCA_025350625.1 Bryobacterales bacterium | reverse complement strand
CGGAAGCACCGGCCGGAGGGTCAGGGTGTCGCCGCGAAGATGAAATCCAAGGATTTCTTCGATCCAAATACGGTACATCACGCCCGCTGAGCCGGTGTACCAAGTCCAGCCGCTTTGACCCACTCTTCCTTTTGCAGAGGATACATCGGCGGCGGCGACGTAAGGTTCTCCCCGATAGCGGGCGACCTGCTCGGGGTTGCGGGTATGCTCCACCGGATTCATCATCGTCAGCAAGTGCACGGCGGCGCTTCCTTCCCCGAGTCGCGCCCAGGCCATCGCCATCCACAGCGCGCCATGAGTGTATTGACCGCCATTTTCGCGGAGACCGGGCGGATATCCCATGATGTAGCCGGGATGAGGAGCCGAATGGTCGAAGGGCGGCGCAAACAGCCGCACCAGCTTATTCGCCTCATCCACCAAAAGCCGTTCGGCCGATTCCATCGCCTGACGGCTGCGGACGGGCGATGCCTTCGCAACTACCGCCCAAGACTGGGCTATGGAATCGATACGAGCTTCCTCGTTGGCATGAGATCCTAACGGAGATCCGTCATCGAAAAATCCCCGGAGATACCAATCGCCATCCCAGCACGCGGATTCCGTTGCGTCCTTCAGTACGGACGCGCGGCGCCGCCACTCTGCAACTGCACCCGGTTCTTTCGCCTCAATCCAGGGAGCGAACGAATCCACCACGGCGCAGAGGAACCATGCGAGCCACACGCTTTCCCCCCGGCCTTCAATGCCGACGCGGTTCAATCCATCATTCCAATCGCCGTTGCCAATCAGGGGCAGGCCATGGGCGCCGAGCCGCCAGCCGTGGTCGATCGCTCGGCGGCAATGTTCCCAGAGCGGCGCGGTGTAGACCGATGCTGCGGGGACAAAAAGCCGCTCGTGCTCGTCGGTCTTCAGTGGATCGCCTTCAAGGAATGGTATCTCCTGCTCAAGGAGACTGCTATCGCCGGTAACGGCGACATACTGCGCAACCACGAACGGCAGCCACAACAGATCGTCGGAGCACAGGGTTCGGACGCCCATGCCGGTTTCCGCATGCCACCAATGCTGAACGTCGCCTTCGGTGAATTGACGGGCAGCCGAGCGAATAATGTGTTCCCGGGCAATTTCGGGACGGGCATAGAGGAAGGCCAACGAATCCTGCAGTTGATCGCGAAAACCGAAAGCGCCGCTCGATTGATAAAAAGCGGACCGCCCCCAAAAACGGCAGCTCAGCGCCTGGTACGGCAGCCAGCGATTCAAAAGGAAGTTGGTGGAAAGCACGGGCGTCCGCACCTGTAACACGCCTAAGGTCGAATCCCAGGAGGCGCGGGTGGCCGTTAACGCGTTCTCGACTTGATCGGCGTTTTGGTAGCGAGCGATGATGGCGCGCGCCTCCTCGGCAGTGCCGGCTTCGCCCAGAACAAAAACAATTTCGGTCTGACCGCCGCGTTCGATGGAAACCTCCAACTGAAGCCCCGCTGCCGGATCGAGACCCGCGCCGACACGGTTATCCAAGCGCGCCCTTTCGAGGAAAGCGGGATCGGATGCCGAACGGTTTCGTCCCAGGATCAAAGTGCGGTCCCCTGAATAAGACATCGCGCGTGGACTCGAAGCCGCGAAGGCCAACTGATTCGGCTGGGTGCCGTTCCACGACTGACGGGCGAACACGCCGCCGGACTCCTGGTCATATAGAGTTTGAATGTGGGTCTGTTGATCTTCGCGATTGGCTCCGAGAACCCACTCGACAAAATACAGAACAGTGAGTCGCCTGCGCCGCGAGGAGTCGTTCCGAAGGCGCAAGCGATAAACTTTGACGGGGTCCCCGCTGCCATCCTGATTCAACGGCACGAATACCGTAAGTTCTTGCCCGATGGCGTGGCTATTGTGCTCGTAAACGGTATAACCCTGGCCATGACGTGCGCGATAGGCGTCGTTTTCGCGAATCGTCTGCGGCGTAGGTGTCCACGAGGCGCCGCTGTCTTCGTCCCGCAAATAAATAATTTCCGATTGCGGGTCGCTGACAGGATCGTTGTGCCAGGGAGTCAAACGATTGGTTTGGCTGTTGCCGCGCCAAGTGAATCCTAACCCGCTCTCACTCACCAGAGTTCCGAAATTCGCGTTGGCCATCACATTGACCCAAGGTGCCGGGGTCTTTGCCGAGGGACTGAGGTAGATGGCATACTCGTGGCCGCCGGCGGTAAAACCTCCGAGTCCATTGAAGTACGGCAGTTCGAGAAACGGCAGAACCACGGAAGGTTCTTCAGCCCCGCTGCCGGTGCGGACAAAGGCCGGTGGCTCTGCGTTGGTTGCAGTTGCCGCGAGTTGTTGCTGAAGCGAACCCCGGCTGCCGCTGAGGATTACCCTGGATGCGGAGAGAAGCAAATCCAGATGAACTTCAGGGATTCCATTCCAATCCCTCAGAAAGACAGCACCGTCTGCGCCTGGGACCGATTGCGAATGGGCGTCGATCAGGCGCTGCAGTTGATGATGCAAAGGCTGGTCGTAGCTGGCGCCCTCCTGGTTGAGGACCAGCAAGTCGGCACGGAAACCCCGCATCCGCCAATAAATGTGCGCCAGTAACAGTTCCCGGACCAGGGGCAGACTGCGGGCGTCGCCGATGATCACGGTCAGGATGGGAAGGTCGCCTGAAATTCCATAACCCCAGAGCGCCGGTTGTCCCAGCCGGTTTCGCAGCAGTCTTACGGGCGTGGCACGCAGGTTAGGGTTGGGATAAAGAAGATTGCTCGCCAGTTCCAGGAAGCGGTGCGCTTTTGCGGGACCGATGCTGAGATACCGGAATTCCAGCTGGCTGCGGGTCCACGCCATTTCAAAGGCTCGAGAAACAGACTCGGGACGGCGGTACTTGGCGGCCAACGCGAGTATCTCATCGCGTGATTTCGCCATCACGGTGACCAGAACGAAATCACACTGATTCAGCGGCTCGAGCGTGGCCACGAAACGCAGACTGAAAAGCGGATCGAGCACCACGCCCACGGAGCCGGAAAGCGGCCTGCGCAAAGCCTCGGCGGTTTCGACGGTGTTCCCGCGTCCGACAAACTTTGCACGGTCGGTTTCGAATTCAATCTTGCCGCTCGCGCCCACCAAGAAGTGAGCCGCCCATACGGTGGGATCTTCGGGCGAGCGCTGCCGGCGCCGGGCGATGAGAACGTCATCCGAAGTTCGTTCGGTTTCGATGAACATTTTGGAAAACGCAGGATGGGCTTTGTCGGCCGGATGCGGGGCCAGCGCCAGTTCGCAGTAGCTTGTAAATTCCAAGGGCCGGGAGCGTACCGAGCGATTGGTTACTGTGACCCGTCGCAGCTCGACGTCATCCTCAGGTGCGACCGTCACTTCCATCACCGTGTCGATGCCAAAAACGCGGCGGTGGAACTCGGC
This sequence comes from Bryobacterales bacterium, assembly GCA_025350625.1. Classification (GTDB taxonomy): domain Bacteria; phylum Acidobacteriota; class Terriglobia; order Bryobacterales; family Bryobacteraceae; genus Palsa-187. Next base: position 11,917 of record JANXXL010000400.1, on the reverse strand, counting down.
GCGATCGGCGGAAAAGCGCACGGAAGCTGTGCCCAGAGTCCCGCCTACCGGCTTGGACGCCGCTGCCCAGAGCGCATCCGATCGCGTGTCGCGGATGTAAAGGTAACTGCCCCAAGGGTCCAGCGTGGTGTCGGAACGCCAGCGGGATAAATCGAGATCATTCCACCGGCTATAGCCGCCCCCGGAGTTCGTCACCATGAGCGAGTAGCGGCCGTTGCCATAAAAGTGCACGCGCGGAACAGCCGTGGCTTCATTCCAGATACGCTCCGCGGGTTCTTCGGCGGTCGAGGGACGAATCGGGGGCGTCGCAGCCGCTTCCTTGTCCAATGAGAAACGCGTCAGGGGGATGCGCTCGAATAATACCGATTCGACGGCGCGAATGCGAAGGTCGGCGTGAAACCGGCGCTGCATGACGCTGCGATGCAGAGTGTTGCCGAGAGCCAGCAGGCTCATCCCCTGGTGATGGGCCATGTAGGCGTAAATCACCACGCCTCGCTCGCCGTGGCGCTTGGCCGTTCGGGTAAAGTCGATGGACTCATAAAACCCCATGGGTCCAACTAAGCCCAACTCTTCAAGATGTTTCAGGTTCGCTAAAGCCGCCGCCGGCTGCAGCGGCAGCGCGAGCATCGTCGAATAGGGCGAGATCACGAGTCCTTCGTCTTCGAGCCCCGGCTTTAAGGCTAGTTGCGGCACGCCAAAGGCTTGGTATTGGTAGGTCTGGTTCGCGTCCAACGCGCTATAGGCCGATTCCGAAATGCCCCAGGGGACCTTCATCTGATTTCCGTAGTCGATCTGGCGTTCGACGGCATCCCGGCAAGCGTCCTCTAAAAGCGAATTCGCGAAGAGGCGCGTGAATAGAACCGGCATCAGATATTCGAACGCCGTGCCGCTCCATGAGAGGAGTGTCTGTCCTTTCCTTGACGCCACGCGCGGCCGCCCCAATGCGAACCAATGCTCCACGGGAACGTCGCCTTTCGCCATCGCCACCAGGCTCGCCAGGCGGGATTCACTGGCTAACAGGTCGTAATGGCTGGTGAATTCATTGGGCGCGCCTACCGCGTAACCGATGCCGAACATGCGGCGTTGCTTGTCGTAAAGAAAGCCCATGTTCATGCCGGTTGCGAGATTTTCCGCGCTGGCAGCCAGGTTTTGCAAGTTGACCACAGCTCGCGCGGCATTGGTGCGGGCCTCTTGATACTCGGTGGCTAGTTGATTCAGCCAACCCGCCACTTCCGAGGGCAAGCCCGGGTCTAGCCGGCGCGCCACGATTTCGTCCACCGGGCCAAAATGACCGGAGGCGAGCGCATTCAGCGAGGGGACAATGCGAAAGGCGCGGCGTCGCAAGCGGCCGACGTGGTCTCCTAAAACCAGCAAGGTCCCTTCCGGCGCGCGCGCGAGTGTCTCCATCCACTTGAGGTAAAGTTCAACGGTTTCCGACCAGGATTTCAGTTCGTAATCGAGTCGCGACGCCCAATAGGCGACCTCTTCGTTTCCCTGGATCTCGCGCAACTGTTGCAGCGGTGAAACCGCCAGGCGCAACCGGCCGATCAGTCCGTAGGCGTCGTGCTTGCCTCGCAGCAGGCGGCGCAGCGCGTTTAGTTGTAATGACACCGGAGTATCGGTCCCGCAGACGTCGCGGAGAACCGACAGCGTGTCGGAAAGTCCGCGAAGGCATTGATGGCCCAGCACCGGTGCGCGAAGCGTGTCGTGGCATCCCTGTTCGAGTACCCACAAGCATGCCAGCAGATTACCGCTGTCGACCGTAGAAACATATCGTGGCATCAAGGGGTTGAGGGTTTGAATGTCGTACCAGTTGAGCAAGTGGCCCTGATGACGCTCCAGGCGTTCGAGGGTAGTCATGGTTTGGGAGCAGCGGCGCCAGAAATCGTCCGGCGTCAGATAGCCAAAATCGCGCGCGGCCAGGGCGGAGGTGAGCCACAGGCCGATATTGGTTGGCGAGGTGCGCGGCGCCACTTCGATATGCAGCGCAAGCTGCGAATTGTCCGGCGGCAGCCAGTTCATCGGGGGTCCCACGAGGTCGTCAAAATAGCGCCAGGTGCGGCGCGCCAGGTTCCGCAAAAATGCGCTGTTGGCGAGTTGGAAGCGCTGGCGTCGCAGGTCGCGCACGGGGTGCGAAAGCCATTGCATGAACACCGGCGAAAGCGCCCAAAGAGCCAGGAATACCGCAGCATGCGCGAACGCGCCTTCTACCCGCATCACGATCATGAGCAGAAACGACGATCCGCAAACCACCAGCATGTGCCGCATGGTGGATGTAAAATGAGGGTCGCCGCGGGTGGCGCTGTCGGCAGTTTGCCATTCGAGCAGGTGGTGGTGGCTGATCCATCGCCGGTAGGTAACGCGCACGATTGCGTCCAAGGAAAGCCACGCCTGGTGCGGAAGAAACGCCAGCATCACTGCGGCGCGGATAATTTCGTCAAAGGCTCCGCGCCACCCCTGGATAGACCCTTGCAGGTATCTCGCGAATCTCTCGAACAAGGGCGCGACGGCCGGGATCGCTACCGCCAGGCCCACCACCAGACTCCAGACACCGGGAGCCTTGGACGTGAGCCATCCGAATAAAAGCAGCAGCAGGGATGCGCTCGGCACCAGACTGCGTCTCAAGTTGTCGAAAATCCGCCAGCGGTTAATTGCGCTGAGTGGATTCCGTTCCCATCCTCCCTCCGCCGAAGGCACTTGCGGAAGGATCCACGGCGATATCTGCCAATCGCCGCGAATCCAACGATGCTGCCGCTTGCTGTAGCTGGCATAATCGAACGGCATGTTCTCGAACAGCTCGATATCGGTCGCGAGACCCACGCCGGCGTAGGCGCCCTCGATCAAGTCGTGGCTGAGCAGAGTCTCGGGGGGGAAGCGCGCGCCCACACTTTCGCGGAAAGAACGGACGTCGTAAATGGCCTTGCCGTGAAAAATGGCTTCGCCGAACAGATCCTGTTGGGCGTCGGATACCGTCTGGCAGTAAGGATCCGTGCCGGTGGTATCGGCAAATACCTGCGTGAAGCGGGTGGCGGTTGCGCCCGGAAGCGAAATGCTCACGCGCGGCTGAATAATCGTAAAACCCCATTTGCGGACTCGCGTAACCGGGTCGAGGACCACTCGGTTTAAGGGGTGCCCCAGGGTCTCAATCATGCGCCGTGCGGTCCCGGGAGGCAATTGGGTGTCGGCATCGAGCGTAATCACATACGGAATGGGCAGGGGGAGTTGTCCCACCACTTGAATCGAAGCATCGCCTTCGCCGCATAGGAATGCGCTCAGATCTTCGAGCTTTCCCCGTTTGCGTTCGCGGCCGATCCACCGTCTCTCGCTGTCGCTCCATACGCGGGGTCTGTGAAACAAGAGAAAGCGGCCACCCCTGTGGCGAGCGTTCAGTTGCTCAATGCCTTGCCGGGCCGCTGCCAGAACGTCCGAGTCGCCGAAAGCATTTACTTCTAGAGAGTCCGTAAAATCCGAAAACAAGCTGAAGAAAACATTCGGCTCCTGATTCGCAAGAAAGCGGACCTCCAGTTTCTCCACTTCCTGGCGCACCACATCCATGCTCGATAACATCATGGGAACTACCACTAAGGCAGCGTGATCCGGCGGGATCCCCTCTCTAAAGTCCAGCTTCGGAAGAGGGTCGGGCGGTAACAGAGAGATGACTAAAGTATTGGTAACCTGAACCGCCAGTTCGCTCAAAGGAAATAACGCCAGAGTGCCTAACACGATCAGCAGTCCCGGTTGTTTAACGCCCAGGGCGTAGGCAAACGTCAATGACAAAACCAAAAAGACCGCGCTGAGAATAAATATGCTGCCCAGATAAAAGGCTGTGGGCCGTCGGCGCAGCGCTCGCATGCCGCGGATGCGCAAAGGCATGCGCGCTTTGGTCTCGCCCTCCAGCTCTGTAACTCCTTCTGCCAAGAGGAAGTAGGAGATGGGCTGGTTTGCGCGCTTTGCCAGAGCGATGGCACGGCGTGCGACGTCTAGTTCCCCGTTTCCACTGTGCCGCGCAATTTGCTCCACCGCTTTCCGGGAGCGGTCGCGTGTCGAAAAGTCGCTGCGCGCATGGGTTTCGTCGGTGCGCAGCTCCGCTTCCATCAAACTCGTCGCCTCGAAAATCTTGGTGAAGTCCAGCCTTCCTAGCGCGCGCAAGCTGCCGAAAGCGTTGGCGATGGATACGCGCTCTGCAGCTTCACGATTGTGTTCGTTCCGGACCACGTCCCCCAGGGGAATTCCAAGCCGTGCTTCAATCCACTGCTGGGTGGTCGCTAGCGCGCGATCTTCATCCTGGAGTTGTTCGATCAGGCAGGTCGCAAAGTAGGGTTCCCGGTTGAACGACTCCGTTTCGAGCACTTGCAGGGTGTGTTCAAAGACCTTCTGATCGCCCCGCGAGCTTGCCGCCAATCGATTGGCCCAGAAATAAGCAGCTTCTCGAAGCTGCTGGGCCTGATCCACGGCGCGCGCCAGACAAGCCAGCGAATCGATCAGCGACAATCGGAGCAGCAGCGGAAATGACCACAGTTCGGCGATCGAAAGCGCGGTTCCGCGCTGATACTCAGTCAGCGCCTCGGAAATATTAGCGGCATCCAGAGCATGATCGGAGTACTGGACCAGTTCGGACGCGAGCTCCGATACGAATAAAAACCCGTACTGGCGGGAGTGAACTCGAATGTGATCTTTGGGGAGGGAGCGGCGAATCTCAGATATGCTGGTGCGAATCAGGTAGGCATTATCCAGCAGCCATTCGGCGGAAGCGGTCAGCGTGTGATCTAAGCGGACGGCTTCGACCAGGCTCTTCCGGACCACTTCGAGGCGGGTCTCGCTATTGCGGAGGTCCGCCAGAATTTGATTCTTGAGCAGCGGCGCGCGGTTCCCCCGCTCCGAACATTTCCGCGCCATTTCCGCAATCGACATAGCGGAAGTGGAAGATCTGGACGCAGAGCCCGCTTCGGGAATCTGCTCCGGGACTATAAAAATAGAAGGCTCTCCGCTGCTGCGGAGATCTTTTACCACCGCTTGAATTTCGGGTGGAGGCGCCGCCACTGCCACGGCGCTTTCGCCCTCCAGAAGCAACTCCAGATAGCGGTTTAACCTCGAGTGCGACGCCCGATGGGCACCCGCGGTCACCAGGAGAGTTTCTCTGCGCGTATCTGCGGCGCGCACGGTCCGGTACGCTCTCTCGGCATCCTCCCCCGAGGAATAAATCGCTAAAACGACTCGAGTCAACTTGCCTGGCATTGGTTAAGCCGCTCAGGGACGGCCACGAATGGCGCTAGTCAGCAGGAAAATGAAGAAAAGAAACAAGAAAAATGAGGTGGCGGCGATTGCCGGAACAATAATGGCTGGCGTTCCCGCCAGGAGCGTCAAGAGGCTGCATAACGCCAGCACTGCAAAAACCGTCAACCAACCGAACATCGTGTTCTCTCCTTTGCCGCTCGTCGCAGGATTCTGCGGAGTTCGCCCAGATGGGTAGTGTGGGCGCCATATGCCGCTGGGCGGACCTGTTGGAAAAAGCATCGCAACTCCCATGCCAGCTTCAAAACGTAGGAGTTTTGGGGTGCGCCGCAGCCGGGAACGATCATTTGGTTAATTCCAACATAGTCACATTGCAAAAAGTGCAGCTCCGAGTGTAATGAAAGCGCAGCATTGCTCTGTTTAGTTGAATTGAGGCTGAGCCGGCTAGTGAAAGGCGTTTGGATACCGAGGTGCTATGACCAATGCCATGAATGCCCATAAGAAAAACCAGCAGACGGGCCGGAAACAAGAAAATCTAGGCAATATCTCGTGGATCGCGGATGAATTAATTGGAATTCGAACCCTAGAGCAACGGTTGTGTAACAGGCTAAGCTCCAGGACGCCGCAAAACAGACGGTTCCTGATCAATAGTATACAGGACCTGAATCTGCGTGTTGCAGTACTCGATCAGGCCCTTGATCAATACCTTAAACCGCGCCCCACGGCATGATGTTTGTCCCCTCAAATTGCCGGGGCCTGGAATAGTATGACTGAACAAACGAGCGTCGGCTATCCGAACTTAGGTCGAGTCATGCTGGTAGACGACGACCAAGAGCTGCGAGACGATTTAGCCCGCCTGCTGGCAAGCCAGGGTTATCACGTCACTACCGCAGCCGACGGTCAAGAAGCGCTCGAGCGGTTGGAATCCGGGGTGCCGGACGCGCTGGTGACCGACCTGGTGATGCCGCGGCTCGACGGGTTTGAGCTTTTGCGGACTCTGCGGGAAACCGGGCAGGCGATTCCATCCATCGTCCTTACGGGGTTTGGAAACGTCGACAAAGCCCTCTCGATCATAAGGGACTTGGAGGCGTACTGGTTCCTCGAAAAGCCCGTGAAACTGAGCGCGCTTCAATCGTTGCTGCAGCGCGCCGTCCGCCACAGCAGACTGCTTCGCGAGACTGCCACCTTAAAGCGCGATCTACAATTGCGCGGTGCGCTAGGACGCCTGGTGGGGCGCTCCCACCCTATTCAGGAAGTCTTCTCATTGATCCAGCAAGCAGCGCCGAGTACGGTATCGATTTTACTGATCGGAGAAAGCGGCACGGGTAAAGAACTGGCCGCTCGCGAAGCGCATAACTTGAGCTTGCGGGCGGACGGCCCGTTTGTGGCGGTGAACTGCGCTGCGATTCCCGAGACTCTGATTGAGAGCGAACTGTTCGGTCATGAGAAAGGCGCTTTCACGGGCGCCTTGGAGCGCCGCCCGGGATGTTTTGAGCAAGCCGAGGGTGGAACTCTTTTTCTCGATGAGATCACCGAGATGCCGTTAACCACCCAGTCGAAATTATTGCGCGCGCTCGAGGAAAGGGCCGTCCGCAGGTTAGGTGGGAGAGCGGAAATTGCTTTCGACGTGCGTCTGATTGCCGCTACCAATCGGCGGCCCGAGGAAGCGCTGATCGAAAACAAGCTTCGCGGGGATCTTTACTACCGCTTAAACGTCTTCCAAATCGAATTACCGCCCTTGCGCGACCGCATCGAGGATATCCCCTTGCTGGCGGATGCCATGGTTCCGGCGCTCAACGAAAAACACGGCACCAGCATCACTTCTATCACCCCGTTTGTATTGGAACGATTTCGTGAGTATCGCTGGCCTGGCAACGTGCGGGAGCTCCGAAATGTGATGGAACGTGCCGCCATTCTGGCAGGTTCAGGAGCCATCGACTCGGCGCACATACAAATCGATTCGAGTGTTCGGGCCCGGCCTGCGGTGGCTGAGATTTCGGATCATCCAGACGCGGTGGAAAAAACCGAAGAATCCATCACGTTGCGCGCGGGGATATCTTTGTCGGCGGTCGAAGCTGCATTTATTGAACTGACGTTGCGACACGTAAATCAAAATCGGAAGCAGGCGGCAGCAATGCTGGGCATCAGTCTTCGAACTCTTCATAACCGGATCAGTGAAATGCGCGAGAGCCGTAGCCAAAGGAACCAGCAACCCGTTCCGGCCGTGATGTAGCTGTTTGAAGAGGATGCTCGCCGTGCAGCTTCTGCCACCTGTGCACTCTAAAGCGTAATTCTTTCGGGAGTCTGTCTATGGCGGGGCGGGCCCCAAATAACATCCTAATGGCCTCCGAAATGCAAACAGGGATACTGAGGAGTTTGTATCAACATGACAGTAGAAGCATATGGACAGGCGTACCAAAGAGGATATGATCGCACTGTTCGGCTCTTACTTTCTCGAGGCGCCCGTAGCGAGTGCGCGCGCGAAGCCGCCCAAGCCGCTTGGGTCAAGGGATGGGAGCGAATTCATCAACTGCGTAATGAAAGCGTAGTGACCACTTGGGTGAACACCATCGCTTTGAACTGCTATCGCAGCGTCATGAGGAACGAGAATCATCAGCTCCCGCTCACGGAATTGCCCACCACCAGGGTTGTCAATGTTGCCTCTATCGACTTGCAACGCTTTCTAACCTGGTGCCGGCCGAGCGATCGACAATTGTTCGAAGACTATCTGCAGGGTTTTCCCATCGAGGAAATCGCACGTAAGCAAGGAATCAGCTACACGGCAGTACGGATCCGGCTCTTACGGGCGCGCCGCTGGGTGCAATCGCGTATCAAAGGCGGAGACGGAGAGCGCGATGGCCGGCTGAAACCGGCGCGGACCTGTCAATTGGCAGCCTAAGGTGATTATGCAAAATCGCGGCCTGCTGTTTCTCATTGTGTCGCTGGTTGCTTTACTCTTCGGATTCACTGGTGTGGCGAACGCAGCCTCCGACATCGCGAAAACAGTGTTTTTTCTGTTTTTGATTTTATTTCTTTTCTCGATGCTGACGGGATTGGGCCGGAAAGCCTAAGCTGCAAGGCCGGTGACTTCCGCTTGCGCCTGTGAATTCCCTAGATGTCGCTTAACACGGAAATTCGCCGTTCCACGATTTTCGCGTAGCCCTCCACTTCTTCGGGCGAAAAGCCAGCCGCTCGAAACGCGTCGCGTATTTGCTTAGGCGAAAGACGCGCCAATATCGATGCCATCCACTTCGCGTCCGTGCGGGGTATGTGTCTGCCAACCGAGCGCAGAGGCAGGCGCATAAGGAATTGCGGCGGATCGAACACTTTTAACCAAGTGGCACGACTGGGTGTGGCGAAATCGACGTAGCTAGGGTGGTCTTCATAACGAATTTAGAGGATCTATACGCCGCCAGATTTCCGGGATCGGTTCTTCCCCAACACAATTCCTGTTGGTCCAAACGACGCGCCGAGATCGCTGACTAAATAAACTTCCTGTTTAGGGCCATCGCGACCGTCCGCGATGTCGATCTTCGCAATCTTATTGTTGACGTCTTTCAAATCCCAATTATTGATCAAGGCCATTAGCACGCGAAGGCCGTTCAATTCGCGGGTCCCATCAAAAGTGTCGCCTCTCCATCTCCAAATTCCGGACTTCTCTTCGTGCTTGTCAATCCTTTGCATGCGCGCGCCCCGGATGATTCCATCGGACGCGACAAATTGCTTTCCGCGGTGTAATTTAGCGGGCATTCCTGTCACGCAGCAGCGGCAGGTAATAGTCCTCTGGGGTGAAGTAACCAGCCGCCCACACCAGCCTGGGCGCGGCTACCTCCGGCTTCGCTTCGGCCCCTAGTTTTATCTTCCACTTCACCCCGGACTGATCCGCAACGATAAATTTCGGATTCGTACCGCATAGATCCTCTTTAACGAATTTGAAGACGGGGCCGGTGGCTTTCTCCCCCTTGGCCATAGCGAAGATCCCGAACTGCAATATTCGTTGGATCTTTCCAGAGGAGAGCGTCGGTGCGGAGAGTAGTTTTTTCCGAGTTCGCAGATCCACCCAGGCCTTCCGCCCTGCAGTGGACACCAACGGCTATCGTCAGTGCAATGAAACAGATCGCGGTCCCATTCATCTTCTTGGAAACAAAAGAGAACTTTGGTGGTCTCTAGATTTTGGACGTGGCCATATCCTTGCATCCGCAAGTGCAATGCCAACAAAAGGCCCGAAATCAAAGGTTCTTCAAGCCCCCATATCGAAAGGGCGGGCGCCCCAACTTCTGGTGCAGCCCGAAGATGGCGTTGCGGCCCTGATCCAAGGTCTCGACGGGGCCAAGAAGTCAATCGACATTCTGATCTTCCGCTTCGATCACCGCGAGGTGGAACAAGCTCTTCTTCGCGCTGTAGGCAGGGGAGTTCGAGTGAGGGCACTCATTGCCTACACCAACCGCGGCGGCGAAAAGCACCTGCGCGCGCTCGAAATGAGGCTGCTCGGCGCCGGCATTACCGTTGCGCGCAGCGCGGATGATCTAGCCCGATACCACGCTAAGCTGATTATCATCGACCAGCGGCTGCTGTATGTGCTGGCTTTCAATTTCACTTATCTGGACATAGAACACAGCCGCAGTTTTGGAGTAATTCTCGCCGACCGCAAGCTGGTTCGTGAAGCCATGAAACTGTTTGAGGCTGACATGCTGCGGCAGTCCTATGCTCCGGGCACTCCTGCTTTATTAGTAAGTCCGCTGAATGCGCGCCCGGAATTGGCGGCCTTTCTGGGAGGAGCCAAAAAAAAAGTGCTCATTTATGATCCCAATGTGAGTGATGCGGAAATGCTGCGCATCCTTTCTGCGAGGAGCAAGGCCGGCGTAGACATCAAAATACTCGGCCGAGCGGCGAAGTTGCCCTCGCGCAAGCTCCCTCACATACGTTTGCACGCGCGCGTCTTCGTTCGGGACGGGAACTATGTTTCGATCGGCAGCCAAAGTTTGCGCACCCTTGAATTAGATTCGCGCCGCGAGGTCGGAGTGGTTTTTCGCGATGTGAAGAGCGCCCGGCGCATCACCGAAATCTTCATGAGCGATTGGGAACTGGCTGCGGAATCCCGGACGGGGGGCCCCGTGGAGGAATCGCTTCAATCCAAAAAGATCGCGAAGAAAGTTGCCAAGGCCCTGACCAAGGAACTGCCACCGGTCGCCGAAGTATTAGATCTTGTAGTTAAAGAAGTCGGGGGAGACGAGGTCGAAATCCCATTGAATCCCGATCAGTTACAGGAGACGGTGGCTGACGCTGTCAAACGCGCCGTCAAAGAAGTGGTTCGCGACGCTGTAAAGGATGCTGCCGGCCAGGTTGGAGCAGAGCCCTCCCCACAAAAAGAAACATTGTGACCGGTGGAACGGTCAAACCGGGTAGAGGGAGTTACTATGAAACGCTTTACGTTTATCTGCTTCGGTTTGTCATTGATGGGGGCTTTACAAGCACAGGAAGTACCCCGGTTTTCGTTTGCATTGGGTGGCGGGTTTACCCAGCCGGTCGGCAATACCGGCAGGCACTTGGATGAGGGCTGGAACGTACAAGGGGGCGTTGGCTTCAACTTTTCGCAATATGCGGGAGTAATGGTGCAGGCGGATTATAACCGGTTCGGGATTAACGGCGCCACGCTCAATAGCGTCGGCTTTCCCGACGGTAATGTTCACGTGTTTTCGGCCACGCTGGACCCTATTGTGCACCTTACTCCTCGCAGTCACTTCGATGTTTATCTGATCGGCGGGGGTGGCCTTTATCGCCGGACTCAAGAATTTACCGCGCCCAGCTTCGCATCGTTTACTGCGTTCGATCCATTTTTTGGATTCTACAGAGCTGCCGTGCCCACTACTCAAGTTCTGTCGTCTTACACCATCAATAAACCGGGCGTCAACGGCGGCGCCGGAATCGCGTTAGGCACCAAGTGGCATGGGAAGTTCTTCGCCGAAGCCCGCTATCACCGTATTTTCGTAAATAATTATCTGCATACCGACTATATACCGGTCTCTTTCGGGTACCGGTGGTAGAGAAAATTATTGGGTGGGCGCATAATAGCCGTGCCTGTAGGAGACGTTAAGACGGGGTGTGGCGCGCGGTGCGTCGACACTCACTTTAACGTTGCGGTACTTTCCATCGCGAGTCGAATTCGATGGAAAGTACCCTAGCAGGTACTCATTGCGAAGCGCGTTGCCGAGCGTGGCGCCGACGGTTGCGAGATCGTCAATATTTTTAACCGGATAAACGTAGCCGCCGGTTTCGAAGGCAAACTCGTCAAGCAGCCTGGGTCCGTTCTCCTCTTCAGGAGTGTGTTTAATCAGGTCGTCGAATATGCCCATCGCGTACATCTGAACGTTCGCTTCAAGCAAAACGCCCTTGATCTCCCGGCGCGTTAAATGACTATGGTTATCTCCGCCATCGGAAAGGATAACCAAGGCTTTTCTGGAATTGCGGGCATTTTTCATTTGCAGCAGCGCGAGATGAATAGCATCGATCAGCGAGGTTCGTCCGAAGGGTCTGGAGTGAAGAATCTTACGATAGATCTGATCGGAATCGGAAGTAAACGGCATCTGCAGTTTGGGCTTTTCTCCAAACTCCACCAGGAAGAACTCATCGCCGGTGTTCGCTGTCATGAAAAAAGCGGCGGCCGCTTGTGCGGATTTCCCGATTT
>JANXXL010000351.1 GCA_025350625.1 Bryobacterales bacterium | reverse complement strand
ACTCTGCAGTTGCCGGTTAGTCTCACTCAACTGATCTGTTGCCCGTTGAAGCTCGCTGCGGCGCTTTCGCTCGCGGTCGGACAGTGTGCCGGTCAGTGCACCGATGGCAAGAAAAACGACAATCTCTGCATATCTTCCAGCCATCATCTGAGGGGAATTCTGCGAGGTCATGAAAACGAAAGGTAAGTAGCAAACGCCCGCGCACCCGGCAGCTAAAAGCCCTCCGACCCAACCAAAGAACAATGCCGCGACGATGATCGGCAGATAATACAACCGCTCGAGAATCTCATGCGACAAGTAAAACTGGGGTGGAGTTAAGTAATGAGAGATCGTGATGAGTAACATCACGCCGAAGATGGAACCGGACCACTTTAAGCGTGGTATCAATAGATCCCCTTGTTCAACCAGTCTGAAGATCTTCGCCGGCATCCGGCTCGCCTCGGAGACCATACTTCTCCATGCGGTAGATGAGCGTTTTGCGGCTGAGATCCAGATACCGGGCCGCTTGTGTCTGGTTCCCGTGAAAACGGCTAAGCGCTTGGGCGATCAACTCCTTCTCTACCGCCTCCAAGCTAATGCCGTGCTCCGGAAGTTCCATTTGCAGCGTGCCCAGCGCCGGCCGCTGCTTGCGAAGTGCCTCGGGCAGGTCATCGAAGATGATTTGATCGCCGTCTGCGAGCACCACGAGCCGTTCGATCACGTTCTCGAGCTCCCGAACATTGCCGGGCCAGCGATACGCTGAGAAGTACGGTAGCAAAGCGATAGGCAATTTCAACTTGGGCCGGCCCTGCTTGTCGCGGGCTATCTCGAAAAAGTATTGCACCAGCTCCGCGATATCCTGATCGCGCTCGCGCAGCGGTGGTAGTTCTATGGGAACGACATTCAAGCGATAGAACAGATCCTCCCGGAAACCTCCGTCCGCCACCATTGTTAGTAGGTTTCTATGCGTGGCGGTGATGATCCGGACGTCTATCTTTATCCGCCCTGTCTCGCCGACCCTTTCAATTTCGTGTTCCTGAATCAAGCGGAGCAGCTTCACCTGCAGCTCCAGCGGCAACTCTCCGATCTCGTCCAGAAATAGCGTTCCGCCCTCGGCTGATTCAATTTTGCCTCTCTTGTGAGTTGCCGCCCCGGTAAATGCGCCCTTGACGTGACCGAACAATTCCGACTCAAGGAGGTCCTTAGGGATCGCGCCGCAGTTGATGGTGACAAATGGTTTGCCTTTGCGGCGGCTGCCGCAATGGATTCCGCGAGCCACAAGTTCCTTTCCTGTTCCGGTCTCGCCGTTGATTAGAACTGTGACATCGGATTGCGCGGCTCGGGCGGCCATGTCCAGTGCATACGCAAGGGCATCGGAACTTCCAACGATGTTCTGAAAACCCGGTCTCTGATCCAACGCGCGGCGCAATGTCTGAACTTCCTCTTGGAGCGAGAGGTGTTCTAGTGCCCGAGTGACCACCATACGCAAGCTGTCCGGATTTACAGGCTTCGTAATGTAGTCGTATGCCCCGAGCTTCATCGCCTGGACAGCGGTCTCTACCGTTCCGAACGCCGTAATCAATACGACGATGGTGTCTGGGTATTCCGCTCGGACGTGCTTCAGCAGGTCGACTCCAGAGATTCCTGGCATACTAAGATCAGTGATCACCAGATCCTGGGGTTTGCGCGCCAGGATACTCTTAGCTTCCTCACCGCTGGCAGCAACCATCACGGTGTAGTCCTCGTCCTCGAGTTGGACCTGAGTGACACGACGCAGACTGGCGTCGTCGTCAACGACTAGAATCCGCCAGCTGCTCATGTCGTATCCATCCGACACGAGATAAGCAACCAAGCGGCCACCCGCGCGAGCAACCTCTATCAATGCTTTCCGCAGAGGGGGGCGTTCGGCGCATGAGAAGCCGCCGACTTCGGTGCCCCAAATGAGGCAGCCTTCTCCTCAGATCGGGCAGACCCCGGGCTTAAGGGCCGAAGCCCCACGCATATTCGTCCGATCCGAGCCAGGGAAGCTAACTGGTGCCCGAAGTGCAGAACGCAATGCGCAGAGATGAATGACATGAAGCTGGCAATGCGCGCGGCATTCAGGACGAGCTTGATCCTGATAGTTGCAATTACGGCGGTCGGACAGGAGTTGCACCTAAACGACCTGGTCGCCGAGGCTCTTGCCAACAATCCGGAAATTCAAGCTGCTCAAAAAGGCTACGAAGCTGCCCGCCAGCGGCCCAGCCAGGTCAACAGTCTGCCCGACCCGATGTTTTCGCCCGGCTGGACGAGTAACGGCAATCCGCTACCGGGCGCCCAGCTAGGCGTGAGTCCGACATCCTCGATAGGGTTCATGGTCACTCAAGAGGTCCCGTATCCCGGAAAACGAAAGCTTCGCGGCCAGATCTCGGTAAAGGACGCAGAAGCCGAGTTCCAAACCTATCAAGCCACCGAGTTGCGCGTGCTGTCCAGGCTGAAGCAGGCGTTTTACAAGCTCTCCTACGATTACTCGGCCCTAGCGGTGCTGGAGCGGAACCGAACGCTGCTGGATCGGCTGCTCAAAATCACCGAAATCCGCTACTCGGTCGGACGCGCCGCGCAACAGGACGTGTTCAAAACCCAAACCCAGGTGTCGGTTCTGGAGAGCAGAGTGATTCAGTTGCGGCGCGACAAAGCGGCCCGAGAGGCTGAACTCAACGCGTTGCTGAATCGGCGCCCTCGCCAGCCGATCGGCAAGCCCCCAGAACTGCAGGCGAAGCAGTCCGTCCGGTCGCTGGATGAGTTGTTTGCTCTCGCCTCCCGGCAAGCGCCCATGCTTACGCGGGATCGGCGGATGATCGAGCGCTCTGAACTGGCTGTCAACCTCGCTCACAAGGACTACTTCCCGGACTTTGCGGTTTCTGGTGGCTACTTCAACCAAGGATCGATGTCACCGATGTATCAGGGACGCCTCGACATCACCATTCCGGTGTATTACCGGCGCAAACAGAGCGCGGCCTTGACCGAGCGGACCCAGATGCTCACGCAGGCCAGGCGATCGTATGAAGCCACCAACCAGAACCTACATTTTCAGATTCAAGATGAATTTCTCGCCGCTCAGGCGTCTTGGGAACTCCTGCAACTCTATTCCAGTACAACGGTTCCTCAAGCAGGTCTGGCCTTGGAATCTTCGATGTCGTCTTACGAATCCGGCACAGTTGATTTCCTGTCCGTCCTCACAAATTATATGTCGGTCCTTGAATTCGAGATCAACTACTACGAAGAGCTGCAGAACTACTATCTGTCTCTAATCCGGATCGAAGAAATGATTGGAGCGCCGGTCGTTCCATGAGAATGCAGTCATGAAAGCTTTCCGCGTCTTACTCTTCTTAGCCGGGTTGGCGGTCGTGTTCGCCGCCGGTTATGGGTACCGCCGCTGGTACGCGGTGCCCGGTACAGCACTAGCATCGGCGGTCAAAGCCTCCGGCGCTCCAGCCAAAGCGGAGACACAGCCTGGCCTGCCGATGGGAACAATCCAAATCGACTCCAGCAAGCAGCAATTGATCGGCGTGAAATATGGCATGCCATCGATCGGTACGTCCATCAAAACGATCCGGGCGGTGGGAAAGGTCGCGCCGGACGAGCAGCGCATCGCTCATGTGCACACTCGTGTGGAGGGCTGGATCGATAAGGTCTTCGTGGACTTCACGGGGAAAATCGTAGACAAGAATCAGCCCCTGCTCACGCTGTACAGTCCCGATTTGCTGGCAACCCAGGAGGAGTTCTTACTGGCTGTGAAAAGCCAGGATCTTATGAAGGCCAGCACTTTGCGAGGCGCGCTGGCGCAGAGCGATTCGCTGCTGACTGCGACGCGGCGCCGCCTGCAACTGTGGGACCTTACCGACGATCAGATCGACGAGGTCGCCCGCACGGGCAAGGCTGTCACCAATATCACCATCTACTCACCAGCGAGAGGGTATGTGACCACCCGCAATGCTTTCCCAAAGCAGCGCATCACTCCCGATACAGAGCTGTACACTATCACGGACCTCAGCCGGGTGTGGATCATGGCCGACGTATTTGAGGCAGAAGCGTCCTTGGTACGGCCCAACCAATCCGTGAGTATTACCTCATCCTACGGCCCGGCCGGTGCGGTCAGAGGAAGAGTGGACTACATCCAGCCTCAAGTGGATCCAACCACGAGAACGCTGAAGATCCGCATCAACGCGGAAAACCCTCGCATGACTCTGCGGCCGGATATGTTCGTGGAAGTGACTTTCAGCATCGCTTTGCCCCGCCAGGTCACGGTGCCGGCGGATGCAGTGTTGGATTCTGGCCTCAAGAAAACCGTGTTTGTGGACCGCGGCAACGGCTACGTGGAGCCGCGGGAGGTGGAGATCGGAGAGCATCTCGGCGATCGTATCGAAATCCTGCGGGGCCTGAAGCCAGATGAGCGCATCGTCATCTCCGGCACGTTCTTGATCGATTCCGAGAGCCAGATGAAGTCCGCAGCCTCCGGCATGGGGGGTATGCCGGGAATGCCCGGGAAGGCGGCGCCCAAGGCGACGGGGAGTAATCAGCAGCCACCGGCGCCGCCGAAAGCGGGGTCTAAACCTGTCAATTCTCAACCGGACAAATCTCAACCCGGCAAACAGGACATGAAAGACATGCCTGGCATGGCGCCACCGCGATGATCAACCGCATCATTGAAATCTGCGGCACGAACAAGGTCATGGTGTTCATTTTAGCTGCGGCTGCGGTCACGGTCGGTATCTGGGCCATGAGGAATATTCCACTGGATGCACTTCCGGACCTTAGCGACACCCAAGTCATCGTGTATTCCAAATGGGACCGCAGTCCCGACATCATGGAGGACCAGGTCACTTATCCCATCGTGACCGCGATGCTGGGCGCACCGAAGGTCAAGGATATTCGAGGTTTCTCGGATTTCGGCTATTCCTACGTGTACATCATTTTTCAGGAAGGCACTGACATCTACTGGGCACGGTCACGCACGCTCGAATACTTGTCATCCGTGCTCCCGCGTCTGCCGCAGGGAGTGACCACCGAATTGGGGCCGGACGCCACGGGCGTCGGATGGGTTTTCCAGTACGCATTGGTCGATAAAAGCGGGACTCACAGCCTGGCCGAATTGCGGTCCGTGCAGGATTGGTTCCTGCGCTATCAGCTACGGGCAGTTCCGGGCGTGGCGGAAGTGGCGCCGATCGGCGGATTCGTGCGCCAGTACCAAGTCAACGTTGACCCCAATCGGCTGCAGGCGTACAACGTGCCGATCATGAAGGTTGTCGAAGCAGTCCGCGGCGGAAACAACGACGTCGGCGGACGGCTAGTCGAGTTCAGTGGCGCTGAGTACATGGTGCGCGGCCGCGGTTACGCCCGATCTGAAGCGGATATCGGCAAGATCGTGGTGGGCTCGATGAACGGCGTACCCGTTCGGATTCAGGATCTCGGGACCGTTACGCTCGGTCCGGATATTCGCCGCGGAATCGCGGATTTAGATGGCACCGGAGACACCGTCGCGGGCATCGTCGTGATGCGCCAGGGGGAAAATGCACTCCAGGTGATTGAGCGCGTGAAGGCCAAGCTGAAGGACATCGAGCCCGGTCTCCCTAAGGGGGTAGAAATAGTTAGCACCTACGACCGGTCGGATCTGATCCTGCGCTCAATCGAAAATCTGAAAGGAACGCTCCTCGAAGAGATGATCATCGTCGCGGTGGTGATCTTCATTTTTCTCCTGCACGCTCCCAGCGCGTTGGTTCCCATCGTCACGATTCCCGTGGCGGTCGCGATCGCATTTATTCCCATGCAGATGATGGGATTGACCTCCAATGTCATGTCGTTGGGCGGCATTGCCATCGCCATCGGCGCGATGGTGGATGCCTCAATTGTGGTTGTCGAGCAAACGCACAAGAAGCTTGAGGCCTGGGCACATGAAGGCGAAAAGCGGGACTATCACGCAGTCGTCATCGAGGCCGCGAAGGAAGTCGCGGGCCCAAGCTTCTTCGCCCTCCTCGTGATCGCGGTCTCTTTCATTCCGGTTCTTACGCTGGAAGCACAGGAAGGACGACTCTTTAAGCCCCTGGCTTACATGAAGACTTTTACGATGATTGTGGCCGCCGTGCTTGCCATTACCCTGGGGCCGGTGATGTTGCTGCTCGTGGGCCACATGAAGCAGTTCCAATTCCGGCCGCGCTGGCTCAGCGGTCTGCTCAACGCCGTGGTCGTCGGCAAGATCCATTCGGAAGAGAAACACCCCATCAGCCGGGTGCTCATTCGTCTCTACGGACCTGTCTGCGCCTGGAGTCTGCGTTGGAAGTGGCTGGTGATTGTGTCGGCGCTCGCCTTGGTAGCGATCACCGTGCCGGTATATGAAAGGCTCGGCTCTGAGTTCATGCCGCCTCTCGACGAGGGAACGTTGATGTACATGCCCTCGACGCTGCCTGGAATTTCGGTTACCGAGGCCGGGAAGCTCCTCCAAACGCAAGACCGGATAATCCGGCAGTTTCCAGAAGTACAGAGTGTCATGGAAAAGTCCGGCCGGGCCGAGACATCAACCGATCCAGCCCCCTTCTCGATGATGGAAATAGTAATCGGTCTCAAGCCTCAGTCGGAGTGGCCGAAGATCGAGACGTGGTACTCTTCCTGGCCGTCCTGGACAAAATCTATTTTTAGCCGTTTCAGGCCGGATCACCTCACGACCGAGCAACTGGTC
>JANXXL010000333.1 GCA_025350625.1 Bryobacterales bacterium | reverse complement strand
TACATTCGGAGGATCGCCTACAATAATGGCATTAAGCGCAACAAGTCTAACCAATGTTACTGGCGGGACTGTTTCCAATAGTGCATTAAGCTGTTCGGCAACAACATCGTGGACTCAATTTGCGTTTAAAGTAACACTTGGAACGACATTTAAAAATCTTTGCCTTGCAATTTGGACTGACGGATTATTTGCTACTAGCGATACATTCAGCATTTCAGAAGTAGGTCTATTCGACGGAGATTCACTGCGTGACTGGTTGCCTAATTTGTATCAAGTAGAATTAGCTAAATCACAGCGATTCTTTTGTAAAAGCTATCCAGTCGATACATTACCTCCAACAGCGTCTATCGGTGGATATGTCTGCGGCCCTGCCAGCAGCACGACTTCTATACGAACTGGGTATCATTTCCCGGTGGAAATGAGGGCGACACCTACCATGACGATCTATTCCTATGCTGGCACAGCATCGAAAGTAACTGTTAGCGGCGGTGGAGATACTGGCGCGGCGGCAATAGGTAATGACATTGCTACTACTGGAAGCGGCTCTACTACCGATGCTGGCGCTCCTTATGTAGCAGGTACGGTATATTTCTTTCACATGAAGGCGGAATCGGAGCTTTAAAATGAATTACTTAGTCAGTTACGACTCCAATGGAAATCCTTACATTGTCCGTTCGGATGGTGCGGCTATTCCAATAGACGCACGCAACTCCGATTTCCGCATATTCCTCGCATGGAATGCGCAACAGTCAACACCGCTCGACTACACGACGACAATTGCGCCGCAAGGATTACCCGTGGCTCAGATCGCGGCCAATGCAGCAGCAGCGCGGCTAAAGACAAATTTTGCAACATTGACGGCAAATGAAAAAGATATTGTTTTAGTGTTACGAGCAATCATTGTGAATTTGAACTAATGGCAACAACGATTCAATTTGCAGGCTCAACCGACATCGCCTCTACATATAATATCTATGATAGTGGAATTAGTGGCGTCGTGCCATTAGTCATAACCGCGAATATAGGCGCAGGGACAGGAACTATTAGCACCATACTCTCTAATTTAACAGTTCCATTCACGGGCACTAGATATATTGTCGTTCGCTCATTACTCGGTGGAATTGAAAGCGGAAACTCAGTTTCATTGGCGATAGTGTATGTCGAAGGTGCGGTTAATTCTCTAGCACCAAAGCAGCCGCAAGTAACAAGCATCACAACCGTGGGACGTATTTTGACGGTTAAATATACAATCGATATGCTTAATCAACCGGCGACGCCCACGCTTATCCAGTTGTTCACATCTACGAGCACTGTTTTTGATTACACGACAGAACTTTCGCACTCATCTATCGGAACCACGACGGCGCGGTTTATGACTGGAAGCGTATCGGGAACCGTAGCAGGAAACGGCAACTATTATTTTGCGATTCGGTCAGAAACAGCGGCATTAAAACAAAGTCAGAACACAGATATTTATGGTCCTGTGCGCCTTTCAACGGTAGCTCCGCCCGATCCTACATTTAGCGTGAGAGGCCAATAAGATGCCGGCAAGCAGCACTATTAGCAGCGCGACGAGTCCCGACAACAGCGCTGCGCGGGCGATTTGTACATTTCAGGGCAAATATCCCGGCCCTAAATCATATTGCAAAACAGTCACGCTCCAATTAGGCGAGCAGGCATCGACGGGAACGATAGTCATTCCATTGGCGATTTTGGATAGCGTTGTTCCTGCAATTTCGGGAACAAAGACTTCACCTGTCGAGCTTATCCAGCATGATGATATTGCAATCGTTACAGCTCAACTCGTCCCACAATTGAATGGAACTGAAAATCCGGTTGATGGATCCACTACCGTCCTATCCGGTCGCGTGCGTCAAATATTCAGGAACATTGGACTAGATCAAGCGATTATCACGGTTAAAGATCATCGCGAATGCCTTGAAGGCTTGCCCATTGTCGGAAGTTTTTGGGCCCAAATTCGCACTGACGGTGACGGACTAGACAATAATGTCGCTTATAGACAAGGCGTTAAGGCGCATATCAATCCAGGGAATCAGCCGAATTGTTTATTTGTTTCAGTCACACAGGATGACGGCGCTGACGCTTATTTGCCAATGTTTTGCACTCCGTTTTTTGGACATCAAGATTTTAAAACTACACAAGTCGGAACAGATTACAATAAAACAACCGGAGTGGCGACAAACGCTATTTCAATGACAATTCCTAAACCGGGTAGCATCGGTGCACAGACAAGCTCATGCTATTGGACGCCAGCGACACTTTGGCAGCATTATCAATGGGCAACGTCTGTATCCGCGAAGGATATTGCGCAAGCGAATGGAAACTTTCAAGAGTTTGCATCTCTCGATTCGGCATCAGGCGGTTGGATAACATGGCCTGTGGGACTTGAAACCGCGTTCATTGATAATAATCCGCAAAGCTCAAAGGCATGGGAAAAGGTTTTTCACTGCTATAAGCTCTTGCCTCTACTCCACGAGATATGTCAGGTAGCGGGGCCGTATGACATCTATATGCACTCCGAAGACGACGGGAGAAATACTTTAAATATCGTTCGAACACGTTACACTGACAATCAATCAATAAATGGCGATACTTCAAATACGAGCACTTCGAATGACGGAGCGAAGGGTATTATTTTAAATCGTGCTATTGGTGGAAATGCTTCGGCTGATATGACCGGACCAACGATTATCGGGGGACATCTTTCGGAAAGCTCTGAAAATCTTTACCACG
>JANXXL010000332.1 GCA_025350625.1 Bryobacterales bacterium | reverse complement strand
CCAGCGGAGTTGCGCCAGATAATCGCGGCAGACTTCTTCAGTAGCGAAGCGGCGCTCAAATTCGGCTAAGTCGCGAGGGTAATCCTCCATGGCCCTTCATGCTATATGTTGGGGCTACATGAGTCAAGTGCATAGCTAGATCATTTGTATTTCGACCCACGGCTAAAGTACTACATGTTCAATGCACACGAGGTGGCATCTTCAACTACGTTCCCGCCGACTGGAACTCAAACGAACTCAATATCAAGTGGAGCGAATGTTCATTTCACCCGCGTCCCAAGCGAGAAGAAATAAAATCCTACTCGTTCACTAGTTTCTCCTGCCGCATGCTGGCGATCGATTGGGGGGCGGTCCTAACCATGCTTGGCGCCGAGGTTGGAAGTCGGCGGCGGAGCGGACGCCAGCGGCGGTAGGGGAATGGAGTAAGAAACATCTCCGACAAGAAAGGCCGGGTTCGGAAGATGTTGGATGCGAGGCGAAGTCGCACCGGTAACCAACTGAGTGACGACTAGAACCGATACTTGGGTGGTTGGCGGGAAATCACGGTGATCACTCGCTGTCAACTCTCCGCAGTGATAGCTGGCGTGGTTCACCACATGCAGTAGCGCCTGCCACACCGGCAGTTCGTTTGGTACGACGATCACCAGCGGCAACGTAATCATGATCGGCTTTCTGCGAAAATAATTGCAGTGCCCGCACGCTTGACCGCGACGCAGCAGAAACGGCAGCTTGCCCTGGCCGCCCGCGCCGGTGATTTCGAATCCGCGGCCCGACTGTTAAGCGCAAATCCCGAACTGGTGCAGGCCTGGGAACCGATGATGCACGTTTGCTTCGAAGGCCGGCACGCGATAGTGAAACTGCTATTGGAATCGGGTGCCGATCACAACATGCTTTCGGGCTCAAACTGGGCGCACCGTCCGCTGCACCGCGTGGTGGAGCACAAGATAGCATCACCCAAGCACGAAGGTCACCACAATACCGTCCGCCTTCTGATGGACTGTGGCGCCGATCCGCTGCGGCGCGCAACCCGGCCTCCCATGACCGCAAGCGCCCTCGCCGCCATCGCGGGCGAAGCCGAATTCCTCCCTTTACTGACGTCCCAGAATCCCGCGCTCGACATCTTCGATTCCGCCGCCACCGGTGACGGCAACCGCGTCAGGCAATTGCTCGAAAAAGATCCGATGCTTGCCGTTGCCGTCGATGAACCCGGCTGCACCGCGCTCTGGTATTGCGCCGCCTCCCGCCTCTCACCGGCCGGCGTTCTCGAATGTGCGCGGTTGCTTCTCCACGCGGGCAGTGCCATCAATCGCCCGGGCAAAGGCGCCCCGCCGCTCTACTTCGCCGTGGGCCATGCCAATAATCGGATCCTCGCTCAACTACTTCTGGACCATGGCGCACATCCGCACGACGGCGTTTCTCTTCTCCACGCCTCGTGCGTTTTCCATTTCGAGTTCCTCACCGAGGGTCTGCGTTGGCTGATCTCGCGCGGCGCCGATCCCAATCGCGCTGACGAACACGGCCAGACCGCACTCCACAAAGCGGCGGTCTGCGGATACCTCAAGGCAGCCCGCTGCCTTATCGCATTGGGCGCGAATCCAGACCATAAAGATGCCCAAGGCTTGCGCCCTGCCGACGTCGCCCGGCTGCATCGCAAGCGCTGGCTGTGACTCACATGGCCGTCTTCTTCCTACTGCTCTGCCTGGCCGGATTCGCCTCGGCCCAAACAGGGCATGTTGCCGTGATAGCCCATCGCGGCGAACATCTTCGCAACCCGGAGAACAGCCTCTCCGGCATTCGAGCCGCCATCGATCTCGACGCCGATTTCGTCGAACTCGATGTCCGCACCACCCTCGACGGCCGACTGGTCCTGATGCACGATGCAACGGTCGACCGGACAACCAACGGCAAGGGCGTCGTCGCCCAATTGACGTTCGACCGAATCCGCGCTCTCAAGCTCGGGAACGAGGGCGTGCCAACGTTTGAGGAAGCGCTAGATACAGCGCACGGAAAAATTGAGATCTATGTGGACGCGAAAGACCTCACGCCGGCCGCGCTGGTTCATGCGCTTGAAATGCACGACATGCGGATGAACGTAGTCGTCTACGGCCCGCCCGCGTTTCTGAAAGCCGTGCTGTCGCTTCGTCCGGAGATCAACGTGATGCCGGAGGCCGATAATGCGGGCATGTTACGCCCATCCGTGATCGCCTTCAACGGGAAGGATTTTCTGGAAGACGCGATTGCCGCCGCGAAATCCGCCCGCGCCGGAATCTTCGTCGATCGCCTCGGGATACACGACAACGCCGAAGCCTGGCAGGACGCCATTGCACGCGGCGCCACCGGCATTCAGACCGACAAGCCCGGCGAGCTGGTGCAATTTCTCCACACGCGCAATCTCCATCTCGCGCTGCCGCCGCAAAAGTCTTCCGGCTACGAATACTATCTCACCGGCAATGCCGCCGACGTCCAGCGTTCCACCTCAGGCGGCCTGCTGATGGCAGGCGGCGGCAAGGATGTCGACGAAGCTTTTCGCTGGTTTCTGCGGAAGTCCGGCGGCCGTAACGTGGTTATCCTCCGCGCCTCCGGCAGCGACGGCTACAACCGGTACATCCGGAACCTCAGCCCGGTAGCTTCGGTAGAGTCCATTGTTACGAAAAACCGTGCCGCCGCCAGCGATCCGTTCGTGCTCGACAAGGTAAGAAAGGCCGAAGCCATCTTCATAGCTGGCGGCGATCAATGGAACTACATTCGCTGGTGGAAGGGTACGCCACTCGACGCCGCCTTTCACGACGCCGTGAAGCGCGGCATCCCCATCGGAGGAACCAGCGCCGGACTCGCCATCCAAGGCCAGTATTCGTTCTCCGCCGAGATGGACACCATCACCTCACCACAGGCGCTGGCCGACCCCTTTGATGCCCACCTTACCCTGGAATCGTCGTTCCTCAAACTGCCGAATCTCGAAGGCGTCATCACCGACAGCCATTTCTCAAAGCGCGACCGTTTCGGCCGCATGGTAGCGTTCCTCGCGCGTATCGCGCAGGACACCGGATCAGCCAAAGGCGTCGGCATTGATGAAGGAACGGCTGTGCTGCTCGAACCCGATGGATCCGCCACCATCGCCGGAGAGGGCGCGGCGTACTTCGTAAGTACCAACAGAAAACCCGCCGTCTGCACCCCGGGCAATCCGCTTACTCTTGAGGGTCTGGCGGTCTACCGCGTACCGCCCGGCGGAAAATTCAACTTCCGGATTTGGGCCGGCCAAGGCGGCGAGTCCTACCACCTCTCCGCCAGGGCAGGCGTACTCTTTTCGACCAAAGATTCCGGGTCTCTTTACTAAACATTTCTCAGACCAGACCGATAAGCCCCTTAGATGACGGGAAAGCCGTCGCGAGGAGTTCTCATGGGTATCGGACCGTTGAGTCTGAATGACAGCCACTTGAACATCGTTCAACCAGTGGAG
>JANXXL010000319.1 GCA_025350625.1 Bryobacterales bacterium | reverse complement strand
TGACGGGATCGTATCGCACATGGCGAGCCACCCAACCCCAATGAGTTACCAGGCGACCACCATTCCGAATCACAGTGTCCCAACATGACAACCATCCCAATCTATGACCCGCCCACGTGCAGCTCCACCGGCATTTGCAGCATCGACATGGATCCAGGCCTTGTTAACTTCGATGCCAGGTTCTCACAACTCGGCACGCACGGCCTCAAGGTCGAAGGCTACAATCTGGGCCAACAGTCGATGGGCTTCCTGCGGAATCCGTCGGACGTAGCCGGCTGGAGCTCGTCCGCTTGCTTGGGCAACGAAGGTCATGAACAGCTTAGAGGAGCAAGCCATCGATCCTACTTCTGGGGCTGACGAATGACGCGGTCGCAGATATGGTCACAACGCCGATGCTGCTCAGGATAGTTCAGTCGGGATGTCTCGACATGAAGACGCTCTGAGCCACCGCTTCGAGCAATCGGACCTCATGAAAGCGTACGGCACATTCGGGAACGCCGCAGCGGAACGCGCGTTAACGGTTGCGAGACAATTCGAGTGCAAGCGGAGACGCCATGATGGAGAACCTATGAACACACACAGACGTGCCAGCCACCCGATCTACAATCTTCTCCCCACGGAAATCGAGGGGTTCAATGCCCTGGCGGAGCTAGCCTTGGATCTGCGCTGGTCGTGGAATCACGCCACCGATCATGTGTGGCGGCAGCTGGACCCTGCGCTGTGGGATATGACCCAGAATCCCTGGGTGGTGCTGCAGACAGTCTCGCGCGACCAAATCGAGCGCATGTTAGCCGATCCCGTGTTTCGCAAGAACGTGGACGATCTGGTACGAATCAGCCGGCACACCGCGGAGGCGCCCGCGTGGTTTCAGCGCACCTACCCACACTCTCCGCTGACCAGTGTGGCGTATTTCAGCATGGAATTTATGTTGAGCGAAGCGTTGCCCATCTACTCGGGCGGGCTTGGCAATGTTGCCGGCGATCAGCTCAAAGCCGCCAGTGATCTGGGCGTGCCTGTGGTCGGCGTCGGACTGCTGTACCAGCAAGGCTATTTTCGCCAGGTGATCGACAAGGCCGGCGCGCAAGAGGCGCTCTTCCCCTATAACGACCCTGGACAGTTGCCGATCACGCCGTTGCGCCACCCGAACGGAGAATGGTTGCGATTGGAAATCGCCTTACCTGGGTACTTGGTCTGGCTGCGCGCCTGGCAGGTCCAGGTCGGCCGAGTGAAACTGTACCTGCTGGACAGCAATGACGCAGCGAACGTCCCCGCGCATCGAGGGATTACCAGCGAACTGTATGGCGGCGGGCCGGAGCTGCGGCTGAAACAAGAATTGCTGCTCGGGATCGGGGGATGGCGACTGCTTGGGGCTCTCGGGATCCAGCCGGACGTCTGCCATCTCAATGAGGGCCATGCTGCTTTCGCGGTGTTGGAACGCGCCCGCAGTGTCATGCAAGCAACCGCGCAGCCCTTTGACGTCGCGCTGGCCGTCACGCGCGCGGGGACCCTCTTCACCACCCACACGGCAGTGGCCGCCGGTTTTGACCGGTTCGCGCCCGCGCTCATCGAGCAATACCTCGGTAGGTATGCTGAACAGAAACTCGGTATCACCCGCCACGATTTACTGGCCCTGGGCCGCCGGAACCCAACCGACTCGTCGGAACTATTCAACATGGCCTATTTGGCAATCCGCGGGAGCGGGGCGGTCAATGGCGTGAGTCGCTTGCATGGCAAAGTCAGCCGGCACCTCTTTGCGCCGCTGTTCCCCCACTGGCCAGAGGACGAAGTGCCCGTGGGACACGTGACCAACGGTGTCCATATGTCGAGCTGGGATTCGGTGGCAGCCGACGAGCTCTGGACGGCGGCTTGTGGCAAAGAACGCTGGCGGGGAACGACGGAACATGTGGAGCCGGCGATTCGCCACATCTCGGACGCGCAGCTCTGGCAGCTACGCACCACCGCCCGGAACTCCCTCATCGACTACGCCCGCGAACGATTATCTCGTCAACTGACGGCGTCTGGGGCGTGGCCTGAGGCCATGGAGAGAACCAAGCAGTTCTTTGATCCCAATGCATTGACGCTCGGGTTCGCCCGTCGCTTCGCCAGCTATAAGCGACCCAATCTTTTGTTACAGCAACCAGAGAGGCTCCGTCGCTTGCTCACAGATGCGCAGCGCCCGGTGCAGCTCATCCTGGCCGGCAAGGCCCATCCGGCAGATCAGGCAGGGCAGGCCCTAATTCGGGACTGGATCCAGTTCATCCGGCAGCCAGAGACCCGCTTCCACGTCATGTTTCTGAGCGACTACGACATGCGGCTGGCCGAGCACCTGGTGCAGGGGGTGGATGTCTGGATCAACACGCCACGACGGCCCTGGGAGGCCAGTGGCACGAGCGGCATGAAGGTCCTCGTCAATGGCGGCCTCAATCTGTCGGAGTTGGATGGGTGGTGGGCGGAAGCCTATACGCCCGAAGTGGGGTGGGCATTGGGGGATGGTCAGGAACATGGCGACGACCCGGCCTGGGATGCGGTCGAAGCCGACACCCTCTATGCCGTGCTCGAACGCGAGGTGATCCCGGAGTTTTATACCCGTGACGAGCATGGCATTCCCACCGCATGGGTCACGCGAATACGGGAAAGCATGGCGCGGTTGACACCGCGCTTCTCCACCAACCGCACGGTGCGCGAATACACCGAGCAACACTATCTTCCAACGGCGGCAGCCTATCGTGCCCGTCTGGCTAAAAACGGCGCGGAGGCCAGACAACTCCTCGATTGGCAGCAGACCATGGCCCAGAAATGGATTGGCGTGCACTTTGGCGACGTGAAGGTTGAGACTCGTGGCGAGCAACACGTATTTGAGGTTCAGGTCAGTCTCAACGACCTCGACCCGAAGGCCGTGCGAGTCGAGTTGTATGCCGATGGAATCCATGGCAGCGGTCCGATCCGGCAGGAGATGACGCGCGATCGCCAGCTGGCCAGCGCGTTGGGCGGCTATGTGTACAGCGCGGCGGTGTCTGCGGCTCGTCCGCCAATGGACTATACGGCGCGTATCATCCCGCACTGCGTCGGCGTGGCGGTGCCCCTGGAAGTCGATCTCATTGTCTGGCAGCGGTGAATCACCCAGAAACGGGAAAAGGATGGCAAGAGACGTCCGATGAAAGAGTCAAAAAAGCTGAAACGAGTGCGACCGCCAACAGGCCGGATGCCGTCCGTGTCAGGCCAGGCCGTAGAACAGGCGGACGCGAACACATATTTGATGATGCGTGAACGCCCGCTGCATGAGTATGTGGCAGCCGTATCGGAGCGGACTAATGTTCGAGTAGGTGTGCCATTGCCTCTGGGAACCTATGCCCGTGGCGAAGGAGTCAACTTCGCCGTCTTCAGCCGACACGCCAGTCGCGTTCGGCTGGAGTTGTTTGATCATCCCGAAGATGCCACAGCCGCCAGGGTGATCGATCTCGATCCCGCGCGCCACCGCACCGGTGACGTGTGGCACGTCTGGATTGAGGGGGTCAGGCCTGGCCAGCTGTATGCCTATCGCGTGGATGGCCCGTATCGACCCAAGGATGGCCATCGTTTCAATGTCCACAAGCTCCTCCTAGACCCCTTTGCGACGGCGATCTCGCGGGTGCCCAACTGGGATTTTGAACCGGCCCGCGGATACGATCCGTCGGCGACAGAACGAGACGTGGTCTGTTCCTCGGTGGACGATGCCGGCGCTATGCCGAAATGCGTGTTCACGCACGAGCACTTCCATTGGCAGAACGACCGGCTGCTCAGGCATCCCTGGTCGAAGACGGTCATTTATGAAGCCCACATCCGTGGCTTCACCATGCATCCGAGCTCTAGCGTGAAGCATCCTGGCACGTACCGGGGGCTCATGGAAAAGATCCCCTATCTCAAAGACCTTGGAGTGACGGCCGTGGAGCTGATGCCCGTGCAGGAATTCAATGAACATCAGGTGATCGGCATCAATCCGCACACAGGCCAGCCACTCAGGAATTACTGGGGCTACGATCCCGTGGTCTTCTGTGCGCCCAAAGCGTCCTACAGCAGTGCGGGAGGTGTGGGTCAGCAGAAACTCGAGTTTAGGGAAATGGTCCAGGCCTTTCACACAGCCGGAATTGAAGTGATCCTGGACGTGGTGTTCAATCACACGGCCGAGGGAAACGAACAAGGGCCGACGCTTTGTTTCCGCGGGATTGATAACACGATCTTCTACATGCTG
>JANXXL010000307.1 GCA_025350625.1 Bryobacterales bacterium | reverse complement strand
CTGTTGTTTCCGGAAGGCACCCGGCTGATGGGCACGGTGGTGGTGGCGGCAAAAGCCCGATCCTTTCATCGGGGCGGTCGGCTTCGGTTCGATTTCCAAAGAGTCGACTTACCGCCGGAGGCCGCAAACCTGAGACTCGGGGCGCCCCGGCGGGAGCCTATGAAGACGCAAACCACGCTGGCGGGTGCGGAGGGAAGCGGCACGGCGCCGATTGAGGTAGATTCGGAAGGCGGCGTTCAAGCGAAGGAATCGAAGACGCGCTTTATCGCACCGGTGATATCGCTAATTCTTGCCAGCCGCGCGGCGGATAACGATGCCGGGCACCACCACGACGTTGGCGCTACAGGTGGAGAGGCCAATATCGGCGGCCGGACGCTGGGAGGCGGATTGGGACTGGGAACGCTGGGAGCGGCGGTTTCGCAGAGTTCCAAGTACGTGGGGATGGCTTTCGGATACTACGGATTGGCGTGGTCGGTGTATACAAATGTGATCGCTCGCGGGGGCGAAGTGCAGTTCGACAGGAACGCCATGATGGATATCAAGTTCGGGGCGCGGACACCGGCGCAGGCGACGAAGTTCCGGGCCGCGGTGGACCGGGTTGTGCGTTGAGCCACCGGTGTTGACCCCGCGTGGAGAGAAGCGCTCGTCTCCGGCCGCCGCTGTAAATGTACCCACTTAGAGCAATTATTTGGATGTTTAGCTGATCGACTGTCAGCACCCCTCATGCGACAATGGCATGAGATGGTAATAGACGGCATCTATTACGCTCTTGGCTTCGGCGCAGGAGCGGCGGTAATCGCTTGGCTCGCAGGCCCGCTTTGGGCCATCCCGCTGATTGTACTGGCTGCCTTCTGCCTGTACTTCTTCCGCGATCCGGACCGTGAAATTCCGCCCGGACCTGTCGCTGTTTCTCCCGCCGATGGCAAGGTGGTGGCCATCAAGCAGGAATCTCCCACCGCCACCCGTATCAGCATCTTTCTGAACATCTTCGATGTCCATGTGAACCGCGCGCCTATCACCGGCCGCATTATCGAAATTCAATACCGCCAGGGCGAATTCCTGGTGGCGAGCAAAGAAGAAGCCTCGACCATTAATGAACAGAACATTGTGACGATTCAGGGCGAAGGCACCCGTGTAGTCTTCAAACAGATCGCCGGACTCATTGCCAGGCGCATCGTCTTCGACAAGAAAATCAACCAACCTCTCACTGCCGGCGAACGTGTCGGCATGATCAAATTCGGCTCGCGGGTGGATGTGATCCTCGGACCCGAGTGGGTGATTACCGCCATTCCCGGGCAGCGCGTGAAAGCCGGCGCCAGCATCCTGGCAGTCCGTAACGAAGACTAACCGATGCCTAAGCTCAATTTCAGCATGATGCCGCCGCGTTCGCCGGACCGGCGCCCGAACCGCGCTGCCTATGCGCTGCCCACGATGTTCACCGCGGGCAATATCTTTCTGGGGTTCCTGGCGATTCTGAAAGCGTTTGAAGGCGTGATTGCGGCAAAGACGGGTGGATTGGGCGCCAATATCCACTTCGAAGCCGCGGCGATGATGATTGGGGCCGCGGTGGTGCTGGACGGACTCGACGGCCGCATCGCCCGCATGACAAACACGGTCAGCGACTTTGGCCGTGAAATGGATTCGCTGGCCGACGCTATTACGTTCGGGCTGGCGCCGGCGATTCTGGCGTTCACCTGGGGACTTTACTTCGTCAGCAGTCCGCTGCCGTTTCTTCGCGAGCACCTGATCCGCGGTGGTTATTTCGTCTCGTTTCTGTTCCTGCTGTGCGGCGTGGCGCGGCTGGCGCGCTTCAACGTTCAGACCAACCCCATCCCGAAGAACCCCGGCCGGCCGGACCGCAAGTATTTCGTTGGCCTGCCGATTCCGGCGGCGGCCGGCATGGTTGTGGCCGTTACTTATGCGAGCAACAGCGTTCCGCTGCAGTGGTGGGGCTGGTCCGTGGCCTGGATGGGACTGCTTTCGCTGCTCTCGTTCCTGATGGTTTGCACCTGGCGCTATTACAGCTTCAAGGACTTAAATCTGCTGCGCCCGCGGTCGCCGCTCACCATCATTTTGTTTAGCAGTTTTATCTATTTGGTCTGGGCGTATTCGCAGGCGACGCTGCTTGGGATCGCGGTGCTTTACGTGGGCAGCGGTATTGTGACACGCATTGCCGGGATCCTGCGGCGCACGCTGCGGCCGGCGGAACCGAAGGTTTCCTGAATTCATGCATAATCACGATGTTTGTATCGTTGGCGGCGAATCCCTGCTGGGTCGGGAACTCCGCGACCAACTGACCGAGACGAAGTTCCCGGCAAGAGTGAAGCTGATCGGCGCCGATGAAGAAGGCGCGAAGGTATTGAGCATCCAGGACGGCGAACCGGTAGTGATTACAGAGTTGGACACCGATGTCTTGGAGCGTTCGCAGGTGCTGTTTCTGGCCGGATCCGCACTCTCCAGCCGCAAGGCCTTGGATCTGGTGCTGGAATCCCCGTCGAAGCCGGTTATCATCGACCTGACCGGGTATCTGGAAGATCAACCGGGGGCGCGGTTACGCGCTCCTATTCTGGAAGCGGAAGATTACGTGGCGCCCTCGGATGCCATCCACGTGATCGCGCATCCGGCGGCAACGGTGCTGGTTCAGATTTTCCGGCGAATTCATCGGCATCACTCCATTGTTCATTCGGTGGTGCAGATTTTCGAGCCGGCCAGCGAGCGCGGATACGCGGGTCTTACGGAATTGCAGAAACAGACTGCCGGCCTGCTTGCTTTCAAGACGCTGCCTAAGGAGATCTTCGACGCGCAGCTCAGCTTCAATCTGCTGCCGCGGTATGGCTCGGATGCGCCGGTACAGTTGGAAGATATCGAGCATCGCATCGACCGCCATCTGGCTACTTTTTCGCATGACACTCCGGTGCCCTCGGTGCGGCTGTCGCAGGCGCCGGTGTTCCACGGTTACAGCTTCTCTCTCTGGACCGAGTTTGAGAACAACCCGGGGTCGGTGGCTATCTCTGAAACTCTTGCCTCGGCGCAAATCGAAGTGCGCGGCGCGGACCTGGAATCGCCGACCAATGTGGGTGCGGTGGGACAGTCCGGCGTCACCGTTGGGCTGGTAGAAACGGACCGCAACCATCCCAAAGCGATCTGGATGTGGGCGGTTGCGGACAATTTCCGCGTCAGGGTGGACTGCGCAATCGACGTTGCCCGCCAGTTGCTATGAAGTACATGCTGCTTGCGCTTGCCGCCGTTGTTGTGAATGGATGCGGCTATCACGTTTCAGGCCATGCCGACCTGCTGCCGGCAACGATCAAGACCATCGCGATTCCCGCAGTGGGCAACCTGACGAATCGCTATAAGCTCTCTGACCGCCTGGCCTCGACCCTCACGCGTGAGTTTATCAGCCGCAGCCGCTACCGGATTGTCACCGACCCCAATCAGGCGGACGCGGTGCTGCGGGCGGCGGTGATCAGCTATTATTCGTATCCGGTGGTGTCCGATCAAAAAACCGGGCGCGCCAATTCCGTGCAGTTGAGCGCCATCCTGCAGATCAACCTGACCGAGCGGACCAGCGGTAAAGTACTGTATACGCAACCGAGGATGGAAGTACGGCAGCGGTATGAGATCAGCGTCGATCAGTTGGAGTATTTTGAAGAAAGCGATATTGCGCTGGACCGCCTGAGCCGGGAAGTGGCTAAGTCTGTAGTGAGTGCCATTCTGGAAGCTTTTTAGACGATGACACCCGACGAATTCCTGCGGTCCATACAGAAGCAGCCGCCGGCCTCCGCCTACCTGCTCCTTGGGCAGGAGGCCTGGTATCGCGAACAGTGCCGCAAAGCTTTGATCGAACGGGCGCTGCCGCCGGAAGACCGCGAGAATGGCTTCACACGGTACGATCTGGACGAGACGGATTTGAGCGTGGTGATGGACGATGCCCGTTCGTTTTCGCTGTTTGCGGCGAATCGTTTGATCTGGGTGAGTTCCGCGGAAGGCGTTCTACCCCGGACCAGATCCGCGGCGAGCGATTCCGATGATGCCGAAGATGGCGGCGGCAAGTCCGACGGGGCTTCGTTGGGCGCGTATTTAAAGAATCCCGTTCCGGGCACGGTTCTGGTTTTCGAGTGCTCCCGCTATGATTTCGAGGGTGATGACAAAACGAAGCTGGCGCGGGTGCAGAAGTTTTTCGCGGCTATTCCGGCGCAGATCGAGTGCCAGCGCTTCACTGCGGCGGCTGCCAAGAAGTTGGCGCTGACTCAGGCTAAGCGCACGGGTTTGCAGATCGGAGAAGACGAAATCGACCTGCTGATTGAGATTCTGGGCTCGGACGCTTCGCGTATCGCCACTGAGATGGAAAAGCTTTCGCTCTACGCCGGTACGGGCCGCCGGGTTAGTGCAAATGATGTGGTGAGTTTGGTGCCCAATGGCCGCGCGACTACGATTTTTGCGCTGGTCGCGGCGATAGGCCGCGGAGATCGGGCCGGATCACTGGACGCGCTTGATATTCTGGTCCGCGAGGGTGAATATCTTCCGCTGGCCCTTACGTTCCTGGCGACGCAGTTCCGCCTGGCATTGGTGGCCAAGGAAGCGGGCCTGACCAATGCGGGGATGATTCAATCTCACTTCACTAAATTGGGGACACCGATGTGGAGATCGCGCGCCGAGCAGGTGCAACAGACGGTTGCATCCTTCCCGGCGGCAAAGATGCGGAAGGCGATTCAGAAGATCTTCGAAACAGATAGGGCGTTGAGAGACACTCGTCCCGACGACCGGACGGTGATGGAACAGTTTGTGCTGGGACTGACTTAAGCCGCGAGCGTTTTCAAGCGCAGCGTCATGCGGGACTTGTAGCGCGCCGCCGTGTTCTTCTTGATGATGCCCCATTTGGCGGCG
>JANXXL010000283.1 GCA_025350625.1 Bryobacterales bacterium | reverse complement strand
GACCATCAGGAACGACGGCAGATTGAACCACGCGCCGGTGGCCTTGCCTTCTATGAAAATCGGCTGAGTAAGTTGCGACGGCAGATGGAAACCGAAGACGTTGTCGAGCAGATCATTGAAATAGGCGCCAAAGCCGACCGCTATTGCCATGTTGCCGACTGCGTATTCGAGGATCAGATCCCAGCCGATGATCCACGCGAAGACTTCTCCCAGGGTGGCGTAGGCGTAGGTGTAGGCGCTCCCTGAAACCGGAATCATCGACGCCAGTTCCGCGTAGCACAGTGCCGCGAAGCTGCAGGCCAGTGCTACCAGGAGAAAGGAAATGGAGATGGCGGGTCCGGCGCCGGGGCGTCCGAAAGTGCCGACGGCGTGCGTTCCGCCGATCAGCAAATCGAGTACGGGAGCCTTGAAGACTGACGGGTAATCGAATTTGAGTCCGGCGGCGGCGGTGCCGGTCAGCGTGAAGATGCCGGACCCGACCACCACTCCGATCCCTAAGGCGATCAGGCTCCCGAGTCCGAGGGTTTTCTTGAGGCGATGCGAAGGGTGATCGCTGGCCGCGATGAGATCCGCGATGCTTTTGGTCCGGAAAAGGGTGGACATGCGGCCGGCGGCGGAAAACGGGCCCGCAGGCCCGCCCCGTTGCGTTTATGAGCCTAGCGCTTACGCTGGCCTTTGACCATCTTCTTCACTTTTCGTTTTTGCGAACCACGGGCGACGTCGGCGGCCCGTTTGGCTTTGGGCGCGACCTTTTTGCGGGCCGCGCGCTTCAGCTTCTTGCGTTCGTCTTTATCGGTAACCTTTTTTGTATTCATTCCACCTTGATCCCTGCGTATTTCGCGATTAATTTCTTCAAACCGTATCCAGGAAAACTCACGGTCACTTTCGTATCGTCGCCCGAACCTTCCAGGCGCAGGACCGTTCCGCGGCCCCATTTGGTGTGTTCCACCGTGGAACCCGGCCCTAGTTTCCTGGGGCTCGCCTTCTTGAACTGGGGAGCCGGCGTAACCGGAGCCGCGTTCTGGGCTGCACTCGCAACGGCCGGCGGCGGGGCAATCCCCTGCGGCGCCGGCATACCGCGTTCCGAAAAAAACTGCCGGATGTTCTCGACAGAATTGTAAGTCTTCCCAGTATAGAGGTTCCGCTGCGCCGATTCGCGGACCTGGTAGCGCTCCGAATAGAGATCCACCGAACGGGCTTGCGGCTGATCTCCGCGAACGGCGTCGACCAGGTTGCGAGGGACCTCCTGCAAGAAGCGGGAGGCTAGTGAAACTTCCGGCTGCCCACCGCCGAAGCGGCGCCGGTAACGGGCCCAGCTCAAGTACAATTTGGTTTCCGAGCGCGTCATGCCGACGTAGCACAGGCGGCGCTCTTCTTCCATGCCGCTTTCCGAATCAAGCGAGCGGCTGTGCGGGAACAAGCCTTCCTCGAGACCGGCGATAAACACCACCGGGAATTCCAGGCCCTTGGCGTTGTGCATGGTAAGCAGCGAAACCGGGGCGCGCGAATCGGCCGAATCGGCGTCGGAGACGAGCGCGGCGTGGTCCAGAAAATCGCGCAGGGTTTCACCACGCTCGCCGGCATCGGCAGCGGCGTTCAGCAATTCGTCTAGGTTCGCCAGGCGCTGGCGGGCTTCTTCCGTGCCTTCGTCTTCGAGCATCTTGCGATAGCCGGTGCGCTCGAGGACATCCGCCAAAGTCGCGCTGACGGGGCGGGTTTCCAATTGCGCTGTGAGTTCGGTCATCATGCGATGGAATGCGGCCAAAGCAGCTTCGGCGCGGCCCGGGAAGGCATGGGCTTCGAGCATTTGCTCCAGCGCCGACCACATCGATAGTTCATTCTGCAAAGCGTATTGCTCGATCTGATCGAGTGTGGTGCGGCCGATTCCTCGCGCGGGTGTGTTGATGATGCGCAGCAGACCGATTGAATCATGCGGGCTGGCCAGCACCTTGAGATAGGCGAGAATATCCTTCACTTCGGCGCGCTGGTAGAAGCTGAAGCCTCCGACCACCACGTATTTGCGGCCGTAGCGGCGCAGGGCTTCTTCGATCTGGCGGGATTGAGAGTTGGTCCGGTAGAGCACCGCTACGCGCTCTTGGGGGTTCCGAGCCAGACGGCTCTCGACGGTGTCGGCGATCCACAGAGCTTCGTTTTCCGAATCGGGCGCTTCATAAAGCGTGATTTTTTCGCCCGCGCCGGAGTCGGTCCAGAGAGTTTTGCCGATGCGTTCGGTATTGTGGGCCACCACGGCGCTGGCGGCTTCGAGAATGGTCTGCGTCGAGCGGTAGTTCTGCTCCAGCCGAATGATGGTTGCGCCGGAGAAGTCGCGCTCGAAGTCGAGGATGTTGCGGATATTCGCGCCGCGCCAGCCGTAAATAGATTGGTCCTCGTCGCCCACCACGCAGATGTTATGACGCTCTTCGGTGAGCAGGCGCATCAAATCGTATTGGCTGCGGTTGGTGTCCTGATATTCGTCGACCATCACGAATTCGTAGCGCTGGTTCAGGCGCTGGCGGGTGGCGTCATCATGGCGCAGCAGGTTGACGGCTTCGAGCAGCAGGTCGTCGAAATCGAGGGCATTCGATTCGCGAAGACGCGCTTCGTAGCGTTCATAGACGGTGGCGAAACGGGTGGTGGTGGGGTCGGTTGCGGCGCGGGCGATTTCCTCGGGCGACTGCTGATGGCTTTTCGCGTGGCTGATGCGCGAGAGCGCGGCGCGCGGCTGCATGAACTTGTCGTCCAGGCCGACGGCCTTATAGATCGATTTAATCATCGAAATCTGGTCATCGTCGTCGTAGATCGTAAAGGATTGCGTAAATCCCCGCCGCAATTGGCTGAGGGGGGCGCCGTCACGCCGTAAAAGGCGTACGCAGAAGGAGTGGAAGGTGGCAACCGTTGGCGCTCCCTCGGGACCGGTAGCCACCAGCGAGCGCACGCGATCGCGCATTTCGCCGGCGGCT
Organism: Bryobacterales bacterium; assembly: GCA_025350625.1. GTDB lineage: Bacteria > Acidobacteriota > Terriglobia > Bryobacterales > Bryobacteraceae > Palsa-187. The sequence continues at coordinate 46,924 of JANXXL010000283.1, read as the reverse complement.
TTATTGGTGAAGGTTACGGCCAAAACTGCCCAGCCGGGGACCCGGAAGGCCGTCATCAGATGCGCGATGCGGTGGGTGATCACCCTGGTCTTGCCACTTCCGGCGCCGGCAAGTACCAGTAGGGGGCCTTCGGAGTGCTCGACTGCCTCCCTTTGGCGGGGGTTCAAGCCCTCAAGAAAATCCATCAATGGGCGATTTTAACACGATTTTACCGGTACCCCTATTCGGGGGTATATTTAGCCGGTACCTCGTATTGGTATAGTACTGGACGAAGACGCCGCTCTTTCATCACGACCCGTCATGGTCCGTGAAATTAAACAAAAATATAGAATTAGTCCATGATTCCGAAGACTTCTTCCCCCGAGACGTCCGGAGCAATTCGGGCGAGACTAGCTGATCTGCGGAATAGAAAAGCTGTTTTAGACCAAGCCATCGCCTGCCTGGAACGGTATGCGATCTATTGCGCGCCCCCCGGCTCGGAGATAGCGCCCGAAGCCGTGACGGAAGCCGAAACCCGTTTAGCGGGGGCAGCCTAAAAAAGACTATAGCCTTATTTGCGCAGCAAGCGTCCAACGCGTCAGGCTTGTTGTAACCTGAGTGAGAATACGTGCGCCTTTTCAAATGGATAATCCGGATTTCGGCTACCGTTCGACGGCGAATCGAGGCGCGCGGTAGCGATGCTGATTGAATTCCAGCTCATTGAAAAGGCGCGTAACGGCGACGATGGTGCGTTTAACCAGGTGGTAAATGCGTACCGCAAACGTATTCTGGGCACCATTGCGCGGCTGATTGGAAGACCAGAGGACGTAGAAGATGTGGGTCAAGAGGTGTTTCTCAGGCTGTATTATTCCCTGGATCAGTTGCGGGCGCCGGAGGTTTTTGAGCCTTGGTTATACCGCCTCACGGTGAATGCGGCTTACGATTATTTGCGGCGCCAGAAACGCCGGCATGAACACCGTATGTCGGATCTGAGCGAGCAGCAGGTCATGATGGCGGACGCCTCGGCCGGAGGCAAGAAGCAGGCCGAGGAGAGCAGGCGCACGAAGGTTCGCGAAATGGTGCAGTCCCTGCTGGGCAAAGTTTCCGAGGAAGACCGGATTCTGCTGGTGATGAAGGAAGTGGAAGGGCTTTCGCTGAAGGAGCTGGAGCAGGTCTATAACGTGAACGAGAACGCGTTGAAGGTCCGCTTGTTTCGGGCGCGTCAAAGAGTTTTGAAGGCATATGAGTCGGAACTAGCTTTTGCTGGGGGCGCCAAGGGGCGGAAGGACTAGGGAGTAATATAATGGAACAGATGGATCGGGATCGGATGAACGACAGTTTAGATCCTTTGTGGGCCGAATATCGGGAGGCCTGCCCGGACCCGGAGGCAAGTGCTGGTTTCATGCCGCAAATGTGGCGGAGTATTGAAACCCGCCGGAATGCGATTTCCTCTTCTTGGTTCCGTGTATGGGCCCAAGTGTGGCTGGCTACGGCGGTGGCGTTAACCATTGTGATGGGCGCAATCGTCATTCCGCGCCTGCAAAACGCTCCGATGTACGAGGCCAATTATGTGGACGTGCTGGCTGCGGCCGATTCCGTGGCCGATTCCGCCGGTGACGGCGTGCCCATCCCGCCAGGGGAACCCGAATGAAATTCACCCGCTGGACAGTTGCGTTGTATATGGGGCTGATGTTTGCGTGCGGGGCGGTGGTGGGCGCATTCGCTTACCGGTTGTATACGGTTTCCGACGTGAGCGCGAATGCCGGCCAGCGCAATCCCGAAGAATTTCGCAAGAGATTCATGGCGGAGTTGAAAAACAGACTGAATCTCAACGACGACCAAGCGGCAAAAGTGGGAGCGATCATGGAGCAGACGCGGCAGCAGTTTCGAGCTGCGCGGCTCACCATCGAGCCGGAAATCCAAAAGATCCGGGAAGAGCAACGCCAGAAGATCAGCGAAATTCTTTCCGCCGACCAGCAAGCCGAATTTCAGAAGATGATGGAACAGCGCCGGCGTGCGCGTGACAGCAAGAAGGACAGCGGCATGCCGCTTCCGCCCCGGCAATAGCTCCGCTACGCGACTGGCTGTTTTTTCTTAGCCTCGGCGGCGTCCCGGACCTTCTGATATTTCTTCTGGAAACGATCGACGCGGCCTTCGGTGTCGATCAACTTTTGCTTCCCGGTAAAAAACGGGTGGCAACTGGAGCAGATTTCAACACGAATGTCGCCTTTGTGCGCCGAACGGGTGCGGAACTTGTGTCCGCAGGCGCAAGTCACATTTACTTCTTCGTAGGCGGGGTGGATACCTGGTTTCATGGAGAGACTCTGAACTTTCCTTGGGAATTTCCATCTTAACACACACAAAACGGCCCGCCGCTAAAGAGAGCCTAACCTGCCGGCTCAAGACCCGGACACGACTTGGCCGCCACGAACAAGAATATTACTGGCAGTTTTCCAGACGGCGGAGACGTCACGGGCGTTTTGAAGATACAGGCACAGTGAAATCAAAGAGATGAACGCCAGCAGGAGGGAATATTCGGAGATATCCTGTCCGGCGTCCTGATTCGATAGGCGCATCCAGATGGATTGTAAATTCCTAATCATAGGCGAGCCGCGGCAGCTGGATATTCTGTCTCTAACAGCAGAACTTTATGGTACACTACTCTTTCATGTCTATGGGAGCCAGCTCGTTTCGATTTAGTTACTGGTGGTATTTTACCGTCTGAATCGCGACGAGTGGGCTGAAGCAGGCAGGTTTAAATGGCAACCCACTCGAAAGAGTGGGTTTTTGATTTTTAGGAGGCCCCAAGGAGACCCGCGATGATCATTTCGATGAAGCTGCATGCGACCAAGGAGGAAATCGACCATGTCCGCGAGCGAATTGAGGAGTTCGGGTATAAGGTCCATTCGATCGCGGGGGAGGAGCGCGTCGTGATCGGCGCAGTGGGCATGGGTGACGTCACCGCTTGCCTGGAGTCGCTCGAAGCCATGCCGGGCGTGGAGCGGGCGATGCGTATTTCGGCGCCCTATAAGTTTGTCAGCCGCGAGTTTCGGCCCGAGAAAACCCGCATCCAGGTGCGTGACGTGGTCATCGGCGGCGATGAGTTCGTGGTGATGGCGGGCCCCTGCTCGGTCGAAAGTGAAAAACAGATTCTCGAAAGCGCGGAACTGGTGGCCAAGCACGGCGCAAAACTCCTGCGCGGCGGCGCGTTCAAACCGCGCACTTCGCCCTACGACTTTCAGGGCCTGGAACTCGAAGGGCTGAAACTGCTTGATAAGGCGCGGCGCGTGACTGGACTCGGTATCATCACCGAAGTAATGAGCGACCGCGATGTGGAAATGGTGGCGGAGTACGCCGACATCTTGCAGATTGGCGCGCGCAATATGCAGAATTTCTCGCTGCTCAAGACCTTGGGCAAATGCGGCCGTCCGATTCTGCTCAAACGCGGGCTGAGCTCCACCATCAAAGAATTGCTGATGTCGGCGGAGTACATCGTCGCCCACGGCAATCCGGACGTGATCCTCTGCGAGCGCGGGATTCGCACGTTTGAAACTGTCACCCGTAATACCTGTGACATCGTCGCCGTAGCCGTGCTGAATGAAATGACGCATCTGCCGGTGATCCTCGATCCCAGCCACGCTACCGGCAAACGCAGCCTGGTTCCGCCGCTCGCTCGCGCGGCGGTGGCTATCGGCGCGGACGGGATGATCGTTGAAGTGCACCCGCAACCGGAAAAAGCGATTAGCGATGGCGCGCAGTCTCTCGATCCGAAGCAGTGGGCCCGCATGATGCAGGACTTGCAACCGTATATCGCGCTCTGGAAGCAATCGCGCATGCGAGAAACCGTGGCGGTTTAGGCCAGACGTGCGACTTCGCTTTCAGCCTTGGCAGCTGGCGCTTTTGGTGGTGGCCTTGTGTGTGGCTTCCGTCGGAGTGGTCCGCTGGTGGCGAGTGTCGGCGCCCTATGACGCTGCACATCTGGTGGCGCTGCTGCCCGCGGAAAAAGCCACCGTGGTTTATATTGACACCGGTCTGCTGCGCCAGAGCGGGCTGTTGGATCTGGTGGCCGGGTCCAAAGCCGTGGAAGAGCCCGACTACCGCAAGTTTGTCGATCAGACCGGGTTCGACTACCGGCGGGATCTGGATGCGGTGGCCGCCGCGTTTGTCGACAATCATGTTTATATTACTCTGCGCGGGCGCTTCCAATGGAAACAATTGAACGCCTACGCCGAAAGCCAGGGCGGAGAATGCCGTTACTCCGTGTGCAACATGCCCGGCAGCAACTTCGAACGCAATATTTCTTTTTACCCTTTGAAGTCGGACGTGCTGGCGCTGGCGGTTTCGAGCGATCCGCGAGCCGTGACCAGCATCGGCCCGGGAGGGCGGCAGCTACAGCTAGCGGTGCCGCCGGAGCCGGTCTGGGTGTCGGTGCCCGCGGCGGTCTTCAATCACCTGGATAATTTTCCGGACGGGACGCGCGCGTTTCTAAGCCCGCTGACACATGCCGAAAAGGTGACCTTCGCGGCAGGGCCCAAGGGAGACCGGCTGCAGATTCGCCTGGAGGTCGCGTGCCCCACCCCGGCTGCGGCCGCCGACTTGGCCAAACAGCTTGCGAGCGTCACCAGCTTGCTCAAGGACATGATCGAGCGCCAGCACATGACTCCCAACCCGCGCGACTTAAGCGGCGTTCTGGTCGCAGGCGCTTTTGAGCAAAGTCAATCCACCATGATCGCAACCTGGCCGGTGGAGCGCGGATTCATCGAAGCGTTGGCGGCCGGCCAGATACAATAGGGTACCCATGGAAGCCCGCGTTCTCGCATTCGTGCTGGCAGGCGGGAAAGGGACCCGGCTCTACCCGCTCACTAAAGAGCGAGCCAAACCCGCGGTGCCATTCGGCGGCCGTTACCGGATTGTCGATTTCGTGCTCAGCAATTTGATCAATTCCGGGATCTATTCGACATATGTGTTGATTCAATTCAAGAGTCAGTCCTTGCTGCAGCACCTGCGCGACGGATGGGAAGTCAGCGGCCTGTTACGGCAGCACTTCCTGATCCCTGTGCCCGCGCAAATGCGCTCCCCCGATGAGATGTGGTATCGCGGCACGGCCGACGCCATCCATCAAAATATCAATCTGATCGAACAGGCCGATCCGCATTATGTGATGATCTTCGGCGCCGACCATATCTACCGTATGAACATCCGGGCGATGCTCGACTATCATGTCCGCAAGCGCTCCGCGGCCACCATCGCAGCTATTCCGGTTGATAAGAGCCAGGCCGCTGAGTTCGGGGTCATCGAAGCGGGGAATGACGGGCGCATTGTCGGATTTCACGAAAAGCGCGCCGATGCGCCTACGCTGCCGGACGATCCGGAGCGGGTCTACGCCTCGATGGGCAATTACATTTTCTCGACCGACCTGCTTTTGCGCGAACTCTATGCGGACGCCGCTAACGAATCCAGCTCGCACGATTTTGGGCGCGATATTCTGCCAGGGCTGATCGGCCGCGCCGATATGTTCGCCTACGATTTTCAAACCAATCAAATCCCCGGCGATCCGCTGAATCAGGACCCTTACTGGCGCGATGTCGGAACCATCGACGCTTATTACGCCGCGAGTATGGATTTGCGGTCGCCCACTCCGGCGCTGAACTTGTATAACCGGCAGTGGCCGCTAAGAACTGCCGGTTATTTCGACGCGCCGGCGAAATTCATTTTCGATGAGGCCGGCCATGCCGGACAGGCCACGGATTCGATCGTCTCCGGCGGGTCTATTCTATCCGGGGGAACCGTTCGCAATTCGGTGATTGGACGAGGAGTGCGCGTTCTCTCCGGCGCGCTGGTAGAGGATTCGATTGTGTTCGATCATTGTGTGATCGGGCGCCGATCGCGCGTGCGCCGCGCCATCCTGGATAAGAACGTGCACGTTCCCGAGGACGCTTCTATCGGCTACGACATCCAGCAGGACCGCTTGCTCTATCATGTCACCGAAAGCGGGATCGCTGTCGTCGAGGGCCACCGCTCTGCGGTTGACATCGCCACCATGCTGGTGTGATCGACTGCTAGGTTGTCCGATTCCACATCTGCAGTACGCGCGTCTCCCGCTCATAACCTAATATGCTGACCGACCCGGTCGAGAGGGCGAACAACCGTCCGCCCGCCGGTTCCATGGATAACCACCGCGCCGCCAGCACGCGCGACATGTGCCCGTGTCCGAAGAGCGCGACGTCTCCTTGCGCCGCGAGGGCCCGGGCGATCACGCGGTCTGCGCGAGCGCCCACTTCTTCTGCCGATTCTCCGCCCGGCGGGGTGCCGGTCCAGATGGTCCAGCCGGGATTTTCGGCCTGAATCTCCGCGGTGGTAAGCCCCTCGTAGGCGCCGTAACCCCATTCGCGCAAATCCACAGTGACCTCGGCGCTGTATCCGGCCAGACGGCAGGTGTCGATTGCGCGGCGCGAGGGGCTCGCCAAAACCAGCGCAAACGTCTTCCCGGCCAGCATGCGCCCGACAGCAGCAGCCTTTTGTTCGCCTTCTGCTGTCAAGGCCAGATCGGTGGTCGAAGTGTGCCGGCCGGAAGCGCTCCACTCCGTTTCTCCGTGGCGGATCACCCATAAGTTACCTTGGCGCATGCTTCACTCTATCCCGCGCGGATGTGGATTGGATAGTGCGGGGAATGCGGTAGTGTCTGAGTTCGATTTTCGCTTGGATTACAGAATCGTTGCTTTTATGTAATCTGATAATTTACTGCGGGAGTGGCGAGTATGGCTTGCGCAAGCTGTTGGCCTCTGTCGTCTCGCACAAACTCAAAGGAGCAGTTCACAAAGGTAACGTCCTGTAAGTCAATTGGTGCGCCCCTATACATTACATGTGCATTTTTTAAGATAACGTGCTTTAGCCGCATATTATCCAGCACCACGCTAAATCCGTGTAAATCGACTATGAGGTATGCGGCTTCGTCCTGATCGTGTGCAATCACTTCGGGATTCAGTGGTTCAAACCGAGCCGCCCGGCCAGGAGGAGCCGATCCCGCAGCCAAAACCAGTGGAGAAGGCGCACCCTTTATCGGTTTAATTTGCGCCAGAAAGGCATAACTGGCTCTTTGCTTCCCTAGTAGTGGTAGAAAATTTGAGTTTATAAGAGAACGATAGGAAACAAAATCCAAAGCAACATCCCAAGCAGTGGATTCGGTCTTTGCTGCGTCGATGAAACTCTTTCCTGCCTGTTCGACGATTGGTCCTGGAATTTGTATTTGACCTTCTCGTGCCTGTCTGAGAATCATCTTCGCATCAGACTGGCCACTGGGAGTAATTGGATTGTTGGCGGCGACCTTCACACCAAGGCTTACAAGTGACTGCCGAATACCTGCCAAGGTGTTCCCATGCTGCACGAGAGTGGTAGCGATCCAACCCCAAAAGGCTAAAACGGCTGCGCCTATGATGGCAAGAACTGTAGTAACCACCGGATTGAATTGCTTCGGCGGTGCCGCTATCCGGCCCTCAACTGCCGCTATACGCTCTGCGAGCTTTGCTATGGCTTTGTCCGATTTCTCGATCTTGCGATCCAATTGGTCGTTGTTGAGAGCCATCTCTTCGTCAATCCACACTTCAGCAGAATCCGTAGCCGCCTTCAACAATACTACGCTAATAGTTCACTAACGTCCCACATAGGATCGGTGATCCCCGCTTCCATCGCGGGCGTGACGCGCAACGATTTATGAATCCGGCAGAAGTTGTAATAAGCGAACCCCAAGCAATCCGCTGCCCAGTGGTTCTCCCACTTCTTCGAAAAGCCATTCGTTAGGCGGGTGAACCGTCGGACGCTCATGCGCGTGCTGAGATCGGACCGCTCCACGAATTGAAGTGCAAATGCATTCAGAATCGGGGTTACCCATAACTGGAACTATGCGTGACGAGGCCGGAGTAGATTATTATGATGCTTAGGGGTATTGGGAGCGAATCGAGTGAACTTCGCGAAATTGATGGGTTTCCCAGGGAGCACGGCCAAGGCTCTCTCACGCAGCAGTTCGCGATCTGTCCAGCAGCTCACTAAGCTGTGTCATAGCCTGATGTCGGAACGGGGCGAAGTTTCCGGGGTCCATCTGGCGAGCCAAGCCCAGCTCTCTTACGACTCCCTCGATGCAGCTTCGCGGCATGCCTTTTTCGATACGCTGGTGAGGGAGTTTTCTCCCGATCCCGACGAGGTCGGCCTCCGCGGCGAGGCCTATCGGGACGATCCCTCCGCGGCCAATCTCGCCGAGCTGCAGCGCATTGTCGAACCGCCCCGGCAGGAGCTGTTCCGGCGCCTCAATATGGCGCCCGGCGGCACGCGAATGCTGGTGAATATGCGGCGCGATCTGCTCGACGAAACCCGCAACCACCCGCAGTGGACCGCCATCGAAGCCGATCTCGCGCACCTGCTGGCTTCGTGGTTCAATCGCGGCTTTTTATCTTTGCAGCGCATCGATTGGACGACGCCTGCGAATGTGCTCGAAAAGCTGATCCAGTTTGAAGCGGTGCATGCGATCCAGGGATGGTCCGATCTGCAGCGCCGCTTGCAGGCAGACCGGCGTTGTTACGCGTTCTTCCATCCGGCGCTGCCGGGTGAACCGATCATCTTCATCGAGGTGGCGCTCACCCGCGGCATGAGCGCGGCCGTCCAGCCGCTGGTGGATCCTCTTTCGCCGATTTCCGATCCGCAAGAGGCCGACTGTGCGATCTTCTATTCGATCACCAACTGCCACCCCGGACTACGGGGCGTACCGTTTGGCAGTTTCCTGATCAAGCGCGTCGCGGAAAATCTGGGCGCAGAATTTCCGCGCTTAAGAAAATTTGCTACTCTTTCGCCGGTTCCGGGGTTCCGCGCATGGCTCCAGCAAATGGTCGAAAGCGAGGTGCGGCACTGGCAAAAGCTGGGCCCTGCGGTGGCCCTACTGGACGGGTCCGAATGGCTGGACGACCGGATGCTCAGTGAGCGGTTGCGGCGTCAACTCGAGCCGTTATGCGCCTATTATCTGCTTTACGCGAAACAAGGGAAGGAGCCGTTGGATCCGGTGGCGCGTTTCCACCTGCGAAATGGCGCACGCCTGGAGCGAATCAACTGGTTGGGCGATACTTCGAGCGCAGGAATCCGACGTTCCGCGGGGTTGATGGTGAACTATATTTATCGCCTGGAAGACGTGGAACGAAATCACGAGTCGTATACCAAGCAATATAAAGTCACCGCTTCTCACCATATCGACTGGCTGGCGAAGCGCTCGGTGCTGGCGGCTGAATCGACAGCGCGAGCGGAACTTCCTGCTTCCCAAGACTAGTCGCTCCTCGACAGGAGGCGTCGCCGCGCAGAGCGTGTACTCTGAAGTAGGAGGAGGCGGGGCAACCGGTATGGAACGCCGCGGTATCCAGTCGATCTTTTCGTGGGCGCTCCTGGCCGGTTTGGCTAACCTGGCCAATGTGGCGTGGGGCCATGACGTCATCACCACCAAAATCACCTTCGACCGGGAGATTATTCGTATCGTCCACGCCCGCTGCGAAAGCTGCCATCGCGAGGGCGGGAGCGCGTTCTCATTAATGACTTATGACGAAGCGCGGCCGTGGGCGAAAGCCATGCAGGAGGAAGTGCTCGAAAGGCGCATGCCGCCGTGGGGCGCGGTGAAGGGTTTTGGAGAATTTCGCGACGACCAGGCGCTGACCCCCGAACAGATTGAACTGGTGGCCGATTGGGTGGAGGGGGGCGCTCCCGAGGGAGAACCCAAAGATCTGCCCCCGGTAGCCGCACCGGTTCCGCCGGCTGCGGTCCCTCACGGGTCGCAGCAGTTGGCGTTCAGCGGAGACTACAAGTTATTGAATTCGCTAAAGTTATCTGGCATACAGCCCCAAAAAATAGCGGGCGATTCTTCTTTCCAGATTACCGCAGAACTGCCCGATGGGAGCATCCAGCCACTGCTCTGGCTACAGCCGTATAAACCTGCGTATAGCCATCCTTTCTGGTTCCGCAGACCTGTTTCTCTGCCCCGGGGGACGGTTCTTCGAGGCGTGCCCCAAACGGCCACTGTGAACTTGCTTCTGGCTCGTTAGTTCGCGGGTAATCCGAAGCTCACGAAGCGTCTCTTTATGGCGCATTCCCTGCCATTTGGCGGAGCATGTGCTTGCATCGAATCGAGTACTATTATATGTGATTACCGTGTTCCCTTCGCCGGAGCCGTTTGTCCGCATCCCCACGACGGGAGGGTTGAGACCGTGAATTTGACCGAACTTTTTATTCGCAGGCCGGTTATGACGGCGCTGCTGATGATCGCAATTCTGATCTTCGGCACGGTGGCCTACCGGTCGCTTCCGGTCAACGACCTTCCGGTAATCGATTTCCCCATCATCATGGTGCAGGCGAGTCTCCCTGGCGCGAGTCCGGAGACGATGGCATCGTCAGTGGCGGCGCCTCTCGAGCGGCAATTTTCAACCATCTCCGGGTTGGACAACATGACTTCCTCGAGCCAGCGCGGATTTTCTTTCCTGATGTTGCAGTTTGCGCTCGAACGCGACATCGATTCCGCCGCGGCGGATGTCACCAATGGAATTGCGGCGGTTTCCCGAAGACTTCCGCCCGGAATGCCCAATCCGCCGTCAATGAATAAGCTGAATCCCGCGGATCGGCCGATTCTTCACCTCTCCTTGAATTCCGTCACCTTGTCGCCTTCGGCGGTTGACGAGTATGCGGAGACTCTCATCGCACCGCAAGTTTCCACTATCAATGGCGTTTCGCAGGTGGCCACTTTTGGCGGCGGCGGCGGCGGAGGAGGCGGGGGTGTTTCAAGATATGCGGTCCGCGTGCAACTGGATCCGAACAAGCTAGTCAACCGGCAGATCAGCCTGGACGATGTTTCGACGGCCGTCGATCAGCATAATGCGAATTTGCCCACCGGCACGTTGTGGGGCTCCCACCAGGCTTTCACGGTGCAGGCTAACGGTCAGCTCAATAGCGCCGCCGAATACCGGCCGCTCATTGTGGCGTTCAGAAACGGTTCTCCGGTGCGATTGCAGGATCTCGGCCGCGTCATCGACGGGGTGCAAAATGACAAGAGCCTGAGCCTGTATAACCTGCGCAGCTCGATCATGCTGGAGGTCAAGCGCCAGCCGGGCACCAATACTGTAGAGATTGTCGACAACATCCTGAAGCTGATGCCTTCTTTCCGGGCTCAGCTTCCGCCGTCCATCAACTTGGACGTGCTGGCGGACCGCTCGCAGGCGATTCGCGAATCGGTGCATGACGTGAAGTTCACGCTGGTGCTGGCAATCGTACTGGTGGTGCTGGTGATCTTTCTGTTCCTGCGCAATGTTTCAGCGACTTTGATTCCCAGCCTGGCGCTGCCCTTGTCTATCGTCGGAACCTTCGCGATGATGTCGCTGTTCGGTTATACGGTGGACAACCTCTCGCTGATGGCCCTTACACTCGCGGTGGGCTTTGTGGTGGATGACGCCATCGTGGTGCTTGAAAACATTGTGCGGCACATGGAAATGGGAAAACCGCGCTTTGAGGCGGCGCTCGAAGGCGGCCGGGAGATCGGCTTTACCGTGCTCTCGATGACGCTGTCGCTCGCGGCCGTATTCATTCCAGTGCTGTTCATGAAGGGCATTGTCGGGCGCTTGTTTCACGAGTTTGCGGTGGTCATCATGTCGGCGATTATCATTTCCGGCATCGTCTCACTCAGCTTGACGCCCATGCTGTGCAGCCGCTTTTTGCGGCCTCCCAGCGAGCGGCATAACTTCCTGTTCCGCGCCACGGAGCGGGTTTTCGACGCTTGGCGGGACACTTATGGCTGGACGCTCCGCCGCGTGATCCGCTATCGCTTCGTGATGCTGCTGGTCGGCGTCGCTACCTTGGTGGCGACGGTGATGGTTTACCGGCTGGTCCCCACGGGTTTCATTCCCAGCACCGACACCGGCAATATCGACGGGCAGATCCAGTTCCCTCAGGACGCCTCTTATGACGTGATGGAAAAGAGCGGGCGCGAGATCGCGAAGATTATCGCGGACGATCCGAATGTGGAAGCGTCGGGCGTAAGCGTGAATGGCAGTTCCAACAACGGGCGCATGCAATTGCGCCTGAAGCCGCGCAAGGAACGGCAACTGAATGTCGACGAAATCATCAATGAATTTCGTCCCAAGCTGGCCCGTATTCCGGGCGGCCGGGCATTCCTGACCAACCCGCCCTCTTTGCGCATCGGCGGATTCGGCAGCCGCAGCCAGTATGTGTTCACACTGGAGGGGCAGAATCTGGACGAGCTCTATCACAGCGCGGCGGAGTTTGAAAACGTGCTGAAGCGTATTCCTGGCTTGACGGACGTGAACAGCGACCTCCAGATAGCCAGCCCTCAGGTGATGCTGGATATCGACCGCGATCGCGCCTCGACCATGGGAGTCACCGCCAGCCAGGTGGAGAGCGCGTTGTTTGAGGCTTACGGAACCAAACAGGTATCGAGTATATTTACGCCCACTAACGATTACCAGGTGATCATGGAGCTGTTGCCCGAATTCCAGCGCGACCCCAATGCGCTGCGCATGCTTTATGTCCGATCCAAAACCGGCAAACTGGTTCCATTGGACTCCGTGACCACGCCCCGCAATAGCGTCGGCGCGCTGACGGTGAACCATCTGGGCCAATCCCCGGCGGTGTCTTACTCTTTTGATTTAGCTCCCGGCGTTTCCCTGGGCGATGCTACCGAACGGATTGAAGAAGCCGCGCGCCAAACCTTGCCGGCCAGTATTCGCACCGCTTTTCAGGGCACGGCCGCTGCCTTCCAATCTTCTTTCACCAACATGGGAATGCTGCTGGTGATGGCGATTCTGGTGATCTATCTGGTCCTGGGGATCTTGTATGAAAGCTTCATTCATCCGTTGACGATTTTGTCCGGTCTGCCTTCGGCGGGTTTAGGAGCGCTGCTTACTCTGCTGGTTTTCAAGGATGAGCTGAACATTTTTTCGTTTGTCGGCATTATCATGCTGGTGGGAATCGTCAAGAAGAACGCGATTATGATGATCGACTTCGCGGTAGAAGCCCAACGAACCCTGGGCCTGCCTCCGGCGGAAGCGATTCTGGAAGCCTGCCTGGTCCGTTTCCGCCCCATTATGATGACCACCATGGCGGCGCTGGTTGGCACTTTGCCGATCGCGCTCGGCATTGGCGCGGGCGGAGAGTCTCGACGACCGCTGGGTCTGGCGGTGGTGGGCGGTCTGCTGGTCTCGCAGCTTCTGACTCTTTACATCACCCCGGTGATTTACATTTACATGGAGCGCTTTACGGGATCAGGGCGCAAGGCTACGCGCAAGGCAAGCGCCCGGACCATGGCCGAGCAACAACCGGCCTTGCGTTAGGTCCTCGTGTCGTTAGCGAGCCCACCGTGAAAGTCTCGGCTATAATCAGGGCAGCCAGCCAATGCGCGTATAGAGGAAACTGACTTTGGAGGTGTCGCGTGAGAATCAAGCGAACTGCATGGATAGCCTTGGTCGGAATTCTGTCAGCGGCAATGCCGGTCCTGGCCCACCACTCCTTTAAAGTCGAATTCGATGAGACCCGCCCGGTGACTTTTTACGGCATCGTTACCAAGCTTTCGTGGAAGAATCCTCACGTCCTGTTGAATATAGACGTGAAGGACGAAAGCGGTAACCTTGCGAACTGGGAAATGGAGCTTGCCAGCCCCAACGGGTTGCTGAGGGAAGGATGGAAGGTTGATTCCGTAAAGCCCGGAGACCGTGTAGTTGTGACGGGCTACGCAGCCAGAGACGGATCGCATGTAGCCAGCGGGAGGAAAGTGGTTTTGGGCGGAAAAGCGAATTCGGCGATCGCCCAGCCTGCCAAATAAGTTTGCAGAATGGTATCAGTTGAGTCCGTCACACACCGGTCAATGACCGCATCTGACTGGTCTCTAGGCTAGCATCCGCTCACTGAGTTCCGCTATTCTCCCTCAAGGCCAATACTTAAAATGATGAATAGAATCGGTCCGCGTGGCCACCGAATCTTCTGCTTCGCCCAGTTTCTGTTATTCCTCACCGCTTCCTCCACCCTTTTGTGGGCGGCGACTACCGGCAGTATTTCGGGCATTCTAAAAGATCCCAGTGGCGCAGTCGTTCCGGGCGCCATGATTATTGCGACCCATACCGCCCAGGGCATCCAAAGCAAAACCACGACAGACGACAAAGGATTCTACATATTCCCGAGTCTTCCGGTCGGCCGGTATGACCTTCAGGCCCAGGTCGAAGGTTTTCGATCCGCGAAACGAACCGGCTTGGTGATCGACGCCGACAGTGCCCTCAAGATTGACCTGACGGTCGAAATGATCGAGAAAATCGAGGAAGTAACGGTCATCGAAAACGACGTTCAGGTGGATTCCGTCAGCTCTCAAATGGGACAGGTGGTGACGGGCCGCGCCATGACCTCGGTCGCGTTGAACGGACGCAGCTTCACGGACCTACTGGCCCTGCAGCCGGGTATCGTGCCGATGACCACGCAGCAACCCGATTCGATCGTGATGGCGGGCGCATCGGTCGCCATTCAACCGTCGGGCGCCCTGAATGCCGGGAATCAATCGATCAGCGGTCAGCGCGAAGACGCCAATGGGTTCATGATCAATGGAGGCGACGTTAAGGAACTGATGAACGGCGGCACCACTGTTGTTCCCAACCTGGATTCGATTGCCGAATTTCGAGTCTTAACCAATAACTTCGACGCCGAGTACGGCGATTACAGCGGTGGCGTGGTGAACGTGGTGACGAAGTCCGGCGGCAATCGGCTCAGCGGCAGCGCTTTCGAATTTTTGCGAAACACGGCGCTCGATGCGCGGAACTACTTTTCTCCAGAGCGTAGCTTTTACCGGCAAAACCAGTTCGGCGGCACGGTCGGCGGACCTATCAAGCAAAATAAAGTTTTCTACTTCGGGGACTACCAGGGAACGCGCCAAAGCCAGGGTCTCGACACCGGTCTGATCCCCGTGCCATCCGTCGCCAACCGCAATGGAAATCTGGCGGATCGAGCCGGCGATTTCCAAGGGAGCGAAGGGCCCAACACGGTGAGCGGACCTTTTCTCGCCGGGCTTCTTTCGCAAAAGCTCGGCTACCCGGTTTCGGCCAACGAGGATTACTATACTCCTGGGTGCATCTCGTCCGCACAATGCGTTTTCCCCAACGCCGTGATTCCCCAGCGCGCCTGGTCTGAGCCGGCCAAACATCTGTTGCGGTACATTCCCGTTCCTAATGCGGGGGACACCACCTTTTCCACCGGCTCGAACGGAAAGATTCTGCGGGACGACAAAGCCAGTTTCCGCGTCGATGGCAATAGTTCCCGCTGGGGCTTGTTATCCGCTTACTACTATTTCGACGATTACAATCTGAACAATCCTTATCCGGTCGGGCAGGGAGGCGCGAGCGTCCCTGGTTTCGCCGCTTTAAATTTAGGCCGAAGCCAGCTCTTCAGTCTCAGTCAGACCAAGACCTACCAGGCATCCCTCGTGAACGAATTTCGCGTGAGCTACATGCGTAGCGCGAATAATGTGGGCCAGCCCGCGGGCGGCGTGGGACCGAGTCTCGCTTCGCAAGGTTTCGTCACGGGTCCGGGAACTCCCGGCATTGTGGTGCTTGCGCCTCAAATTGAGGGAGTGGAAAACGTACGCTTTAATTCCTTTGTGATGGGGACGCCCATCACGAACCTCACCCAGGCCAATAACACCTCTGCGCTGGGCGACAATCTCTCAAAGGCCCTGGGAGCTCACACTCTCAAGG
Organism: Bryobacterales bacterium; assembly: GCA_025350625.1. Classification (GTDB taxonomy): domain Bacteria; phylum Acidobacteriota; class Terriglobia; order Bryobacterales; family Bryobacteraceae; genus Palsa-187. The sequence continues at coordinate 31,184 of JANXXL010000283.1, read as the reverse complement.
CTGGTTTGCAGGTGAGCGTCGAACAGGTCAATATCAACCCCAACCCCACCTTCAATGGGTCATTCCTTTTCACTGGCTCTGAAACCGGGTCGGACTTCGCGGATTTCTTGATCGGGGTGGGAAGCAATTATAACCAAGCGGATTCACAGACCTTCTACGGACGCCACAAGTACGGCGGCGCTTTCCTGCAGGATAGCTGGCGAGTCCGGCCCAACCTGACGCTAAACATTGGAGTGCGCTGGGACTTGATGCAGTATTGGTCCGAGAAATATAATCAGATCCCCACGTTCGTGTTGGGTCAGCAATCCAAAGTTTATCCGACGGCTCCTACCAGCTTGGTGTATCCTACCGATCCTGGAGTTCCCACTACCCTGGTGCCTCAGAAAAATAAGTTTGCACCGCGGTTAGGACTCGCTTACTCGCCTTCGAAAGCCAGCGGATTCCTCGGCAAGATTCTCGGCGGGCCTGGCAAAACCAGCATTCGTGCGGGTTACGGCATCTTTTATTCTGTGATCCAAGGAAATACCATTGCCATTGACGAGCCTCAGCCCCCGTATGGTTTGAGTTACACCAGCCCGGGGCAGCCGCTATTCGACAGGCCGTTCATCAACGCAGCTAGCGGCGAAGTCCACGTGAATCCATTTCCGCTCACGTTCCCGCCCTTGAATGCCTCGATAAGTCATCCCAATCCGAACATCGATTTTTCAGCGTTTCTTCCGCAAGCCGGCATGACCGCGCCTCCTCCAAGCAACACCTATCCTTATAACGAGAATTACTTCTTTTCGATTGAGCGGGGACTGGCGGCTAATACGGTCCTGAGTTTAAGCTACGTTGGTTCGCAGGCGCATCATCTGCTGGTGGTGTATTCGGCAAACCCCGGAAACCCTGCTCTTTGCCTGGCATTGAGCAAGCCGAGCGCGGTTGCTCCCGGCTCGCCTACCTGTGGGCCGTTCGGCGAAGATGCTACCTACATTACCTCCGCAGGACAGGTCGTGGGAGGCACCCGCGGACCGTTGGGCCCCAATTTCGCGAACGACGATTACGAGGGGAGTATTGGAAATTCGAATTACAATTCGTTTCAAGCCAGCGTTCGCCACTCGGGCAGCGTATTGGACTTGATGCTGGCCTACACCTACAGCAAATCCATCGACCAGGCTTCCAGCATTTCGGATCCGGTCAATCCTTTTAACTTCAGTGCCACCCGCGCCCTTTCGGCTTGGGATCTGACGCACAACCTCGTGGCCACATACCAATATCAGCTTCCGCTCCAGCGCTTCTTTGGTCGTGCCAAAGGCCTCGCCGAGGGCTGGGCTATTTCCGGGATCACTCGCCTCAGCTCTGGCTTCCCGGTAACCATCCACGCCGACGGGGATCTCTCTTTGATGGGCAGTCTGCCCAACGGTGTGAATAATCAGAGCCTCGATTTGCCGGATTTTACGCCCGGAAACCTCAATCTAAATCACGACCCGCGGAATGGTTTGCCGTATTTCAATACTTCGCTATTCAGTCACAACGCACTGGGCACACCCGGCACGGCGTCGCGCCGCTCGTTCCATGGACCGGGAATGCTGAACTTCGATCTGGCGCTCCTGAGAACCTTCCGGCTCACAGAATCCAAAGCGCTACAGTTTCGGCTGGAGACGTTCAACACCTTCAATCACACCCAGTTCTTCGGACCGGTAGCGGTCGATGGCGGCATCGACACCGCATTATTCGGCCAAGTAATACGCGCGGCCCCGCCACGGTTGATGCAAATTGCGTTAAAATTCACCTTCTGACTATATGAGACTCGCGAAAACCATTGTCCTGGCACTGATCTGTGCGGCCGCCCCATTGCTCGCCCACAATGTGGCTGCTCGCGACGCAGCGTTTCTGAGGCAGAATCAAGGCGCGCAGATCTTTCCGTTTCTCTATTTGGGCGCGAAGCACATGGTCACGGGCTACGATCATCTGCTGTTCCTGTTTGGCGTCATCTTCTTCCTATACCGGCTGAAAGACGTTGCGGTTTATGTGACCTGCTTTGCAGTAGGGCACAGCGTCACGCTATTGACCGGGGTGTTGTCCGGGGTGCACGTAAACCCCTTTCTGGTGGATGCGCTCATTGGACTCTCCGTAGTCTATAAGGCATTCGACAACCTGGATGGCTTTCGTACCCTACTGGGTTTCCAGCCCAACACGAAACTAATGGTGCTGGGGTTCGGGCTGGTGCACGGATTTGGGTTGGCGACGAAGCTGCAAGAGCTTCATTTGTCTACAAAAGGCTTGGTCGGGAATCTGGTGTCCTTCAACGTCGGCGTGGAACTCGGACAGTTGATTGCCCTGTCGATCATTCTGCTCGCTATGACCTGGTGGCGGGGCACCAGCGATTTCGTCAAGCGTGCCGTTGCCGCTAACGTGGTTGTGATGATGCTTGGTTTCCTCTTGATTGGATATCAGTTGACTGGATACTACACCACGAGGGCCGTATGAGCACATCCAATGCAACGCCCGTGATGTTGCCCTCGCGCTCGGGCCTGCTCCTGCGGTTGGGCGGAGCGCTGGTGGTGGCGGCCATAATCCTGGTTGGATTCGTGCTCCCCGCCGAATATCAAATCGACCCGACGGGATTTGGCAAGCTCACTGGACTCGTGAAGATGTCGCAAACGCAGGCAGCGCCGCCCGCCGCGGCTGCTACGCCAGTGATGAACACGACGGCGGCGCATACCTATCCAGTTCCCTTCCGTACGGACGATGTCGATATCCCGATTGGCAAGGATGGTGAATTGGAGTACAAGGTTCACATGCAGGAGGGCGGAACGCTAGTCTATTCCTGGAAATGCCCGCAGTCTCTCTACATCGATTTTCACGGCGAATCGGACAAAGAACCTGGAAAAGCTACCAGCTATACCGTGACACAGGAAGCCAAGGAAGGCCACGGATCGCTGATCGCGCCATTCACCGGAATCCACGGCTGGTTCTTTCAGAATCAAACCGACATCGTAACGGTGATTCATGTGAAGATGAGCGGCTTCTACGAATTGATTAAAGAGAAGCCGGCGAAATAGAGTTCACTGGGGCAGCGGCACACGCTGCCGGCCCGCGAAGATCTCGCCGAACAGTTCCAGTACGTCGCCGTGCAACGCGGTGTTGTCGGCCAATATGTGCGCTCCCCGCAGATTGAGCGGTGCGCCGAGCATATCGGTGCACCGGCCGCCCGCTTCGCGCACCAATAAACTGCCGGCCGCCACATCCCACGGCTTCAGCGCGAACTCCCAAAAGAAGTCGAGACGCCCGCAGGCTACATACGCCAGATCCAACGCCGCGGCCCCGGCCCGCCGCACACCGTGCGACATCATCGCCAGTTGGTAATAGAAATGGACGTTTATGTTCTGGTGGCGTTTGCGGGAAGGGAAGCCGGTCGCCGAGAGCGAGTCGTCTATTCGCGCCGTCGGCGTGACGTGAATCGGCTCGCCATTCAGGAACGCGCCCGAACCTAATTCCGCCTGGAACATCTCATCGCGCGTGGGATCGTAGATCACTCCCGCGACGATCTCGCCAGACCGTTCGAGTCCCAGCGACACGTTGTAGACCGGGAAGCCGTGGGCGAAGTTCGTCGTGCCGTCGAGAGGGTCGACATACCAGCAGTATTCGGAAGATCCATCGTTGCCGCCGCCTTCTTCGGCCACAATCGCGTGAGTGGGAAACTGCTGGTGCAAGCGCTCAACGATCAACTGTTCGCTCGCGCGGTCCGCTTCCGTCACCAGGTCATGAGCGCCCTTTAGCTCGAAGCCGATGCGCCGCCGTGCAAACTCGGAAATGACTGCGCCGGATTCACGCGCGATCTCGGCAGCAATCTCTGCAAAACTTTTCAAGACGGGGCCAATTCGTAAAGGTACTTCAGGTCCTGTTTAAAGAGGAACAGGTTGGGGGCGCCCTCCCGCGTCAGGCGAATGAAGGCGGCATCGTAAAACTCGATGAGGCCTTCTACTTCCTGGTTGTCACTCAGTCGCACGCGCACTCGGATGCGTTCGTCAGCGAGGCGCTGCAAGTACCGCCCTTCCTGCTGGGTGTGATCGGGAGCTTTTATCTGACTGATTTTTCCGGCCACGGTGAGTTGATTGAACTTCTAGCGAGAGACAACTCCATAGTAGCCAGTGCGCGTCGAAATCCGCAAATCCCTGTGCTGGGGGAGTTCCACGCGAACCCTGTGGAATTTACCGTCGCCCACTGCGGGGCCGCGCGGATAGTAGCCGATCAGGTACTGGGTCCGTAGTTCGCGCAGGATGTCGGCAAAGGTGCGGTCGAGATCGGGGCCCACAGTGGGGTAGAAGGCACGCCCTCCGGTGTTCGCTGCCAGTGTTTCAAGAGCATGCTCGCCACCCGTGTTGCGCCCCGCTGGATTCGTGATCGGCACCACCACAATCGGATAAAAAATCGCATCTGCCTTGAGCGCCGCAGCCAGCGCATCGTTATATTTCTTGGAGCTGGTAGTGTCCCCGCCATCGGTGACCACTACAATTACATGCCTGCCCTCGCGATCGCGCAAGGGTGAAGACGAAAGATAAATCGCGTCGTAAAGGGAAGTCCCGGCATCCCCTTTCAGCGGCTTGAGGCTGTCTTCAAGCCGGGTCAGCCGACGCGTGAACGACTGCAGTAAGGTGACCTCGTCGTTGAAGCTGTAAAGCGCCGCGGCGTCGTCAGGGTTGCCATCCCGCACCAGCGCGTTCAAAAATTTCGCGAGCGACGTAGTCTCGTACCGCAAATCCTTGGCGGTGGAGCCGCTGGTGTCAATCAGCAGCGTGACCGAAAGCGGCTGCGTCGTCTGATGTTCGAAAACGGTAATTTCTTGCGATACATCTTTGTCGAAGAGAGCAAAGTCCCGCGCTTCGAGAGAACCCACCAGATCGCCATTGGTGTTGGTCACGCTGACCAGCATGCGCACCAGTTGAACGTCAACTTTGAAACTTGGCTCCTGCGCCGCAACTACCAAGCAGGCCAGCGCCCCCGCAAAGATGATAGCCGACGCCCTCACGTATGAGCCTTGACTACTGCGTCGTCCCATTCGCCATCCACCCACACTTCGCCGTCGACGAAGTACTCTTTCTTCCACACCGGCACCAGTTTCTTCAAGCGGTTGATGCCTTCGAGCGCCGCATCGAACGCCGGTTTTCGATGGGGCGCAGTCACCACGACGGCGACACTGGTCTCGCTGATCTCCAGACGTCCCAACCGGTGCACCATGGCGATGCGTCCGATGGAGTGGCTGCGCGCGATCTCTGTCCCGATCTCCGACATCATCCTCACCGCCATCGCCTCGTAGCACTCGTATTCGAGATAGCGGGTGGCCCGGCCCTTAGTGTTATTCCGCGCCACGCCTTCGAAGTTGACGAATGCGCCATCCTCGCCGCGCAAAAGCTGCCGCGCGATGGCGGTCCCGTCGATGGCATCACGCGTCAAGGCGAAGAAATTCCCCGCCGGATCGGCGATCTGATGGGTATAGCCAGATCCTCCGCTTACCGGAGGCAGCAGTGCTACCTCATCGCCATCCGCCAGCGGCGCCGCGGGCGAAGAAAACTGCTGATTCAGCGCCAGCACGGTGCTCGCCGCCGCCTCGCGAAGCCGCGGAAAGCGCCCGGCGTAATGCTCAAAAACCGACCCCAGGCTTCCGCCCTCGGGAATCTCCAAGGTGTCCTCGCGGAGCCCTACCATGTCACGAATTACCCCAAAAAACAGCACTCGAATATGCACTGAGCACATAGTAACAGACTGGTTTAGGCCTGTTCCGGTTTCCTTGAACGTTATAATCGGCAAGCATGGATCCCGTCGATACCCGCCTGCGCGTTCGCTACGCCGAAACCGACCAGATGAGCGTGGTTTATTACGCCAATTACCTGATCTGGATGGAGGTGGGCCGCGTCGAATTCTGCCGCGCGCAAGGGATTCGCTACCGCGATATGGAGGTTGACGACGGCATCCTGCTGGTAGTGGCGGAGGCTAACTGCCGCTACCACGCGCCCGCACGCTACGACGACGAAGTCCGGATTTCCACTGCCCTGGGCGCGGCCACTCCGCGCATGGTGCGTTTTGACTATGAGCTTTACGATCAGACCTCCGGCGCGCGTCTGGCGCATGGATTCACCAAGCACATCTTTTGCGGCAGGAACTTCCGTCCCGCGAAACTGCCGCAGAAATACTGGCCGCAGTTCGGTATGTAAGTGGGAAATCCCGCTATATTGAAAAAGTGACCACACTTTCCATTCGCGACCTCGATCTCCGCAACAAGCGGGTCTTTATGCGGGTCGATTTCAACGTTCCCCTGGCCCCCGGCGGCAAAGAAATTACCAGCGACAAGCGCATCAAGGCGTCACTGCCGAGCATCCAGTACGCGCTCGATCACGGCGCCGCGCTGATCTTGGCCAGCCATCTCGGCCGGCCCAAGGGCAAGCCAAATCCGGAGATGAGCCTGGCGCCTTGTGCCGAACGGCTCGCTGCGCTGCTCGGAAAACCGGTGGCGATGGCTCCGGATTGCGTCGGTCCCCAAGTCGAGGCCATGCTCCTCAAGCCCGGCGAAGTGTTGTTGCTCGAAAACCTGCGTTATCATCCCGAGGAAGAGAAGAACGACCCCGCCTTTTCGCGCCAGCTCGCCGCCCTCTGCGACGTGTACGTGAACGACGCCTTTGGCACGGCGCACCGCGCCCACGCCTCTACCGTCGGCATGATCGCCTACGTCAAGCAAGCCGCCGCGGGACTGTTGATGGATAAAGAACTCGAATACCTTACCAAAGTCACCCAGAATCCCGAGCGTCCATGTATCGCCATTCTCGGCGGCGCCAAAGTGTCGGACAAAATCGAAGTAATTCAGAACCTGATGAAGGTCGTCGATCGTTTGTTGATTGGCGGCGCGATGGCCTACACGTTCCTTCGTGCACTAGGGCAGGGCACTGGCACGTCGTTGGTCGAGGAAGACAAGATCGACCTCGCGAAGGAGTTGATAGCGGCCAGTGGTGACAAGCTGGTGTTGCCGCTCGATCACCTGGTGGCGTCAGAATTCAAAGCCGGTGCGGAAAGCCAGGTCGTCGATCTAATTCCAGACGGAAAAATGGCGCTCGACATCGGCCCTAAGACCATCGCCGAATATTCGAAAGTGATCGCCGGAGCCAGAACCATTATCTGGAATGGGCCCATGGGCGTCTTCGAAATGCCGCCATTCGATAAAGGCACAGTAGCGCTGGCCAAGGCCGTGGCTGCGTCGGGCGCGGTAAGCGTGGTGGGCGGAGGCGACTCCGAGAAAGCCGTCAAATCCGCGGGCGTAGCCTACAAAATCTCGCACATTTCCACGGGGGGTGGCGCGTCACTCGAATTTCTCGGCGGCGTGGAATTGCCGGGCGTGGCGGCGTTATCTAAAAAGTAAGCGAACCTCGATTCGCGGCACGCCAACTAGGTTTTCGCGCGTTTTACGAATGGCGACCGGTGCTGCGCCCGTTTCCGGTCGGCTTCGTCCTTCGCTGCACTGCGGCGGTTCACATAAACCAGCATGTCGGTCTCGGTGAAAGTTACGGCTTTCGCCGGACCGGTCTGCTGCTGGTCTTCGAGCAGCGCTCTGCACAGCAACGGAAGTTCCTGCAGCGGTATCTTGTGCTTCACGAGCAGGGACATGTCCGCCGACACCGTGAACTCGGTGCGGCTGTGGTCTCCGGCCACGCGCTGAAACGCGAAACGGCGGATGTTCGCCTCCTGCCGGAATCCCGTTAAGACAAAATCCATAAGCAAGCTAATTGGTCTCGCTTTCGCTGACACGCGGCGTTCCATCCCAGGGAAGGTCGGCCTCATCAACTTCGAAGATCACGGGTCCATCGAGCAGCGGAATTTCTTCGTCCAGCGGAGAAACTCCGCCCAGGGTACGGCGTTCCGCCCGCTTGGCGTTCTTTTCCTGTTGCTTTTCCTTGCGCAGTTGTTCCTTTTGCCGCTTTTTAAAGGACTGCGGTCCGCGACCGGCCATAACGTGCTCCTAACTATTGAATTTGCCGGACTGTCTCCGTTGTAACTGCTTTAGTTTCCGATGTTGGCGCCAGGAGTGCTGGCAACGCCCTCAGGCGAAACCGATCTAGCAGAGACATCTTCAGTTTAGCACTTTGCGAGCCGACTGGCATAACACGCCAGACGATTTGTAGGTTGTTAGGCCGCAGGTTTGGATTTTTCGGGGTTGGCGGCTTTGCGGGCTGCGATCTCGGCTTGCAATGCGCGGTTGCGTGCGCGCCGGGCGATCTTTTGTTTGCGAAGCCGGTGGAATCGCGCGGTGTCACCACATGTTTTGGACATGACTTTCTCTTTCTTGGAACTCGAGACTAATCTGGGCGGGAAGCGCGTTCCTGGAGACACACGCGACGATGAGTCCGCGCTGCGGAAGGTTTCCGGCGCGGACCACAATAAACGCCGACGCTCGCTGCCGAGCACCGGCGCTCTCGACCAGATTTTAGGCTAGGCTGACTTGTTCGGCCTGCAGACCTTTCGGTCCGCGCGTAACCACAAACGAAACCCTTGCGCCTTCTTCGAGCGTGCGGTACCCGCTCGCCTCGATGGCCGAAAAATGTACGAACACATCTTCGCCGTTTTCACGCGCGATAAATCCAAATCCTTTACCGGCGTTAAACCACTTCACCGTTCCTGTTTCTTTCATTGAAGTATTGTTCTCTTTTCTAGCGTTGGAAGTCCCTGCGGGTTCGATTGATACGGTCTAGCGAGGTTTTTTCGTTGAGGTTCAAGCGACGTTCTGGGGTTTCAAAAGCTAGAGAGAGGATAGCACACATATAAAAACCCTGCAAGCCCTTATTTGTCCGCCACTTCCCTGGTATGAACGGCAAAACGCCGCGGCCCGCTGAAGCGATCATAAGGAACGTAGATCAATAGAATCAACTGGATGGCGGAGAGTTAAGAATTTCCGCCGTATTGCGGCGGTTGGCGCGGCTAGCGCGTACCGAAGCGGCGGCCCCGGGGAGCATAGCTGCCACCGGGATGTTTATGACGCTGGATCGGAATCACCACGGTTTTGAGCGACGACTTCTCTTCGCGCTGCAAGTCCGCCCCGGCTTCCCGCGGCGTCAGGCGAACTCCCAAGGCTTTCTCGATCTGGCGGATGTCGCCGCGTTCGGCGCGCGTGCTGAATGTCGATGCCGTTCCGCGGGCGCCGGCGCGGGCGGTCCGGCCTATGCGATGGATGAAGTCCTCGGGGGCTTGCGGCAAGTCGTAATTGACAACGTGAGCGATGCCATCGACGTGAATGCCGCGCGCCGCGACGTCGGTGGCGACTAAAACGCGGTAATCGCCCTTCTTGAAACCGGCTAGCGCTTGGTTGCGCTGGCTCTGCGTGCGATCGCCATGAATGCGCGCGGCGTCGATGCCGTCACGCCCAAGTTTCTTCGCCAGGCGGTCCGCGCCATGCTTGGTGCGCGCGAATACCAGGAAAGAACCGGTCTCGGCCTGGAGCAGCTTCTGCAGCAGGCTGAGCTTGCGATCCTGCTCGACTTCGTAGACATGCAGGTCAACTTCATCGACCGGCTTCGAGTCGCCGCCGATGGCGACGCGAACAGGATTGCGAACGTGTGAATTGATCAGGTGCGCGACCGACTTTTCGATCGTCGCCGAGAAGAAAAGCGTCTGGCGCGCCGGCGGAATCTTTTTGAGAATCGCGTGGATCGCGGGAAGGAAGCCCATGTCGAGCATGCGGTCGGCTTCATCGAGCACCAGGAAGCGAACGCCGCTCAAATCGACTAGCTTGCGCTCGAGGAAATCGCACAGGCGGCCGGGGGTGGCGATCACGATTTGCGATCCCCTGCGAATGGCCTGCAACTGGGTCGATTCGTTCATGCCGCCGACGACCACGGAGGAGCGCACCGGCAGGCTGGCCGCGATTTTGATGGCGGCTTCATTGACCTGCAGCGCGAGCTCGCGCGTGGGGGTGAGGATCAGGGCGCAGACGCCGGTGGGGCGGTCCGTGCGAGTAAGAAGTTCGTAAATCGGGAGGAGAAAGGCAAGAGTTTTGCCGGTTCCTGTTTGCGCGGTGGCTACCACATCGCGGCCTTCAAGGGCCGGGGGAATCGCCTGCGCTTGCACGGGAGTCGGTTGGACAAAACCGTGGCGGGTTAAATTACTCTGCAGCGAAGCGCTGAGAGTGAGTTCAGAAAATTTATTCATTCAGTGTTTTTGGGGGAAAATTCAGCGAACCGGCTTACGTTTTACGGAGGGAGCAGATCTGCTTAAGAACAGGATAGCACGTTTGCGTGCGGGGGGCGCTCGAAAAAATGCTGTAGCTCTGCTGGGACCGTATTAGTCAGGAACCCGGGTCGCGCGGCAGCGGTGCACAAACGTTTTTCGGGGAAAGACGGCTCCCTTTCGGATATCCCGGTGAGTTCCTATTCGGTACTCGGATGTCTCATATTTGATACACTACAGGCAGTGAGGGCGATTATCCTTCATCCGCGAGCGCGGGAGGCGATTCGCCGATTCCCGGAGAAGGTCCGAAGCCGTCTGGGACAACATCTGTTCCTGCTCCAAGTGGGTGAACCGTTGGGTATGCCGCACTCGCGGCCAATGAGCAGTGTGGCGGCGGGAGTCTCGGAGGTCCGTGTCAGGGGCGAGGATGGCACTTACCGCGCGTTTTACTACACGGCCCATGCGGGAGGAATCATCGTGTTTCATGCGTTTGTAAAAAAGACCCACCAGACCCCGGAGTCTGAGATCGAAATTGGAAGAAAGCGCCTTAAGGAGATTCTCGATGCCTAAACTAAAACCAACTGTTGCCAGAACCCCCGAAGCACTGGCGGAAGCTTTAGGGCTCTCAGTTGCGGATGCCAAGGAATGGCGGGTTCAATATGAGTTGCTGAAAAGGCTAAAGGGAATCGTCCAACGGGAGAAGATCACTCACGCGGAGATCGCGAAGCGCGCAGGAACGTCGCGGACCAGGATTACAGCAATCCTGAATGGCAATCTTGAGAGCGTATCGAGTGACCTGCTGATCCGCGTACTAAGTGCCTTGGGGTACCAAGTCAAAGTATCGGTTATCGCGAGCCAGTAGCGCCGCCTAAGCACATCGACCTGCGGTCGAACTCCCCGCACAACAAGTTCCGCAGACTCCCAACATGCGGCGTATACCTGGGCCACGCTTGCAAGCCATGATCTGGCAAGCGAAGGAGGACAGCAAGAAAATTCTTCGCAAAGGTACTTTGCATTCCGATGCCGATTGCGATGTCGGCCATCCGGGCCATAGAGCCGTAAGAGCGGTCCGTATGCGTAAGCAGTTCCTAAATGAGCAGGAGAGCTTATTCAATCAGCGCCACCACCGTCCGTTTAAAAGGATGGGTTGGAATAGTGAGATTAACATTGACATTGTCTTCGAGAATCACCGCCCCCGAAATCAGCTGTATCTTGCTGCTGAAGGTCGCCCCCGGGCCCTGGATCTCCATGAGTCCCCCGCGAGGCTGGTAAATTACGCCGTCAAGCGTAATAGTGCCGGTTAAAGCATCAATCTCTTGTTCGGGCGATTCAAAGCTATCGATCATGAGATCCGCCGTCTGCTGCGCCGACGTCTTCATGCAGGACACACCGGTAAAGGGGCCAACGCAGTTATAGGAGCCGTCAGGGTTGTACTTCATCAACGAGTTCCGCCGATCCTGCCAGAACAGGATGCCGTCGTAGGCCTTTAAAGTAGCGGGCAACGCGCCCGAAGCCTGGTTCGCGCCGCTGAGAATGACCGAAGAGCTGGAGTTGGTCGTCTCAATCTCAAACTTTCCAAGATCCAGCCCGGCAGTTGCGGTTTGGATCTCCGGAAACGCACTAATCTGAGTGTTCAGACCCGGGTAACTGTAATTTGGAGTAGCCGCACTCGCGCTAGATTGCGGCGCAGTGAAGATGAACATTTGACCGCCCGAGCCGGTGCCGGTTATCGAAGTTCTCCCCGACCCATTGTCGATCACATCGAGCACCGGGGCCACGCTATTCACCCAATTGCTATCGGGCGCACGGCCATCCATCACATACTGGCCTTGACCTAGCGTAAGGCTGGTATTACCGTTTCCGCCGACGATAAGGCCTCCGTGAAAGATGTATGCGGGGAAGGCCGCGCCGGTCTGCGCCGTGGCGCCCGTCGCGTTGTAGTTGATATCCGTACCATAAGTGGGACACGTCCCATTAGATGAAAAAGTGACCGTGCCGGTGACGGTGATTGTTCCCCCGTCCGGCACCGGTTTGCGCGAGCCATTTACGCTGCTGTACGAATAGTAGTTGAAGGGGCCTAGCGTGCCGCTGGTTACCGTGCCGTTCTTGATTCCGCAAGTGGGAACCGGCGCGCTCGCGGCGAGCGGCGGCTGCGGCATCCCCTTGGTCTGATCTTGATACAGGCTGCCGTCGGAGGGGCCGGGCGTAGGCGCAGGCGTGTAGGTCCCGGAGGGGTCCACCTTTCCTCCTGCAGTTCCCCCGGCTCCGCCTCGAATTTGTATTGGACCCCCGGCCGTTACAGTGCCCGAACCCATCCCCGCATAGTTGTTGCCGCTGGCTGTTTGATTGGCCGAGCTGACGCTGCCAGAACCAAAATTACTGCAACCCACCCGCGAAGTGCCGTTGCATAGCGAATCGAGTACGAGTCCTCCGGCGGCCGTTATCCTGCCGCCCGCGTTAAATTGGAGCGGAACGCCGCAGGCTCCGGTACCCGGTCCGCCGTGGTCTCCACAATCCCCCTCGCGGTCCAAACCGTAAACCGAGTTCGGAAGCGTTTCTATCGCGACGGCCGCCGTGGCGCGGGCTGCGACTAAACCTGTGGGGTTGCCGAGCACCGCCGAGAACAATTGCGGGATGGTTTGAACCGTGCGCACAGTAACCCAATACGCAACATTGGTGGCGCTGATCCCGGCAACAGTGGGCGGCAGTGTCCCTACGTTCGACTGGATAGTGACGTTCTGGCGTCCGGCTTGACCGCCCGCCTTGAATCCGTCGATCATGGCATACAAGCAGCCGTTATAAAGATTACTTGTCGAGCCGGCGCTGTAAGAGCTGCATGCCACAGGGTTCGTCTGGCAATCGGCACTGGCCGCACTACAATTAATGGCGCTGGCCATTCCACCCGCCCGTTTCGACACCTCTTGAACCGCAGCGAGAGCCGCTCCGTCGGCCGCCGCTTGGGCTTGCTTCTTGACAAAGAACGACCAGCCCAAGTCGACTGCCAGACCCATCATGCCGGTCATGGCGAGCAGGGCCAAAGTAATCATCACCAACGCCTGTCCATGTGAAGTTTTCCTTCGTATGTTCATGGATGCCTCAATACTGGATGTTGTCGCTCGAGCTCGCCCCGAACACGCCTGCGGCGAACGACGTTGGGTTGGCTCCCGGCCAAAACATGGCTATCGCGGAGCGGAACGGAGTTGTAATATCGATTCGGATGGTCTGCCCAACTCCGTATCTGCCGGCCGGTGGCCAAACGTTCGCCGGACAAGGAGTCGTGGTTGCATCGAGGCTGCATGGCGCGGAAGCACTCCCCGCCGCAGTAAAAGTCAGCATGGTGGCTTTCGGGTCGAGCCCCACACCGGCATTGCGTATCACCGAAGCGACTGTGCCTGCCGTAGTGGCCGGTCCCATCTTCACCTGGCATGAATTTCCGCCAAAAGTGGGGTCGCAGTTTTGCCCGTGTACAATCGCGTAGCGCACGCCCTCCTTCACTGCATAGGCCAGGGTATGGTACATCCACATCCCGCGCGAGATTTCGAAAACCGAGATCAAAACGAACATCACCGCAATACCCACAAATGTAAACTCGACCATTGCCTGGCCGCGCCGGCCGGATCCTGAAGGTTTCAAGGTGATCATTGAGCGGTGATCCTCATTTCTGCAATCCTGGTCAAATTCAATCGTCCCGTCAGTATTCCCGGTATCGGAATCAAGGGGATCGACTGGTAAGTCACAGTCACCTGGGTGGAAGCGGCCGTATTGTCCGCGCCGCAGTCGGCGCACCCCGGAGCGGTGCACGCGATGCCGGAGGGCTTGACCGTCGCTTGCGTGCATAGTGTGCTCTGGGTCACTTTAAGCGGCAACGCACCGCAGGAACTCAAGCCCACCACATTCGGGACTTCGTTCATCTCCTGCAAAGCCGAAGTGCAGGCAAGCGCACTCGACTGAGAGAATTCATCCGCCGCGGTGCGCGATGCCGCCGCGCGAGCCGCGTTCTGCGTGCAAATCCCCGCGTAGGCGTAGAATCCGAAATCGAAAACGCCTACGAACAGGAAAAAAATCCAGGGCGCCATTAGCGCCACTTCGATGATGGAGCTGCCAGCCTCACGGCGGCGACCCCGACGCTGCGGAGGACGCAAGTGTGTCACGGCCGACTCACCCGAGCTTGACGCAAGCAGTGTTCTTAACGTCGGCCCGGATTGGACTGTGGAAAGTTGCGCTCGCCGCAATTCCGCCTCGTGACTGGCAGAGCCACAAGGCGAAACTGTGAAGTGAGCCCGTCCGCGAAGGCAATAAGCGCAGGCGTGGCCAACCGACCTGAGATGCAATCTCAGCGTCATAAGTCAGGTCTCCTCCGACGCAGACGCCCCTTGAATAATGGACGCCTGCGAGCACCAACTTTGGCTCTCCTCCGAGAGTTTCCAATGGTGAATTGGCAAAAGAATATCACTGGTTGGAAGGTCAGTCAATTAACGGTAAAATATTGTGAGTACTGGGATTGCTATTACTTGCTCCCGCGCGTGCTCACGCCTCTCCTCGCGTAGAATTTCAGTAATGGATGCCGAGCCAACCGTGAAGGGTAATCCGAGCTTGCTCGCCATCGGGTGGCCGCGCAAGGCGTTCGATTACATCCGCAGTTACGGCTTAGGTGGTTTTGCGGAGCAGATCCACCACCGCATTGCCACTTGGCATGGCGAGCGCAAATTCGGCGTGTCCACCTCCGGCTTCATCGAGCCTGAAGAACTCGGCATCCAGAATCCCGATGCTCAAGCCTACGCTGCCCTGGGCTATGAACACCTGAGGCGCGCTCTGCCGGAGATCCCTTTCCCCGATTCTCAAGTAGTGTTTCTCGATTACGGCGCCGGCAAGGGACGGGCACTGGTATGCGCCGCAGCGCGGCCCTTCCGGAAAGTGATCGGCGTAGAAATATCGGCCGAGCTGGTTGCGATTGCGCGCCAGAATCTCGCGCAGATGAAGCACCGCCGCGCCGCTCGGGCGGAGGTGCACTATTCCGACGCCGCCGCGTTCCCGGTGCCGGACGATGTCAATGTGTTTTTCCTTTTCAACTCCTTCATCGGCTGGACACTGGTGGAAGTGGTGGAGCGGATGCGCCAGTCCCACGTCTTGCACCCGCGTGACTTATTCGTGATTGCGTTCAATCAAGCAGAATTCGACCAGTGCGTTCGAGGCGAAACATGGCTTCGCAAGGTCGAGGAAAATGCATACCGCGCGTTGTATCGATCGGTCTGAAGCAGATCGCTCTCAGGCGTGCTGGAGACCGGTCATGTTGACGCCGCGAATTTGCACTAGCGTGGACACCGCTGCGGCGTTAGGCTTGCGGGCGAGCATTCCTGCTGTGACCACACCGGTGCGCAGGTAGGATTTCTCACAATCCTGACTCGACGGCCCGCGCATGTTGCCTTCCTGGTAAGCCAGTCCCGGACACCGCGAGCAGGTTCCGACGTGGGAACAAGTCGAACATGTCGGCAACTGCCGCGCCGTGATCGCGCGGACTTCCTGCAGCTGTGGCGAATCGCGCCAGATGTCGATAAATTTCTGTTGCCGCAGGTTTCCGCTCGGTAGGGGAAATTGCACACACGGAAACACTTCGCCGTAAGGCGAGATATAGCACGCATTGTGTCCGGCGCTGCAGGGGAGCCCGTTCAAAATATCGTCGCCCACTTCCTGCGGAGGGGCGCAAAACTCGGCCACATCGCCCACCAGTTCGGAATTGCGGAACACTTCTTCCAATTCCTGCGCACGCAACCCCAGTTGCAGGATCGAACGGTCGCCATCCATCATCGGCGTGATCGTGGGATCGATAGTATATTCCGCTCCCAGCTCCGCAGCCAGCGCCTTCACGCCAGGATAATCTCCATAATTGCGCTGCATCAAAACGTTAGCGAAAATCACCTTCACGCCGCGCTCGCGCAGCCGCCGCATTCCCTGGATAGTGCGCTTCAGCGACCCCGGAAGCTTGGTGATTTCATCATGTACGTCGTGCCGGGCGGAGTACACACTCACTTGCACGGCCTCGACGCCGGCGCGCGCCAGACGGTCCGCTTCCTTGTCGCCGATCATCACCGCGTTGGTCTTGATCTTGACGCTGAACAGGAGCGAGCGGGCGTATTCCAGCAACTCGAAGAAGTCGCGGCGCATGAAAACTTCGCCGCCGCTCAGCACCAGGAACAGGACGCCCGCTTCGGCCATTTGATCCAGCACACTCTTGATTTCGGCGGTGGTCATTTCGCCGTGATCGTCGTGATCCAGGTAGCAATGAACGCAGCGCTCGTTACAGCGGTAAGTGAGGTCCAGATGCGCGCTCAGCGGGATGCCCAGCTTCAAGGCGCGCGAGCCCAGCTCGTCCATCAGGTTCATTTGGGTGCACCCGCGATGGGCTGGCCGGAGACCATCAAGATTCCGTGCTCGGACAACTCGTGCACAAACGCCTCGGCCTCTTCGATCGCCTGCGGAGGCGGAACCTCATACTCAGAGCACACCGCGCGTTGCACGATTTCCGCCAGCGGCGTGGCGCCATCGGCTGCGTTCCATATCGCGGAAGCGACTTCGTTCAGATTGAACAGCGTGCTGTCCTTCGCTGACATAATCATCATTTCGCCGCCGATCATGCGAGCGGCCACCTGGGAAGAACGAGCGATGTAGCAAGCTGTCATTGGATTAAGCCCCATACCCGAGCGTCCGGGAAGAATGTCAAACGTTGCACCGGCACCGTGCGGGCCACGCGGCAGGCGGTATCGAATACCTTGCCCACTAACTCTGCATCGTGCGCGAAAAACAAAATGTTCGCGAGCACCGCGCGCGCCGCTTCGCCCTCGCCCACCGGCTCGATACGGTTTTCCGGGCCTTTGCCGAGCAAAAAAATCCCCGCCAAAGGCGCGCGGATGTTGGCGCCCGGCTCGGCCAGCTCCCCCGCGAACGGCGTGCCATAGGCGAGGTAGCCCGTCCCATCGCTATTCGGACGCAAATAAGAAATCTCGTCGGTAAGCAGCGTAGCGTCGGGCGGAGCCAGCCGCGACATGGTGGTCTTGCCGGCCTCGGAAACGCCGGCGAACAAAAACGCCCGTCCGTTGCGCACGGCGCTCGCGGCGTGCATAAGCAAGCCGCCCTGACTGGCCAGCAGCAGCGAGTGCAAGATGCGCAAAGCCGCGTCAATGGCATACGGATAGAGCGCCTGCCGGATGCACCCGTGCTTTGCCTGCGGATTCCACTCCGCGTAAAAGTCGCCGCGTTCGATGATCCAACGGCCCTCCTCGTACCGCACCGTCGCTGCGGCATCCGCGTCGGCGCCTGTCGAAGGTTCGACAATCTCCACATCGAACGTGAACAGCGGCTGGGCCGAGAAATTGATATAGCCGCCATAGCGCTGTTCAAGAATTTCGGCGAACTCCGGGCTATCGGTGCGCACCAAAATAGGGATCCCGCCGATCTCAATAGGCAGCGCGAAAGTGGAAGCTATGCTGCCCACACCAGCCTCCTTAGGCGGAGCAGCGTCCGCAACGCCACATCCGACCGCTGCAAAAACAATCCCAGCATCCGTTGGGAAAGCGATTGCTCGACAGCCACATCGCGGCCGTTGCGAACAATTACCGACACCCGCCCAATCACCTCTTCGGGGCGCACGGGCACATCCGCGACCGGGAGGCTATCGCCTCGCGTGACCACCATCAAACCGTCTGCCCGGATCACGCGGTGCGCCACCAGCCCGCCGTCGCGCGCGAACACTGCGATCTGTCCTTGGCGGAATTGCGAATGAGTGTGATGCTCGACAGTGAGCACATCTCCGGGCCAGATCGCCGGGAGCATACTGAAGCCGGTGACCTGCACGCGCGCGTGCCCGATATTCCGGGCCACTTCCGCCAGGAGGTCGCATTTCGCCGATGTGTGCAGGTCTGTCATGCTTCGTACGCTAGGATGCGTTCCGGTTGAAATGGCACGAACCCTGGGTGCTTTGGATCTTCCCGCAGGTAAGCGCCCGAGTTTCAAAAGTCCTCTCGAAGCGGAAGGTCGGCTTCTGATAGGGCTTCTTGACGCCCGCGACCCTGGGATCGTGGATCGGTTCGTAGTTTGACTGCGGTGTTTTCATATATTCTCAAAGCCTCTGATTCGCCAAGGGCCTAGCCTATAACATCTAATTCAGAGCGGCCTGGGTCGCCTGCGTTGCGCAACCCCCAGTCCCATTACCGGGAGCACCAGGGGGGGACACACCGGTGCAAACACTGTCGGCTAGCGGGGTAAAGTAGATCTGGGAACCTCCCGACGAAGCTGTATTGTCGATCACGATGCCGCTGGTCCCCGCCGCCGAGACTCTCCCGGCAACCGAATCGCTGGGCATTGTCCCGCTCGTGATATCGAAGTTGTAGAGGCAGCCATTCGTGGTACTACCCGCGCAGCCAGTTATATTTCCGTTTTGTGCCACGCCAGCGTATAGGAAGTCGGTCGTACCGTTGTAAAATTCTGTGAGGGGCGAACAATCGTCCACACTGGCGCCATTTGCAACCGACGGGCTTTGCATCGTCAAACTCCCGCCCGTAGAGGTATTCATCACCCCTGAAGCGTTGAAGCCAATTTGGTAAAGGGTGGCGGCATTGAAGAAACTGCCGCTGGTATCCGGCGCGCAAAAGTATAAGTGACCGCTGGAGACGCCAGTCGCATAGTAGATGTTATCGAAGGCGCCCAAGTGAGGATAAGAATTGTAGCTCCTTCCGCTCGCGCCTGCGAAGGTGATCGACTTATTCTGCGCGGTGGTTAAAGCCTCATCCGTTTGAAAGATTTTGTAGGATGCTATGGCGCCAGTCACGCCTGTAGACGCGAAAACTCTTTGCGTCGTTGAATCGATCATGGGGCCCTCGACGATCGGTCCTCCGGGGGTCTGTGTGGCGGAGGCAAGACATGGCGGGCTGCCGGCAGCGCAACTTCCTAAGGTACTGCCAACGTCCTTCACGAACCGCAGCACTCCGGCGAAATCTGCCACGTAAATGTTGTGAGTACCCAGGTCAAGAACGGCCGATGTGAGTATCTTGCCGGTCCCGGCCGCTGAGCTCACCGTCAATGGCCATCCTCCCGTGGTCACCTCGGCAGGAATGCCGCCATTGAAAATATTGACAAACTTGTGGAGCACACCGTTGTCGTCGCCAACGTAGAGTTCGCCGGTATTGTAGTTGACAAAAGGCGAGGAACGGGTAACGTTCGCCGTGGTGCCGCTAAATGGAAGCGTGAGCTGGCAGGAGGTGTTCGCCGCGCACGCTATGTAGCTTGATGCTGCGCCTGCGGCGTACTGATTGGCGGGCTTCACGGCCGCAGAAGCGGCATTGGTGGCGCTGCCCGCCGGCACACCGTCACCGGCTTTCCAGTTTAGAAGGACCAGGCTCGATCCACTGGCGTTGCTATGGACGAAAGCGACCTGAGAACCGTCCAGTGAGAGAATTACCGAAGTTGAAATCTTGGAATTGTCTGTGCCCGAGGTGTCGGTGTTGTAGGACCAGAAGACGTTCGGAACCTTGCCGGCCGGCGGCGTGATCGTGATGCTGTCGGTGGCAACGATAGCGCCCGTAGTGGCGTTACTGATCGTAGCGCCATCGACACCGTTTTGGAGATGTCCAGGCGCTGGCCATGAGAATCCCGTGAACGTGCTCCCCACGTTGATACCGTTCCCAGCGGTGCCGGGAGTGGACGCGGTGACCGTGATCGTGAATGGACCGGCCCCCGCGAGCGCCGCCGTTGAAAGCGTGGTGGCGGAATTGTTATTGATGGCGGTAACGATGTTCGCGCCCAGCGTCGCGGCGCTGACACCCGCAGCTCCGGACCATACCGTGAAGAATGTAGCGCCCGCGTTGACTGCATCCGAGCCGGTGAGGGTGATTGAGACGCTCGGCGCATTAGTCCCAGTTGAAGTTGCCGTGAACCCGGTGGCTCCTACGATTTTGGCCGTTACGTCCACGTTGGGACTTGTGCTGCCAGTCACCGTAACACCTGCGCTTGGCTGCGAGCCGCTGGCAGCGTTACACTCCCACGTGTTGGTGCTCGATCCGGTGTTAGCAGCGCCAGTTGTGATCGCCGAGGCCAACCAGGAAACCATATTGCTTGTGGTGGCGCTTGTCCGAATAAAGCATTGTGAAGCGCCTTCGGTGCCCGACGTCCAATTGGCCGTCTTAAAAACATATGCGATTCCCGCAACAGTAACTGAGGCATTATTGCTTGGAGCGGTACCGCCGAAGCCTATCCGATTCACTTCTGCCCGAGCCGTGTTTGCCGTCAGCGTAACCCCGTTTACCGAGATCGTTTGTCCAAAATTCGCCGTCGTGGTCGTGGAGTTAAAGCTGTTCGAAGTGAGCGATGCCGCAACGGGTGTGGTCACTGCCGTAATGGTGGTGCCTGCGGGTATGAAGCTGTGGCCCGAGGTCGTATCCGTGATCGTCGACCCTATATCCGCAGTCGTGATCACGCCCGCGCTGTAGCCTATGGAGGTGCTCCCGCTATTGGCGGTGATGTGCAGCCCCGTACGAGTAACAGTGCAACCGCTATACAGGTTGTCAAACGCGATGATGGTTGCTTGACTGGTGTTTAAACCCACCAATCCAGTGTTATAAACTACAAAGTCCGGCTGCGGGGCGCCTGCACACAAAGCGGAAGAAGTGGTAAAGGAGAACTTTGCAGGATAGTTGCCTTGGCCGACAGTAGCACCGGCGCCCATATTCATCTCCCACAGGCCGTTATTGATTTTCCTGGTCTTTAAGGCGCTGGGTGTAGCACTGAGTGCGGCGTTGGAACTCGCGGCGGGCGGCGCGCCCGAACTCACGGCAGTGTGGACTTGGCCGTTGATCGAGTCCTGTTCGTCAGGCGCTGTGTGCTGCAAATTGCGGTATGTCCATTGATGCAAATAGCGGCGATCGGCAGTCGCGCCGGTCTGCTGCTCCTGGGTGCTCGGTGGACTGAATATTACGTGATGATGGCTCCAGTCGTACGGCACGCCGGGAGCATTGTTTTGCCCAACGGCTGGGGCCGCGATAAACGCCAGCGCGGCCAGCGATACCGGAATGCAATTTTTGCGATTCATAAACGAAAATCTCCACTGACGAGAGTTTGGGTGAGCGGGCGGGCCAATCCTGTGGGCACCATAGATGTAATACATCCTCCTCCGAGAGGTGCGAAAGTGGTTCGAGGTTAACATCGGTCGGAGGATGAGTCAATACTCGAAGGTTCTAGAAGTACCATCCGCAGCCGTAGCCCGCGAGCAAAAAATTCCGCACGGGTTCCGAGCAGTTCGCGGTTAGTACTCGTTTAACTAGGTGCGTTCACTCGATGATGTTTTTCTTCGCAGGTATTTCCCGCAGAGCCGCGCGAGCCGCGCCGGAGTGTAGAGCCAAAACCGGGAATCGGGCAGGCGCCGCTCTTTCCAGTCGATTTCCGTGGGATGAAACACAACGCCCAGCAAATGTTTTAAGGAATCGCTGCGTTGGCGGGCGAGCGTCGCGGCGAAGGAAAACAGCTCAGGCGAACGCGGAGTCTCGATTGGCCCCTGGTAAAGGCGAGCCATGACTCGCTGCCGCAGCTTGCCGGCCAACGGATCGCTTCCCAGCTTCGGAACGTTGGCGTCGAAGAGCTGCGCCACCAGGGATAAAGCGAGCAGGAGCGGGCGATGGCATTTTGTATCACCGGCCAGTTTCCAGGCGAGCTGCCAGTCGAGTTTAGGATTCGCGTCGAGCAGCCAGGCTATGTCCGCCAGCCAGCCCAACGCCTCCCAGCAGTGTTTCCCGCCATGCACCGCGAGCAGCAGTAACATCGCTTCGGGCGTGATCGACGGCAGCGCGGATCCGGCGATTGTAATGGAGGCCCGATGATTCCAGAGGATGTCCGGATCGAGTTGAACCGTGTAATGGGGTGGCGTTAGTCTCCAGTGAAGATCGACGGAAACCCCGCTGGCTGAAGTGTAAGACGTCTCCCAGGTCCAGCGGAGCAAAGCCTGAGGGGACAGCCACGCCAAGTCCGGAGGCGGCAAAAAACCGCACTCTTCCAGGAGTTTGATCGCCGCAGGCAAATCGGACGAATGGATCAGCAAATCCAGGTCGGAGAACTCACGCAGAGCCAAATCGCCATAGGCGGTTTGTGCCAGTACTGGCCCTTTGTGGGGGAGCACCGGAATGTTTACCGCTGCGAACGCTTTCGTCAGACGGACCAGCTCTCCGGTTAGATAGAGGCTGCGAGCTACTCCGCTGCGAAATTCGGAGGCAAGTTCGGCGGCCACGTTTGCAGGGACGGCATCGGCCGCGTACTTCGTCAGCCGCTCATAGAGCAGAGGCCGGACTCTATGATAGGCGCCGAGTTCCCGAACCCTGTTCCAGTCCAGGGGGACACCGAGCGCGGCTCGAACTCGCGAGCCGGTTTCACGACATCCCGCCGGTAATGCGCAGGCGATTAGGAGATCAAGCTCAGGCCGCTGGGACAACGTCCCAAGTTTCCGCTAACATGCAGGAGTTTGGCAAGAAGCGCATGACTTACTGACTCCCACCGAAATCGGGATGCTCCCCTCGCGGTGGGGCGAACCGCTGAGAGATCCCCGCTGATGTTGGTGCCGTCGCGCTATTCCAAATACTCCGGAGCCGTTTTCAACCCGCGGAATAATTGCAGATCGTGCTCGATCCAAAGCTGCGCGCCGGACTTCTTCAGGAATGCCTCGATATTGGCGCGACTGGCCAACGATTGCGGACCGTTGAACTCAAACACCGGCGTCTTGTCCGTGAAGCGCTCCTCGCGATAATGATATAAATCGCCCGAGAGCAGGATGGGTCCGCTCTTGGCCAGTTTCACATAGATTACCTGGTGCCCGGGAGTGTGCCCGTAGGCGCCCTTGATCACCACCGTGCCGTCGCCGAATACGTCGAAATCCTTGCCCTCGAGAATTTTGGACTTGCTGTCTTTGAGCCGGTTGAAAAGTGGTAACTGATCCTTTACAGGGCTGTCCTCGGCAAACATCGCGTCGCGCTCCGGTTTCTGCACCAGCCAGGTGGAGCCGGCGAAGGCGTTGGAGTTAGCAATATGATCGCCGTGGTAATGCGACAAAGCGAAATAGGTGATGTCCTTCGGCGCATAGCCCAGCGCCGCCATTTGAGACTGAAGCGTCTTGGTCGCGATAAATCGATTCAAAGTCGTTGGCGTGACGCCCTCCTTGAAGTTCGCGTCGGGAATCGACCCGGCATCGAACATCAAGGTGCCTTTGGGATGCACGATCAGATATGAGCACACCACAAAATCGGGCACCGCGATTTCCTCTTTTTTGAAGTGGAACCGGGTCACATCCGGGTCTTTGATAATGCCGTTGTCGAATACGTAAAGCCGGACGGACTTCGGAGGCTTGGGACGGGCCTGGGGATAGGCGGAGGGGGCCAGAACGGCAAATGCTATCACGGCACGGAGAGTTATCGCTAAGAGCTTTCGGCAAAACATGTGCATTAGCATACCCGACTCAGAGTCGAATAGGAATGGCGTGGTTGACATGGCACGGTTTGACAAGCTGTGCCGGTAAGCTTATAGTTCCCAGTGGTGCCTGCCGGGACCCGGCTGGCAAATTTATGGAGGAGGGAAGCTATGAAATTTCTTGGGGCGCTCGCAATTCTTTTGGCGATGGCCGTATTGATGACCGGCGCTGGGGGAGGACTTGGTGCAATCTATGTGGGTCATGACAAACTGATGGCGACCTTAGCCAAAGGTGGCACCCTGGCCAAAACGCCCGAATACACGGTCGGGACTAACGTCCGCACCGAGAGTGCCGTGCCCGAAATTCACGAGAAGACCACGCATATTTGGTACGTTCTCGACGGCTCGGCAACCTATGTGACCGGCGGAACGCTGATTGGCGGCAAGGTGACCAAACCAGGGCTGACACAGGGGACAACTATCGAAGGCGGCAAAACTGTGCAGTTAACCAAGGGAGACGTAATCGTAATCCCTCCGGGGACGCCGCACTGGTGGAAGGTAGTTCCGAAGTCCATCACCCTCTACGCAGTGAACACTCAATAACCGCTGGCTATAGAATGATCGCAACAATTTCGCGAAGGTTTACGGATAACCGGCCAGCCTCGGCGCTCCATGCTTCCACTCTGGCGCGTCAGCGAATCCTTTGCGATTCGGCATCTCCACCTTCGGCAGCGATTGAGCGTCGAGCACCTGATCCTCAGACTTGATCACCTCGTTCTTATAAAGAAGAAAAGCAGTGATCGCGTATACTTCATCCGGCTTCAAGGTTCCTTCACGATTGAGCGGCATGCCGCGGTTGATGTAATCCCACAGAGTGACAGCGTAAGGCGAGCGCAGCGCCATGATTCCGGTGTCCGGCACCATGTGCATGCCTTCCATCCCATTGGGCGGCGTCTGACCGGGAACGGCTGGAGGACCGCCCTTTACCAAAGCGGGCGCTCGCCCACCTATCCCAGTCACCCCGTGGCAGCCCCCGCACCCCTTCAGTAGAAAGAGCCGCGCGCCATCTTTAGCGGTTCCGTGACCTTGCGGAAGTTCCTTGCCGGACGGACCAATGGAAATGTCCCAAGCCTTGACTTCATCCGCAGTCGGCGTCCGTCCCACACCATAGGTTGGAAGCTGGGCGAATGCCATCTGGCCCGCGGCCAGGATGGTCGCGATGAGAATCGGTTTATGCCAGTCCATTGTGAACGCTCCCGTCGCTGGCGATGCGCCACGGCAGAACGGTATTGTCAGTTCCCGGCGCGCGGAAATCCTTGTCCAACGGTTGGTTGAAGTATTTGGCGGACTGAGCGCGCGTGGGTTGCACAGTGCCAAGTTCATCGGTGCAGCGCGATTGGATTTCGCACTCTTTCCCGTCCCATTTCCAGTGAAAACCGAAACGTGTATGCGCCATCGGATAGGACGGAGTGCGAAGCTCCGCGTTCTTCCAGTTCTTGCCGCCGTCGGTGGATACTTCCACGCTGCGAATGGCGCCCCCGCCGGACCATGCCAGGCCGCTGATTTCGTAGAATCCGGGAGCAGGCAGTTTTTGTCCTCCGGAAGGAAACGTAATGACGGATTTCGGCCCGATCTGGTTCGCCAGCGCGGCGACTTTCGGATCCGGGCTGATATGCCCGTAATCGTTGTAAGTCATGTAATACTGTTCCACCACTTTGATCCGCCTGAGATACTTCGTCTGGAAAATTCCTTCAAAGCCGGGAACCATCAGTCGTAAGGGATACCCCTGCTGCGGACGGATGGCCTCGCCATTTTGGCCGTAGGCCACCAGACAATCGTCCATGGCCTTGCCGAGCGGAATACTGGATGCCCCTTTGACTTCTTCGGCCCCTTCGATGACCACCCAGGACGCGCCCTTTTGCACGCCGGCTTCCTTGAGTAATAGCGACAGGGGCACTCCCGTCCATTCGCTGCTGCTCGTCAGGCCGTGCGTGTCCTGGACGGTCTTGTGCGTCGCCTTCGCGCGATTTCCGGCGCACTCGATAAAATGCTGCCGCGTGACGAAAGGCAGGCGCTTCAAATCTTCCATGGTGAAGATCAGCGGCCGGTCGACCATGCCGTGAATCATCAAGCGGTGTTCTTTGGGATCGATGTTCGGGATGAAGGAGCCGCGATGGGTAGCAACATAGTGAAGCGAGGATGGCGTGATGGCTCCGACCAAATCCTGCAGGGGAGCATTGACGTGAAACATCAGCCCGAATGCGTCGGGCGAAGTTCTCTCCACCACCGGGGCGCGCATCGATGTTTCGTAAGGGGAGCGGTCGCCATAAGCGATCTGTTCTTTACTAGTGCCCTTCGCGCGCAATTCCGCCAGCGGCGGCTCTGCCTTTGCAGATTGTGCGGCTCCGGCAGCCACGCCGGCTAACGCGGCTCCGCCCTTCAGGAAACCTCTCCGATTCGGCTTCTTGGAACCCATAGGCCCCTCCTTCTCAGATCAAATTTGCCGGATTCGCTATCCTGCGTTCCGGTAATTTAATTCAGGATACACCTGTTTCATTTCATATTTCTCCTAAGCGCGTTGGGTAGAGGCGGCGCTTAAAAAAGTGGAGCGGAATGCCGAAGCTCAAAGGCTACGCGCCTCCTCTACCCCGGCCACCTTTCACCGTGACGACCTTCTCGGGATCCTGCTTCATATCCACGACGATGCCGAAAAACGGCGCCATCATTTCTTCCCAGGTCTGATCTCCGTAAAACACCGGCCGGTTGGGATCGGGATTGAATTTGTTGTTGGGCGAATTGTCAAAGTGAGCGTCCACCGTCATCTTGCTGCCCTTGGGCACCTTGACATCGGTGTAGTAACCCAGCTGCCAGTTGAAGTCGTAGTGAGGCACTTTCAGCACAATTTGCTTCTCCCCGGTCGGATACTCGAGGTTGTAGGTCATGTCCTTGCCTCGCATGTGCATGTGCGGCATCATCCACACCAGTTGCACGTCCTCGTTGAAAAAGATCTCGGACGGAGGGCTCTGCCAGTTCCCATCGTTTGCCGGAATCTTGAAAACCGCACTGTCGGTACCGACCGACGGCTGCGAGTTATAG
This sequence comes from Bryobacterales bacterium, assembly GCA_025350625.1. GTDB lineage: Bacteria > Acidobacteriota > Terriglobia > Bryobacterales > Bryobacteraceae > Palsa-187. The sequence goes on along the minus strand of JANXXL010000283.1, from coordinate 4,466 downwards.
GAGATGTAACGGCGCTGCGGCGGTTCCTTGGCGATCGTGAAACCGACTTCCGGCTTGTCGGTCATCGGTGTACCAGTAGTGGTGTAGTGCATCTGGAAAACGATGTCGGTGTTGGCCGGGACCAGCTTAGCCGCGTGGAACGCACGATAGTCGGTAACCTGTTGGCCCGGTACGTAGCAGCCTTCGCTCCCGCCTGGGTTGAGCCTGGCCCCGATAAGCTCGCGCTCGTCTTTCGCCACGCCCGGCACTCCCGGCAATTCGTTCTTGACGCCCTGTGCCCTGGGCAATGCGCTGCCGGTCTCATCGCGCTGCTTGTCCACCCACACCGGGACGCCGTACTTTACCTCCGGATTATGCGCGATGAAACTCACGCAGATGTGATGCGTCACGGCAAGCGCGCTGGGCTTGATCTCGAGCGAAGTGATCCAGGTATCCTGGGTTAATCCGCTGGGAACGACAACGTTGGTCCACTCGAGGACGCCCTTCGCCGGAACATCGTAGGTCGGCCCCTTCACAATGTAGTCCGGCTGAATCAGCCAGCCATCGGCCGGCCACGCGATAGGCGGCGGCGCATCCTTGGCATCGCCTTCCCTGGCGCCGCTGTCAACCCACGCGACGATGGTATCGATGTCGCCTTGCTGCATCGCGTGGTCGTTCGAGAAGTGGCCGTACTTCGGATCGGCGAACCACGGCGGCATCTTGCGGCTGGCGACCGCAGTCTTCATCGCCTTGGCCCACGGGCGCGTGCCCTGGTAGGTCAAAAACGACATCGGCGCGATCTGGCCGGGCCGATGACAGCTTTGACAGTTTTTCTGCAGGATCGGCTCGACATTCTTGTGAAAAGTGATGGAATCGGCCGCGAAGACCGTTCCCGCAAACATTCCAACGGCAGCCCAAAAGATCGATGTCATGCGAACCTCCGTGCACATCATACACGAGTAGTGCGGCGGTTCATAGCGCTCGATTAATGTGGAACTGCTGCGCGCAATAACTCTTCACGCACCTCGCGGTTCATTGCTAAATCGATGCAGGTCCATGCCATGGCCAAGGCGCCGTCGCATAACGCCTTATCCGCGTCCGCAGTGATGCAGTGCTGGGCGAACTCCGGCTGGTGGTTGACGGCGGGCAGGGAATTGATGCCGATCATCGGATGGATGGATGAAATCGTCTGCGAGACGTTGCCCATGTCGGTGGAGCCGCTGGGCCTGGTTTGCCACTCGCCCAGATCGGGGAAGGGCCGCCCCAGCGCCTCGGAATTCTGGCGGTATAGCGCCGCCATGCTCTCGTGGTGCCGCATCTCGGCGTACGGCTTGTCGCCGCCAGTGATCGCAAGCTTCGCCCCGGTAGCGAGGGCTCCCGCCTCAAAACAGCGGTGAACTCTGGGGCGCAATTCGGCCAGTTGATCCAGAGTCTCCGAGCGAATGATGTATTTAGCGGAAGTGTGGGCGGGAACCACGTTCGGAGCAGAGCCGCCATTAGTAATAATGCCGTGTATTCGATCGGTAGAGCGGATATGCTGGCGCAGGAGGCCCAACGCGGTTTGCGCGATGGTGAGCGCATCCGCCGCGTTGACGCCGCGTTCCGGAAAAGCCGACGCGTGGGACTCCTTGCCGGTGCAATGAACTTCAAACATAGAAGCGGCGATGATCTTCGCTCGAAGCATGTCGAAGGGCGCTGGATGCACCATCATGGCGGCGTGGATGCCCGCAAAGGCGCCCCGCTCCAGCAGCAAAATCTTTCCACTGGCATTGCCCACTTCTTCGGCGGGCGTGCCGATGACGGTGATGGTCAGCCCCAACTCGTCGGCTACTTTAGCGGCAGCCAGCGCGGCGCCCACGGACGAGGCGGCAATGACGTTGTGGCCGCAAGCGTGTCCGATGCCCGGCAAGGCATCGTATTCAGCGCAAATGCCGATGTGCAAAGGACCGGATCCGGCGCGGGCGCGGAACGCCGTAGGAAGGCCGCCAGTGCCCTTTTCGATCGAGAATCCGGCGTCGGCGAGCGACTCGCAGAGCCACGCGCAGGCCCGCTCTTCTTCAAAGCCCAGTTCGGGATGAGCGTGAATACGGTGGCTAAGCTCGATCAGCCCCTCGCGGGCGAATGCAAAACGCTCTTGTGCCGCGGATTTTGCGTCCATAGGCGTTTTTTCATTCTATTGGAAACTCCGCGAGACGGGAACGTCACTCCGGCGCAAGTGCGTGCCTACGACTACTGTATAATTCAGTCACGAAAGAGACGAGCTGGGATGACGACTCGCTAGGATTGGAATTGCTCGATCCGATGCGCATGGGCATGGATCTGGGGGGCGGGATCTACACCCATCGCCCGCTTAACCACAGGACGAAGTATGTCGGCGGGGAGGGCAGGGTCCGGAATTTATTTCCAGACCTCCCGTAACCACGGGATCGCCTCCCGCAAGGCATCTCTGAAGCGGCTGGTCTCGTAATGCGTGATCCCGGTCAGCTGGATCAGCCTTGCATTGAGGCCTGCTTTCTGGAGTTCCGCAATTCGCGCTTCCGTCGGGCCAAACGGTACCACTTGGTCGTCGCGGGAGTGAATCGCCAGAACCGGTAACCGCCACCCTGAGGCGGATGCCGGCGGCCTTCCGGCTACTGGGATCACTGCGCTGAAACGTTCCGGGAATGTTTCAGCAAAATGCCAGGAGCCTGTGCCGCCCATGCTGAAGCCGGTGACTACCACTTTTTTCTTATCGATGGAGTAGCGTGCCAGGATCATATCGAGCAATGCGTTCGCCGCCTTCTCGTTTTCGGGACTGCTCCAATCGCCTGCCACCGAATCCGGCGCGACGATGAGGGCGCCAAGTTCTGCGAGTGCCGGACCAATGAGGATTTGAACCACATCGCCACCGGCGCCGCTCGCGTTTCCACCGCCGACTCCGAAGTGCAACGCAAGAATGAGAGGTACCGGCGTGGAGGGAGAATAGTTCCGGGGAATGAAGATCGCGTAATGCACGGCGGGTCCGTCGGCTCGCTGCAAACTCAAGCTATGCATTCCCGGGTTAACCGCGGGAGAATCGCCTAAAGCCTGCGCGGCTGCGCTCGGCGGCAGCAAGAATGCGATGATCGTGATTGTACAAAGGGGGCAAATCCGGCTGAAACAGACAAGTTTGGAAAAACTTTCAAGCGACATCGTCGTCGACTCCCAGTTGGCGAAGGGTTGATCCCGAATGTATCACAGTGACATTGCGCCGCAGCGGAAGGAGCCTCGGCGTCGGTTTATCGTCAAACGCTTCCACTGGCAGCACTGCCCATTCCCTTCGGGCCAAAAGTGTTACCTATGTCTTAGGCGCAATCTGTTACCCATGTGTCCGGACCGGACAGGAAAGTTCTGGCGGAGAGGGGGGGATTCGATACGTGACCGCCTCAATGCCATCGGCAACTTACAGATTCCACATTGCCGCGCCTACCGTGGATGCCAACGTTGCCATGGCTCCTTGCCCGATATTGCCCGACAGAAACCAGGCTAGATTGTAACTTCATTGCCACGAGTGCCCACCATTTTTGGTATTTCGTCGAGGCAGGATACTTAATCGAATCCCCAATCTTCAGCTATAGTGAGGGCGTGGATTCGGCGCCGCCACATTCCCCAGATCGCCCGTTCCCGTCTCCTTGCGCCGAAGGCCTTGAAACACTGCGCGAGACTCAGACGCCGGAATTGCAGCTAAAAGACCTGTCAGGTCTCGAAATCCACGAGTTGTGGCTGGCAGCCGAAGCCGATTCCGTTGGTCTCCATGAGGATGAACTGGCTACCGTGCTACTCACGCTCGGCCTCAAATACAACTACGGGCTGCCGCCTGGAAGCGTAACCACGCCACAGCTGATCGCCGACTTCTGGCGATCACTTCAACTCCGGGACCTTGCTCTCGCCCATGCCTGCGCTCTCGGGCGCGAATCCGCCTGGCAACAATTCATCACCCGTTATCGGGATCCCTTGATTCAAGCCGCGATCAGCATGACATCCTCGGCGGCAACAGGGCGCGAGCTCGCAGATTCGCTCTACGCCGACCTATTTGGGCTTAGGGATCGAGACGGGCAACGCCGCTCGCCCCTTACTTATTATTCTGGAAGGGGGTCGTTGAAGGGTTTCCTGCGGGCGACGCTCGCACAGCGGAACGTCGACCACCATCGCCGGACCAATCGTGAGACGCCTCTCGCAACCGACGAATTGCCGGCCGTATCTCCCGGCATGACACCCACAACGGAGATGCTTTCGCGGCTTAGCCAGGCCCTTAGCACGACCTTCAGCCGTCTCGTGGAGGAAGACCGCTTCCTTCTTTCCGCCTGGTTTCTCGACCGGCGTACACTGCTAGAAATCTCCCGAGTTCTCGGCGTCCATGAGGCAACAGTGAGCCGTCGGCTCCAGCGCCTGACCGCCCGGTTACACGACGGACTCCTCGAAAATCTGCAGGCATCCGGCCTCAGCAAGGCGGCCGCCGAGGAACCGGC
>JANXXL010000282.1 GCA_025350625.1 Bryobacterales bacterium | reverse complement strand
GTCAAATTCCAATATTGGCGGGGCTTTCAGTGCATGAAGTTGCAGGGCGCGGCGGTTGGTTTAGACTTCGAATCAGTAGGCCGGGGGTTCGAGTCCCTCCGGGCGCACCATCTTAGCCAATGTCCGGTCCCGACATAGCGAAGGGTGGAGTGACATCGGAGTTGAGAACCCCTGCTGGCTAAGTGAATGGACCGGCCGGCCTCCCTTGCCAACACCCAGAAGATTATCGAGAATTGTTTGACTGGCCTTGTTTAAGGGGAAGTAACTTGAAAATCTGGATAATCCTACTACTGACAATGTTAGGCGTTCCTCTGTTTGGGGCAGACTTCTGTGCAGTTCGCGTGACTGTTACGGACGAGCATGGGAAGGGCATTCCCGCTCCGGTTGAGTTATTGGATTCGGATGGGCATTTGGTCCAACGTGTCTATGCGAAAACTGGGGAAGCGGATTTCTGCGACTTCGGATTCGGTTTGTACACGATCAAGGCGGGCGAGCCACGATGCCACGATGTCACCGTGCATAACATTGGTCTGCAATTTGGCCGAAACCAGCATTTTCCAATCGTTTTACCGGATTGCGCCCTAGCGATTGATGGATTCAGATATCCCTCTGGTTGCGATGTGTACTTAAGGGTGGCTGGAGAGACTGGGCTCAAGGTTAGTGAGGCCGAAGTCATTATGTTGGATAATTCAAAACGGACTCGGGCGGATTCATTCGGGAGAGCGATGATACTCATTCCAACGGAAATTCTCTCCAAGATCGTTGTGCGGGCACCCGGATACGCAGACACTCATCTGGATCTTAATTGCAAGGGACAGGAGTCGATCCAGCTCCCGGTTCGACTCGCTCGACAATGAGGGTTCAACTCGCCGTGCCTGCAAACGGCGGTGGTATGCGGAAACTCGCGACATTCCCCTCGGCAGGCTTCCTTGCATTTACGGGTTGCCGCCAGCGCTGCCTGTGACCTGGACGGAAGCGACTACTGTGGCGTTCCCATGACTTGTGTTGCTACAGGTTGTCCCGTCGCAATCGTAAAGGGTAAATGTGTAGACGGAACCAGTACCCTGAATCCACGGCACTGCACAATTGTTATTTGAACAGGAGAGAGCCATGGCGAAAAGCGTTTCGGGCGCGTTATTAACCTGCACCCACACTTGGGCGCTGGAGATTCCGGTGGTCGTCCAATTAATATAAGCTGTGCACTGGTTTCCCGACAGCACGCAGGGGTTGGGGTTTGCCGAAATGTTGCCAGCGGAGCCCACTGGTCTTAACGCACTACGCCATTGAACGTATTTATCGCTCCATCGATAGTTTTGTGAAAATTGCTTGCCGCCGTAGAGCCAGGCGCCGGTTACGCCGGAATTGAAGATTCGGTCACCCATGTTGCGGTAATTCTCGGATCCGGTCTGCTGGAACACCCACCCATATAATGGCGCGATCAGCAAATTGAGATCTTGACTCTGCGATGTGGTGCCATCCCCGTTGTAGTAGAGGAAACAACCGCATCCCGCGGTCCAGGACTGCTGCCACAGTTGATCTGCGGCCGTTTGCAACAGAGGGAGCACGCGCGGATCGTGGCTCACATCCCAGTACTGGATAAGTGCCTCGGCTGCAAGTCCCACCATGAAGGGCTGTACGTAGGCGGCGCTCTTGCTTACAAACCACTGATCGAAGTCGCCCAAAAGTATTTCCACTTGATCCTGGAAGTAGGGGGTCGGCGCGCCGCCCAAACTTTGGTCGACCAGACCCGCTTCGATTCCGTAAGCGACTTCCCGCGCAGCAGACCAGTCGATCATCCGGTCGGCGTTTGGAAAAGACGAGTAGGCGCCCACTTGGCCGAGCTCGAATACAGCTTGCCGCGACAGAGGATCGCCGGTGCGCCGAAAATTCATGGCGAGACCGTGAGGAAAGACTTCGTATCCATATATCCAACCGTTGTTGTTCAGCACATCGGGCCGGTAGATACTTTGCTCCAAGAGCGCGCAGGCATTCCAGCTGGGATCGCCGGTCGCGTCTGCGATTTGATAGTACACACGTTCGCCATCGTAATACCATGCGTTATTTTCCGACAACAGAGACTCGTTTGAGGTGCAATGCATCCGGCCGAAAATAACTCTGTCGGATGACCATTGGCCCAGACCGGTAAGCGTTGGAGGGAATCGATAGGGAAGACCGTCCCAGGGCGCCGGCGTGGGCATCGGGTCGACAAAAATGGTGTAGGTTGTCGAGCGTAGCAGCCCCCCCGCGGTAGTGTAAACAATTGTCAGCGGATAAGCACCTATCTGAGTAAATGGAGAAATCGAGATTTTGACGGGGTTTGGGGTATCGACGGTCCACAAGGTTGTAAGACAACAAAACCGGCTCAGGTTTACAAATTCAGCGGTGGCCGCCGCGGGCAAACCGATTATGGCCGGAACCACTGCATTCCCAAGCGAGTCGCTGGTGCCTGCCAAGACTTGTCCCTGGACTAAAAAATACATAAAGTGGCCTTGCACTATATGATGAGGACCACTAGCGACGATCTTGAAATCAGCCTGTTGTGCCACCAACGGGAAGCTAATCGAAAGCGCCGAAAAAAATGCGTATATCGTCAGACGGCGCAAATTATAAAAACCGCCTCGTGGAAAAGGCAGTTTAAAAGGGATCTCCAGGCTTTCCCGACCTTGAACAAAATTTTCAGTCAATGTTGCGGCCTCAGTTTCTAAGAAGTTAAGTATGGTGCTTCAAGGCAACAATTTGTTGGTATTAAGATGTTGCAGAGGGTTACCCTGTTGATGGGTTTAGACGCGCGAGATTCCCGAAGGGTTCCCGCTCTTGTTTAGAAGCTTTCCAGTATCAGTCATTGAACTGTATTCGCAGGGAGCGGCGGGACTTGCAACTCACGGGGTGTTGACGGATATCGGCAGCGATGCCAGAATAGAGTCTGTTTTATCGGTTTGAGGAGAGATTTATGCCCTCAGTCAATCGTTGGTGGATCGCAGTCGCCGGCTTCTGCATGCAGATGGCTTTGGGCGCCGGGTATGCGTGGAGCGTGTTTCGCATTCCACTGGTCAAGGAATACGGCTGGAGCATCTCGCAAGTCTCATTCACTTTTTCGATTAGCTGGTTGTTCCTTGGTCTTTCAGCGGTAGTTGGCGGTCTGTGGCTAAATCGGAGCGGTCCCAGAGTGGTTGGAATGGTGGCGGGTCTGCTGTGGGGCGGCGGAGTTTTTCTGTCGAGTTTTTCCGCTTATAAGCTGTGGTGGCTGTACCTCACTTACGGCGTGATGGGAGGAACCGGGCTGGGAATGGGCTTCGTGGTTCCCGTGGCTGTTCTCGTAAAATGGTTTCCTGAGCGTCGAGGACTGATCACCGGCATCGCCGTCGGCGGCTTTGGAGCGGGCGCGCTGGTTGCGGCTCCCTTGGCTGGCCGCCTTTTGCAGCATGTCGGCCCTATGCCCACCTTGATGTACCTTGGCATAACCTATGCCATCGTCGCAGTTAGTGGAGCCTTCTTCATGCAGAATCCTCCGGAGGGTTGGAAACCGGCGGGCTGGGCTCCCTCGGCGGCACAGGTCTCGCAGCGTTCGGATCGCGACTACAGCCTGGGAGAAGCGTTGCGAACCTGGCAATGGTGGGCCATTTGCGCGCTATTGTCCATCAACACCATTGCCGGCATATCGGTAGTTTCCCAGGCGGCGCCGTTGTTTCAAGAACTAGGCAAGGTAAACGCTGTGACAGCAGCGACCTTCGTGGGCATCATCAGTCTCGGCAATGGACTCGGCCGTATATTCTGGGCTTGGATTTCGGACTTGACCGGGAGAAAAACGGCTTTCTTCACTATGTATTTGCTGCAGGCGATCATATTTTGGAATTTTCACAGCATCTCGTCTCCTATTGTTCTGCTGGTTGCCAGTTTCGTAGTCCTGGTTTGTTACGGAGGCGCTTACGGGATCACGCCAGCCTTCGCAGCGGATTATTTTGGCCCGCGCCATGTCGGGCCGATTTTTGGATTGATGTTGCTGCCGTGGGCATTCCCCGCGGCGTTCGGTCCGCTCCTTTTCGCCTACTTGCGGCAAGCTACCGGAGGGTATAACCAGGGACTTTACTTGATCGCAGGGGTCCTGACCGCAGCGATGATATTGCCGGTTCTTGTCCACCCGCCGCGCAACCGCAAAATCGAACAGGAAGCGCCCGTCCGCGCCGGATTACCATTGCAGGCTGTATCTGGAACCGACGCCAAGGCTTGACTGCGGAGTTCGGCGCGCATAACATCCACACGCATTCCGGCGTGACTTTTCCCATCGCACTTTTGGAGGAATTTTAGCCGCGGCTTCCGAAACGGAAGAGTTGCGCATGGAATTTACGCCGCGCCGGCCCGGCCGCAGTTCCTGGCCAATTGCAATGCGGAAATCTTCGTGAACTACCAAAAGGAGGCACACTCACCTTCACCCGTTATTCCAATCGAAGTCATAGAGAATCCAGTTGGATTTTTCCGCCGCTACCGAAATACCGCTGGCTTCGGCCCGGAACGTACCTTGACCGCATTGGCCCTTTTTCCAGATGAATCCGTCAGGCAGTTCTAGATTGGCCAAGTGGTCTTCTCCGGTGACCGGGTTCTTGAAGGTATCGCCGTGACCCTCGGCAATTCCTTCGGCTTTGAATACGCTCTTCGGTCCGCTGCCTTCGATGGTAATCTTGGCCTTCACCAGCCCTTTGACTTCAAAGGTCGGCCCGAGAAGTTCCCAGGGCAAGCCTCCCAGTTTGCCGGTGAAAATTTGAGCGAACGCGTCGATTTGCTGGTCAGAAGTGGCGGGCTCCACAATGAATACGCATTCGCCGTGGCCCTCATGTATGGCTTTCGGCCACGCGACAATCGCAGCGCATTTCAATCCGGAAAGATCGACCGTGCCGCACGAGCCGCGCTCAATCACCATTCCTACCAGGGCGCGGCAACTGCCGTCCTTCGAGTTTGGGAAGCCGCCAAAGTTGCAGCCGCAGCCGAAATCACAATTGCAGAACTCGTAACCGCGGCCTTTCAGCGCCCAACGTGTAGATATTGCCGTCGTACCCATTTCTCCTCCTTATATTCGAAAGCTGGTTATCATTTTAACTCGGTGCCGAACGTAGTAGAATCGGGGCATGAAATCCCTGCTTGGAGCCGTTCTCGTTATGACCAGTGCTGCGCTCGCCGCAACCAGCGTCCATGAATTCAGCATGGACGCCCTCAATGGCACGCCGACCCCGCTCGCGAGTTTCAAGGGCAAAGTAATGCTGGTGGTTAACGTCGCCAGCCAGTGCGGTTACACCTATCAATACGAGGGCCTGCAGGCGCTGTACGTAAAGTACAAGGATCAGGGCCTGGTGGTCGCCGGTTTTCCAGCCAACAATTTCGGCGGGCAGGAGCCGGGCTCAAACGCTGAGATCGGGGCGTTCTGCAAATCCAAATTTGGCGTCACCTTTCCGATGTTTTCGAAGATCTCGGTTGCCGGTAAGGACAAAGCCCCCCTCTACCAGTTCCTCACGGACAAGTCTGCCAATCCCAAGACGGGCGGTGAGATTCCGTGGAACTTCACCAAGTATCTGGTCGACCGCGACGGCAAGGTGCTAGCCCGCTTCGATGCGGCCACCGAACCGATGTCGAAGGAACTCACTACCGCGCTGGAAGCGGCGCTCAAGAGTAAGTAGGCGCACTCTCACATAGTCATTAGGGCAGCCATCAGCTCGATCCCGTCCCACAAGTTTTGCAAGCGTAGATTCTCGTTATAACTGTGCTGGTTGTTGTCGTGGTTTCCAAGGGGAATCACAATGGTGCGCGTGCCCAGGGGACGTTCGACGCTGGTCAGCGGTAATCCGCCGCCCATATTCGGAAGCTTCACCGCGGGGCCGCGGGCGCTCTCGACGACGCGGATCACTTCCTGGGAAATGGGCAGGTCCATGGGAGTGCGAATCGCGGCTTCAGCGCCGCTTATCGTTACCCTCGCTACTTTGGCGTGAGACATTCGCATTTCGCTAGTGGGTTCCTGGTCTACCACAAAGAACCCTTGTTTGCGAATATGCTCGATGACTCTTTCCGCCGTGGTGCGCGGGTCCATGCCCTTCACCAGCCGGATATCCATGGTGACGCTGGCCGACGCAGGAATCACGTTCGAAGCCTGAGCGCCGATTCGCGAGCTGGCCATGCCGCGAATGTTGAGCGAAGGTAACGTAATCAACTCGGTGAGTTTCTTGCCGCCGCCGTCGGTCGAGCCGAGCCAGAATTCCCGCATGAGATCCGCATCGATATCGGGGGCTTCCGCGAGCGCGCGCTTTTCGGTGTCGCTCAGCGGATCGACATCATCATAAAAATGCTCCACCAGCACACGGCCAGTCTCGTCCTTCATCGAAACTAACAAGCGGGCCAGCGCGAGCGCCGGGTTGGGAGCCCAATTACCGTAGTGGCCGCTATGAAGTTCGCCGCGCGGTCCGTAGACGGTGACGTCGACGCGAATTGCCCCGCGTGCGCCGAAAGCGATGAGTTGGCGGCGGGTCTGGTGCACTGGCCCGTCGCACATCAGCCACAGGTCGCCAGAAAAAAGCGCCTTGTTGGCCGCCAGAGTCTTTTCGAGGTTCGGGGATCCGGCCTCCTCTTCTCCTTCAAATGCGAATTTGATATTCGACTTGGTTTTTAAGCCCGCCGCGCGGATCGCATCCACCGCGGCAAGCATCGCGATGATGGGCGCTTTATCATCCGCCGAACCTCGCGCGTAGAGGCGCCATTCGGGATTGAACTTAGTGCCTTCCGCGGGAAGCTGAATCACCTGCCCGTCGCGTTCAATTGTTTTATCCCGCAGGGTCGGGGTGAACGGCGGCGTGACCCACTCCTTAGGGTCCAGCGGCTGACCGTCGTAGTGCGCGTAGAAGACGATGGTGCGCGTCGCTCCGGGTGTCTTGATCTCGCCGAACACAATGGGATTCCCGCCCGGCACGGATACTAGCTTCGCGGTGATGCCGCGCTTTTCCATCATTCCGGCGATAGCCTCGGCGTTACGCTGGATATTGGCGCGATCGGCTGCAATATTTGGAATCGTCAGTAGCGAGACGAATTCGTCTACGATTGCACGCTCGTGCTGCTGGCGCCACCGGCGGGCCGCTTGCGATGCCGGATTGGTTGGAGTGAAGGTTTGTGCCGTGCCGCCTGCGGCCAGCAGACAGAGCAAGAAAACGTAGCGCTTCATATCGCGCACCTCTTGCTCAGTCTAAGTCAGCGGCACATCCAACGGCAGACCCACATAATTTTCCGCGAGGCTGGTCATGGCGGCGAGGGAGCTGGTGAGATAGTCCAGATCCGCGAGCTGACGGCGGTAGTCGAACTCGCTTTCGCCGGGGAAGCGGTGTAGCGTCTGCGTCATCCACCAGGAAAAGCGTTGCGCCTTCCAGACCCGGCGCAGGCAGGTCGCGGAGTAGTCATCCAACAGCCGCATTGTGCCGCGAGTGTAATACTCCGCCAGGCCGCTGGCGAGAACCATGACGTCCGTGGCGGCCAGATTCAGGCCCTTAGCGCCGGTGGGAGGCACGATATGCGCGGCATCCCCGGCAAGGAACAGGCGGCCGTAGCGCATCGGTTCGGCCACAAAGCTGCGCATCGGCGTGATGGATTTTTGAATGATCGGCCCGCGGTTGGGCTTCCAGCCGTCGTCGGTGGTCATGCGTGTCAGCATCTCGTCCCAGATGGCTTCGTCAGACCATTTGTCGATCTCCTCGTCGGGGGGGACTTGGAAATATAATCGCGTGATCTTGGGTGAGCGCATGCTGAACAACGCGAACCCGCGGTGGTGAAAGGTATAGACCAATTCTTCGGATGACGGCGCGGCTTCTGCCAGGATTCCGAGCCACGCGAAGGGATAATCGCGCTCATAAGATTTGATCGAGCCTGGGGGAATCGATGGCCGGCAGATGCCGTGGAACCCGTCGCAGCCCGCGATAAAATCGCACTCGATCTGATCCTCGCGGCCGTCTTTTTGAAACGTGATTTCCGGCCGGTGGGAATCCGCGTCCTGAATCGCAACTTGCTCCACATTGAAATAGAGGGCCCTTCCGCTGGCGACCCGAGCCGCAATCAGATCTTTCACCACTTCGTTCTGGCCATACACCGTTATGGTTTTTCCGCCCGTAAGCTCGGCCAAGTTGAGGTAATGGCGCGCTCCGGCGAAGCTCAAGTACAGTCCACGGTGAGGCAGTCCTTCGCGGCGCAATCGTTCGCCTACGCCCAGTTCGATCATCAGATCGACCGTGCCCTGCTCGAGCACGCCCGCTCGCACCCGTTCGATTACATACTCGCGGCTGCGATTTTCAACGATGATCGAGTCGATGCCCTGCAGATGAAGCATCTGGCCCAGCAGCAATCCGGCGGGCCCCGCGCCGACGATGCCGACTTGTGTGTGCACGGATGTTAGAGCTTTTCGGCGATCGACTTGGCTTGTAGGAATTGCAGGAGGTAGTCGGGGCCGCCCGCTTTCGAATCGGTCCCGGACATATTGAATCCGCCGAACGGGTGCGCGCCTACCATGGCACCGGTGCATTTGCGGTTGATGTACAGGTTGCCTACGAAGAATTCCTGGCGCGCGCGGTGCACCGTCTCGGGGTTGCGCGAGTAGACAGCGCCGGTGAGGCCATACTCGGTGTCGTTGGCCAGTTCGAGCGCGTGGCTGAAATCGCGGGCGCGGGAGACGGTGAGCACCGGCCCGAAAATCTCCTCCTGGAAAATGCGGGCTTTGGAATCGACGCCTGCGAATACCGTCGGCTGGATGAAATAGCCTTCCCCGGGAAGGACTCCGCCACCGGCAATCAGGCGCCCTTCCCCGCGCCCGGCTTCGATGTAATTCAAGATGGTCTTGCGCGCGCCCGCGCTAATCACCGGCCCCATGAAATTAGCGCGATTTTCCGGATCGCCGACGGTGAGCGCGGCGACTCGCGCTTGTAGCTTTTCGAGGAACTCGTCATAGATAGGGTCATCGACAATCGCGCGCGAGCACGCCGAACACTTCTGTCCCTGGTAACCAAACGCGGATTGCACCACACCGGCGACGGCGCTGTCTAAATCTGCTTCGCGATCGACGATGATGGCGTCCTTGCCGCCCATTTCGGCCACTACGCGCTTGATCCAGATCTGTCCCTTGCGGGGCTTCGCGGCCAGTTCATTGATGCGCAGACCAACTTCGCGCGAGCCGGTGAAGGAAACGAAGCGGGTCTTAGGATGTTCGACCAGCAAATCGCCGATCACCGCCCCGCTGCCCGTCGTCAGCGCCAAGCTGCGCGGCGGAAATCCAGCCGCGTGCAACACCTCAACAAACTTGGCGGCGACGGTGGGAGTCTCGCTCGACGGTTTGATCACCACGGTATTGCCGGCCACCAGCGCGGCCGTCGTCATACCGGCCAGAATCGCCAGGGGGAAATTCCATGGCGGGATGATGATGCCCATACCCAGCGGCAGATACACCAGGTTGTCGCGCTCGCCGGGCAGCTGCACAACGGGTTCGGGTTCGGCGAAACGCACCATCTGGCGAGCGTAATATTCGCAGAAATCGATGGCTTCGCCGACTTCCGCTTCGGCTTCGGGCCAAGTTTTGCCGGCCTCGATCACCAGCCACGCGTCGAATTCGAACTTGCGTTCGCGGATTAGCGCGGCCGCGCGGGTGAGCAGCCGCGCGCGCTCGAGAGGCGGTGTGCGCCCCCAATGGGGCGCGTAAGCATGAGCGTCCTCAATGGCGCGATTCGCCATCTCGGCGGTAGCTTTGTGGTGCCGCCCAACAATTTCAGAGGGCCGCGACGGATTGACGCTGATCAATAAATCGCCGGTTGTGTGCTCCGCGCCCGCCAGCCACAAGGGATACTCCCGCCCCAGTTGCGAACGCACTGAAGTCAGTGCAGCTTCCGCGCTCGCCCACACTTCGGGCTGCGAGAAATCCGCGTAGGGCTCGTTGACAAACGGTACCAAGCTGGTGTGGCCTGTGCCGGTCAACTTCTGACCATACTCCGGCCTCGCTCGAACAGTTCCGCAGCGTCGTCGGCAACCTTGCGGCCTTTTTCGAAAAGCTCCCGGCTCCTGTCGAACAGATCGCTGCCCTGCTCCGACAACGCATCGCGGCCATCGGCCAGCTTCCGGCCGAGCAAACGCCGGGTCGTGTCGCCCGACTGCGGGGCATACAACAGCGCGACACCCGCGCCTACGGCCGCGCCTACCAGGAACCAAACCAAGCCTTCTCCATTGTTTCTATGCATACCTCCATTCTACGGAGTATGCTCAGGGAATGGAATCTGAAAACAATCCACCGAATGAACCAGGTCTGGTAACGGTCTTCCGGCTGGCCGGCGGCGGCACCGAAGAGATGGAAGTGATCACGGTTCGGCAGCTTCTCGAATCGAACGGCATCAACACGGTGCTGGTGGGCGACAGCCCCCTGCCAAATCTTTCCGAAGAAATTCGCGTTGCCGAGGAAGACGCCGAGCGCGCCCAACAGTTGATAGCCGACGCGCTGGCAGCCGGGCCTGCAGGGGCCGCCGAAGCCGAGGCGGAATCCGAACGTTAGCGTTATTTAGCCAAGGCCTCCAACACTTCGGCCGCGTGCCCGGCGGGTTTAACCTTGGCGAAAATCTTGGCGATCTTGCCCTGCTCGTCGATTACGAATGTGGTGCGTTCGATGCCCATGTACTTGCGTCCGTACATGCTCTTTTCTTTCCACACCCCATACGCTTCGGCGATGGCGTGTTCCGGATCGGCAACCAGGGTAAACGGCAGGCTATACTTGGCCGCAAACTTCGCATGAGCCGCCGTCTTGTCGGGCGAGATGCCGACGATAACAGCGTTTTTCTTGGTAAAGGTTTTATGAGCGTCGCGAAATTCGCACGACTCCGTCGTGCAACCCGGCGTATCCGCCTTGGGGAAAAAGAACAGCACCACCCGCTGGCCCCTCAAGCCCGCCAGCGAAAATTCAGAAGTTTTAATCTCCGGAGCCGGCTTACCCACTTGGATCTGCATACGTCATAATTGTAGACTGGTGACTATGAGAAACGGATTGTTGACCCTCGCAAGTTTAGGCCTGTTCCTAGCAGCCGGCCTCCCCCTGAACGCCGCGGACGCTAAGAAAGGCGAATCCGCATTTGAAAATTGCTCGGTGTGCCACAACTCCGATTCGACTGAAACCAAGATCGGTCCCGGATTGAAAGGCGTGTTCAAGCGCGAAAAACTGGTGAACGGCAAGCCGGTGAATGAAGCCAACATAAAAGAGCTGATTACCGAGGGCAGCGGCGGCATGCCACCGTTTGGCGACTCCATCAGCTCCGAAGACAAAGACAACATCATCGCTTATCTGAAAACTCTCTAAGCCTGCGCCCGATTCTTCCCGCTCACGCTCGCGCAATCGGTGCGCCAGCGTGGGCCTGGATGCTAGAGTAGTTGCAGTCCTTCCTAACCAGGTCCCCATCGTCTAGCCCGGCCTAGGACATCGCCCTTTCACGGCGGTAACGAGGGTTCGAATCCCTCTGGGGACGCCAACTTCATTGTTGTCCGGATCGCACACATAGGTAACATCTTGGGCCACATCATATATGCGAGGCATCGCCCTATAGGCGGCTCGCCTGGAGGCACATGGATTCGTAGTCGTTTACCAGACGCCAGAAGTTGGTGTGCCGGGACTCGATCCCGCGCAACTGTGGATCATCGCTCTCCCCCGGTGGAAACTGAGCCACCGCCCCGAATCCAGCAGCGGCGAAACGATCCGATAGAGTCTGGGGGTCATAAAGGTACTCGTGGCCGAATCTCATCTCACCGTTCAGGATCGTTGCCTCCGGGCGGGAACTCTTCGGCCAATTGTGGAATTCAAGCTTGCGGGCCAGATAGCTCTGCATTTCGTCTGTCTTCGGCTCCTGGAACAACTGGACATACTTCAGCAAATTCGGAGTGGCAAACCGGATCTTGCCACCGGGGGCCAGGACGCGAGAGCACTCGCGTAGCATGATCAGACCGTCGTCATAACTCAGGTGCTCGATGACATGTTCTCCGAAAATATAGTGAATCGATCCGTCTGGAATGGGAAAAGGCCTTGTCGCGTCCAGATAGACTTCTGCGGGGCCGGGCCTGATATCGGTATTCAGCCATCCTGGATAGTCCTGGCCTCCGGCCCCGAGTTGCAACTTCCGAACCGGATGGGTTCGACTGTACTCGCGGATTTTGCCAGGGGCATTCATGATATTCATCCGGCTTTGGATCGCCGGCGAGTTGATCAATAAAGCGATCAATTTTCCGATGAGAACGCCGCCGGCAAGAATGCCACCGATTTTCAGTATCGATTTCTTTCGCATCAGTTTTTTCCGCGAATATGTACTCGTCGAGTGTTCCCATTAGATCACGTAGATCGCGCCAGAATCGATAGCGCCATCGCCGAGTTTCGCGTAGGGCGCGTTATCCTACGCTCATGCGTATCGCGCTGGTGCTTCTTTCGGCGATGGTTGTCGCATCCGCGCAGCTGCTTTATAGCCTCGTAAATTTCCACGGAGCGAATACTTGGACGGACACCCAGCATTTTAGGCTCAAGGCGGAAGTGGTTCTAAAAAGCATCCGTTGAAAACACAGGCTTTCGAGTTCGGGCAGGCTATTCCGATTTCAGCCCTGGACTTCAGGGCCGAATTTGATTGAACGAAGAATATCGCTGAGCTGATCCATTGGAACGTCAGTCGGGCTGATATGAGAAGGCGAGCAAGGGAATTTGGTATCGTTTCAGCGCCTCTTTCATGTCGTGCCCGAACTGTTGTTGTAGACTCTTCATCGGGTCCGTAGGTGTGCCATCCATGCCCGAATTAATATCACTTCGAAAGGGTGCAAGACTCGTTCCGCTTGCCGTCTTCCGAGGATGATCTGCGATGCTTTCCAACGATCTTGCGGCTCTCTACACTCGTGCGTATACAATACATCCAAGTCTCCGCCTGGTTCCAACCACCGTTGGTAATAGGAACGCTCTCGAATCCCTATTTTCAAGGCCCTTCATTGAGTCAACGGGTTTGAGTTCGGGGCGCTTACAGCAAGATCCCTCAGAGAACCAATGGCCTTCAGTCGGTCCATGAGCGGGTTCCAACTCGCAGCTATTAGGACGCCACATCACTTTCGGCCCTACGCCAACAACGGGGGAACGGTTCCGTTTCCAAGCTAATCAACCACTTTTGTCGGCTATACGGCTCTACAGAGTGCAGAATTAGGCGCAACGGCCGCGAACGCCGGTTTACTCTTCAACGATCTCGCTCTGCCACTCGACCGTAATCCCCCGCTTGACACTTTCCGATACCGGGCAACGCTCGCTGTGATATTCGAGGGCGCGTTCGGCCGCTTGGCGCTGATCCTTAGGAACTTTGATCCGGTATTTTACAGTGATATGCGTCAGCAGCAGCTTGCCGTCGATTTCCTCCACTCGCCCCTCGGCAACCGCCTCCAGATTTTCAGGATCGGAGCTAATCCCTCGACCCGCGAGCGCGCCCGCTAGAGTGCCGGTCAGGCATCCGCCGACGGCTGCAACCACGTAATCGAGCGTCGATGGCAGCGGCTCCTCGGGCTGCACCTTGAAAAATTCAGCGATACCGCCGTTCACTCCCATGCGAGTCACGCCGGGGAAGCCCTCAAACTCCACTCGCTTCACTTTATCCTTCCCTGGTTCCTTATGAATCTTGACTCTTGAAATGTGCATCAATCGGCTCATCGATTCTCCTTAGCTGCGCTGGTTAATAAC
Organism: Bryobacterales bacterium; assembly: GCA_025350625.1. GTDB lineage: Bacteria > Acidobacteriota > Terriglobia > Bryobacterales > Bryobacteraceae > Palsa-187. The sequence continues at coordinate 17,746 of JANXXL010000282.1, read as the reverse complement.
GTTTTCATTCTAGTCGCCGTGGACCCCTGTGGTTGCACTTCCCCACGGATTGGGAATTCATGGAATGCTGTAGAAAGCCTCCATGCGTTTTCTCCAAACACTATTTGACAAGAACCGGCAATGGGCAGCTCGAATGCTGGCGCGCGATCCGCACTTTTTCGAACGGTTGACCGAGCAGCAGAATCCGGACTACCTGTGGATCGGCTGTTCCGATAGCCGCGTCCCCGCGAATGAAATTGTGGACCTGCTGCCGGGAGAAATATTCGTGCATCGCAACGTCGCGAACGTGGTGCATTCCTCCGACATGAATTGCCTCTCGGTCCTGCAGTACGCCGTCGAAGTGCTCGGCGTTCGCCACGTGATTGTGGTAGGCCATTACGGGTGCGGCGGCGTAAAGGCGGCTCTCGAAGAAGGCGGCTTGAGCGTGATCGACCACTGGCTCGCGCCGGTGAGGAGCATCCGCCGCCGCAATCAGAATGTTTTCGATCAGCTTCCCTCTGCGAAAGCCCGCTGGGACCGCTTATGCGAACTGAACGTGGTGGAACAGGCCATTGCCGTATCCCAAACCACGATTATTCGCGGATCCTGGGCGCAAAAACGCGAGATCGCAGTACACGGATGGATTTACGATTTGCACGACGGGCGGCTACGCGATCTCGACGTAACCGTAACAAACGCACAGGAAGCCGACGAGCTGCACGATCGCTCCACCGGCGCCGGCGGAAGTCAGTCGCGGTAAATCTCGCTTTCGGGCGCCGGAGCGGGCGAGGACTCCGCGCCTTCACGGCCCAGCCTCTGGCGAGCCGAGAAAATGCTGCCGCGCGCGGGTTTGAGGGGCGCAAATTTCATCATCCCGATCGGCTGGGGGAGGTCATCGTATATGGCTTCAATGCCTCCGCGCATGGTGTACGTTTCATGCCAGAAGCCGGTGCCGCCGGAGTCACGCAGAAAAGTCTTCCACCATAGGCGGTGCGGTTCCGACCGGGTCCAACGCTCGAGCGATTCGTAATCGCGCCAATATTGGCGCATGCCGGTGTGCACAGGAAATATTGAATAGATGAGGTTCTCATGCAGCAGCAGTCCGTCCGGCTTTGCCTTGACGGAATCCGCGATTTGCGGGCCTAGCCGGAATATCCTTTTCAACCCGGCAAGCGCGTTTAGTCGAAGGCCCAGGTAAATGACGACCAGATCGGGGTAGGAGGAAAGATCGACAGTACGGCGGTCCACCGGCGCCATATCTGGAAGTTTACAACTACTGGCCCATCAAATCTTTCATCTGGCTGAAAAGGAGGATCAGCGCCGGTCCCAGCGTCACCAGAATTACCGACGGAAAGATCAAGAAGAACACCGGGAAGATCAGCTTAATGCCAACTTTGCGGGCTTTCTCCTGAGCGATCTGCCGGAAGCGAATGCGCAGATAGCGCGCATGGGTCTTGAGCGCCGGGCCGACGCTGGTGCCGAAACGATCGGTATCGATCAGAAGATTGGCGAACTTGCGGAGCTCGGTGTCATTGCTCCGGTTGGCAAAATTCTTGAGGGCGTCCGCGCGCGATGTATTGGCCTTCAGCTCCAAATGGAGCTGCGTGAATTCGGCAGCCAGCTCCGGATGCGTGGCGCGAAGTCCGCGGCTGGTATCGAGGATGGCCGCGTCCATACCTTGCCCGGCTTCAATTGCCAGCACCAGAAGGTCGAGGGCGGCTGGCAGAGCGCGGCGTAATTTGCCGACTCGGGCGGCTCCCAGTTTGTCGAGCACGCGATCCGGAATCAGATACCCGAACCCCAGACCACAAACGCTCGCCAGAATGATCGCAAAGGGTTCTGGTTGGTTGATGACCGCAGCCCATCCCGCGGCCACTCCGAACAAGAGTGCGCTAGCAGCTTTGATACCCAGGAAAATGGCGACCGCGGCCGGCCAGCGGTATCCCGCCATGACTAACTGCCGCCGAAGGTCCTCGCGATTTCCGGGAAGCGGCAGAGATTCTCCCAGGAAACGGAAAGTATCGATCAATGCGGCGTGCGCGGCGGGCAGGTCCCTTTGATTGAGGGAAATGCCCTGCGGGATTACAATATCGGCGCCTTCGGTTTTGGACGGACGCAGCACGAACACGTATCCCGCGGCGCTTACGGCCGCGAGAACGAATAGGAACAGGCCGAACAGGAGTCCGAATGTCATACCTGAATGTCCACGATTTTGCGGATCTCAAAATGGGCCAGAATCAGGCAACCGATCGCAATCGCAATCAGATTTTTGCCCATAGGATCGTTGTAGAGCACCTGCATATAGCCGGGGCTGACCATTAACATCATGATGGCAATACCAACCGGCAGAATGGTAAGGATCAGTCCGGTCAGCTTGCCGTAGGCCGCGAGCGCCCGCACTTCACCCTGCAGCGCGTTTGATTCGCGCATGTTCTCGGCGAGGCCGCTCATCACCTCGCTCAGCTTTCCGCCGGTGCGGGCGTGCAGTTGCACCGCGGCAATAAACAGGTTGATTTCGAGCAGGGGAACGCGCTTCCCCAGGTTTTCGAGGGCATGCGGCCAGCCACGGCCGAGATTCGCTTCGCCCGAAGTGCGCCGGATTTCTCCCGAAACGGGAGGCGCGGTTTCATTCGCGATCATTTCCATTCCGGCAGAGAGCGGATATCCGGCCCGCAGGGCGCGCGCCAGCGAATCGAGGGCGTCCGGAAAATTCTCGCGGAACTTGAGGAACCGTTTCGTCCGGCGATGCAGGACATATCCATAAGGCGCCATCGCCGCCGCCGCCCCGCCCACAATTGCCGCCCACCAGGGCGCTATCCGCATCAGCACCGCGAGTACGACCACACCCACCAGCAGCATCATGCTGGTGATGCGCCCTACCGACCAGCGCAGGTCCGCCTGATCCAGGCGGCTCTGCAAAATCTCTCCGAAATCGAAGCGCGCAAGCAAAGCGTCCCAAAAAGTGATGCTGCTCAGCCGGCCATTCTGCAACAGCAGCGAGGGTTCGATCTTGAACCCCAGTTCCTCATTGCCTTCCGATTCGTTCCCGCGGCTCGCATCCGTTGTTTTCGCGAGGGTGATATCGCTCCGTGCGGCGTCCGATTCGTCCGCCTTCATCTTCAGGAAAGCCAAGTAGGCGATGGCCGTGACAATCGAGGCCAGCAGGAAGAGGACTAAGAAGAAGGCGAGCGAAGTGGCTAGAAACATCAGAGGCTCTTGAACGGATTACCGGTTTTCTGCAAACTCGCTTCTCGCGCCGCCGCGTATTACACTGCCGAGCGACAAGGAGCCACGGCTGCGGGTGGCTTCGTCGAGCGGGTTCCTTAAGGACAAGCGCACGCGGCCCCCGGAATCGGCCGCCGCCAAGACGTCGACCTCACTGGGTTTCGCGAGCAAGGTCACCACCGGCAAGTTATGGCCTTGCGAACTCTGCTCGGGCTGGGGCGTCACCGAGAGGACCGTCAGATTCTCCAGTGCGGTCCGCACTTCGGTGTCGTCCGGTTTCTGGCCGCGGCCGACTACTACCTGCACGTCCACTTTCTGCCCGCTCCGCAGCAGGGCCAGCACGCCCGTCGAATCGGTCAAATGAATCGATACCGCCCGCAGGCCCACCGGCACTCCCGCGCCGCCGCCCGATTGTGCTGAAGACAGCCGCGCGGTCAGCACTGGTTCATCCTGCGCCATGGAATCGAATACGGTGTTTCCGATGACTTCCTTCGGGTCGCGGTGGGCGCCCAACGGAAGCTGCGGCACCGGCCAAGGGATGGTCTTCACGTCCGCAGGCACCAGCACTGTCCCGGCCTTAAGGACTTTGGCCGCCACTACCATCGTGGTACCCGTCTGGCTGTTCGCCTTCATCGCAAACAGCATATAAAACAGGCCGGTGCACATGATGGCGACCACCAGCGCCACCCCCAGCAGTTTTCCCATATTGTCTTTCTTCATGGCTCTCCCTACTTAGAAATATCGGCTCGCGGTGGGTATTCCTACAGGGCGATCGAGGGCTCCTAGGCGTTGGCCTTAAAATAGAAATATGGACAAGCTCACCATTGCTGGACGAGAGTTCCAGTCCCGCCTGTTTTTGGGTACCGGCAAGTACCGAAGTTTTCCCGAAATGGCACGGTGCCACCAGGCTTCGGGCGCCGAAGTCGTCACCGTGGCCGTCCGCCGGGTGAATTTGACCGATAAATCCAAAGAGTCCCTGCTCGACTATATCGACCGCTCCAGGTTTTTCATCCTGCCCAATACCGCGGCTTGCTACACGGCCGATGAAGCCATCCGAACGGCGCGTTTAGGCCGTGAGGTGGGGCTATCACACTGGGTGAAGCTCGAAGTTATTGGCGATCAGAAGACCCTTTTCCCGGACAATCAGGGGCTGATCGAAGCCACCCGCGTTCTGAGCAAAGAGGGCTTCGTGGTTCTCCCTTACACCAATGACGATCTGGTGAACGCGAAACGTCTTATCGACGCCGGCGCCGCCGCAGTGATGCCGATGGGCGCGCCCATCGGGAGCGGCCTGGGGATCCAAAATTTGACCAACCTGCGCATCCTGCGCGAAATGATCACGGACGTGCCGCTGATCGTCGATGCCGGCGTCGGTACGGCTTCGGATGCCGCCATTGCGATGGAACTGGGGTATGACGGTGTCCTCCTGAACACCGCGATTGCAGAGGCCGAGGACTCGGTCGCGATGGCCACCGCAATGAACCTGGGGGTGCAGGCCGGACGCCATGCGTTCCTCGCGGGCCGCATGCCGAAAAAACTGTATGCGTCCGCCAGCAGTCCGGCGGTGGGGGTCGTGCGCTAGGCGATTGATATAGTTTAGCTTGAAGTATGGCCGATTCAGAAGCATGGACTTGTCCATAAACTCGAGGGCGTTCACGATCTTTGCCGTCCGGCTGTTTTGTTAAGAGGGCGAATCCGGATGAAAAGAGTGCACGGATTCGAAGCCGACTGTCCAGCTCAGCGGCAGGGGTAATGCGATAGAGCCGGTGCGCTGGCTAATTGAGGCGTTCTTGACGGAGGATGTCAGTTTTACACTCTTTTCCGTCTGCATCGAGTACATGTAGCACGGCTCTTGCTTGCCGGTAGCTGATGTTATCTCCTACGATAAAGCGGCATCCGTGCTTTCGGTTGGCGATTGCATGTACCGTAATCCCAACTAATCCACCGCCGCCGCCGGAGACCCGGGTATCTTCGACGACATATCCGAACTCATCGCCGAGGATCACGAGTTGGTTGTCGCGGATATTGGCGAACATAATGTCGGTATTGCTTGTGCTTTGGCTAGTGCCGTAGCCATATGCTGTACCAGTTGCCACAGTTGTGTTCCCCATCGTTGTTGCTGTGGCCGTGCCGGTAGCCGTGCCTGTGGCTGTACTTGTTGTATTGGTGACGGTCCCGACTGGGGTGGATGATTTGGCTATACGGGAGTCAATCACCCTTCCGATCTTCCAGTCACGGGCGTTGTCGGTACGGAAGACTCCCGCGCTTGAACCCGGCTTCGACGCTGATACAGGAGTTGCCAAAGGGCCTGCCGTCGTGGCATTGGGGGCTCTAGGCGAGGGTGGCTGCTGCGGAGAGGCCTGCACGAGGGGCGCGGAAGCCTGGGGCACCGGCCGCCCATATGACTTTGCCGACATTGCTTTCACGACGTCGTCAGGCACGTGATAGCGCTGGAGCAAATCGAGGTCGTTTGGCAAGAATCCAAAGTTCACGGAACTAGCGACTCGGATAGTCATGATGACCGTTTCAGGTGGAACTCCCGAGGCCACCATTTTTATGACCGTTTCATTCGTCAGTGGACGATCCCCGCCGTTTTGTCCACAGGCAAAGGAGGCGGTGAGAGCTATAAATACAAAATATTTAGCCATTATTAGCCTCCGACAAGCGACTAAGCCTACGTAGCTTTTCATACCACCGCATGGAACGCAAGGGTTGCCAGCATCTGGAAGGTGCGTTGAACAAAGACTAAGCTCTCTAGGGCGGCGTGATCAAACGTCCTTCTGGGGCATCTATTCTGGGATTCGGCCTGCTGCATTAACTGGAACGAAATCCCCGTTCTCGAAGCGAAAGCCATTTTTTAGGATAGACGCCTGAACGTTGTCCGCCGTGCCCTTGCGGTCGAGAAAATGAATCAATTCGAATGCTAGATTCCTCAATCGAACTATCTGAACCTCTTCGGAATCCATCCATTCGCCCCACTGCCCGTCAATAGCGCTCTCGATCAGCGGTCTTCTGGTCCCGATTCCGTTCTCGTCGAGACCGTCGGGAATTCTTCCAAGATCCCAGCCAGCCCCGCCCACGATTCCGCGCATACTCGCCGCTGGGCATTCATGAAGTACCCGGCGCAACGAACCGTACAACTCGTTTACTTGAGAATGGGTGAGCGGTGACATTACCAATAAGTCGGTGACCCTGCTTCGAGAAGATCTGGATTGTCAACAGCGTATCCTAGCCTCTCTCTGGTTATCGAGAAAAATTGATCGCGCGAAATCAGGCTGATTTGAACTTCGTCTGCGGTTTGAAGCAGATTTGCCCTTATCGAACCGGGGTCTTCTAGTGTCTGGAGTAGAAACCACTGAACGCCAAGACGGTGGGCGTGACGCATGAGCAGCTGCGCCTCTGCGGCGGGATCACCCTTCGCTTGGATGTTTAGGTACCTGCAAGCCCTCTTTTGGAGGTTCATGTCAGCGAGTATAACAGGGCAGCCCGTTGGTTCTGGCCGCACGCCTTTATCGTTTTAACTTCCCATATCCTTAGTCGTTTTAACTTCCCATATCCTTATAAGTGTCAGCCATGTCCACATTCAAAGCCATATTGGCGACTCAGCAGGAGGGGAAGCCCCACATCGCACTCCAGCAAGTCGACCGGGCCAGCCTGCCAGCCGGCGATGTTCTGGTGCGGGTGCGCTATTCCGACCTGAACTATAAGGATGGCCTGGCCGTTACCGGCCGCCCGGGTGTGATCCGCAAGTACCCGATGATCCTGGGGATCGATCTCGCGGGAGTGGTGGAAGAATCGTCCTCGCCGGATTGGAAGCCGGGCGAACAGGTGGTGGTGACCGGCAGCGGGCTATCGGAAACCGCATGGGGAGGATACGCGGAACTGGCGAGCGTGGACGCGCGCAACCTGGTTCGCCTGCCCGTGGGGCTCACGCTGAAGCAAGCGATGGCCATCGGCACCGCTGGATTCACCGCCATGCAATGCGTGGTTGCGCTCGAACGGCACGAATTGGCGGCTGGGAAAGAAGTTTTGGTCACAGGCGCGGCGGGGGGAGTCGGCAGCATCGCAGTAGCGATTCTGGCGAAGTTGGGTTACCGCGTGGTCGCGTCGACGGGCCGCCCGGAGCTGCACGATTACCTGCGATCGCTGGGTGCGAGCGAAATCCTGGACCGCTCGGCGCTCGCGGCTCCCTCCAAACGCCCGCTTGAAACCGAGCGTTGGGCAGGCGCAGTCGATACTGTTGGCGGCGACACGCTCGCTGCGATTGTGCGCGCTCTCGTCGCCAACGGCAGCGTGGCGGCGTGCGGAGTCGCGGGCGGGGCGGCGCTTAATACGACGGTCTACCCTTTTATCCTCCGGGGCGTGAACTTGCTGGGGGTGAACTCGGTGTATGTCTCGCGCAGCGATCGCATGTTGATGTGGGACCGCCTCACCCGCGACTTGCCGCTCCCATTGCTCGACGGCATGACCGAGGAAGCGCCGCTCGAAGCGGTGTTCGAGCTAGGCGAAAAGATCATCGCCGGGGCAATTCGCGGGCGGACCGTGATTCGTGTTTCCTGAACAAGTTCCTGGGAATAAATCCGCGGCCCGTTCGCATACGTATACCAGACAGAGGTAATATTTGGTTAGAGGCGCTCTATGCTGATCCGTAAACCTGCCGATCTTCGCTACTCCGATGTAACGCCGAAGCAGTTGTACATCAACCGGCGCCGGTTTCTGGCCGCCGGTTCGGCCATCGCAGGCGCGTGGGCGCTTCCCACCCCCGCGGGCGCGACCATGAAGCTCAACAATGTGGTGAAGAGCGCTTACAAGGTGGACGAAAAGATCACCCCGCGCGAAGACATCACTACCTACAACAACTACTACGAATTCGGCACCCAAAAAGAGGACCCGGCACACTACGCCAACACCTTGCGTCCCTCCCCCTGGCAGGTGCAGGTGGGCGGTCTGGTTAATAAGCCGAAGACCTACGACCTCGATTCCGTCATGAAGATCGCTCCGCTTGAGGAGCGCATCTACCGCCATCGCTGCGTCGAAGCGTGGTCGATTGTAGTGCCGTGGATCGGATTCCCGCTGGCGGCGCTGCTCAAAGACGTCGAGCCCAATGCCAAGGCCAAGTACGTCGCGTTCCAGACGCTGTACGATCCGAAACAAATGCCGCTCGGCAACCGGGCCGGGATCGAGCTGCCTTACGTGGAAGGCCTGCGGCTCGACGAGGCCATGCACCCGCTGGCGTTGCTCGCGGTGGGGCTTTACGGCGAAACTTTGCCCAACCAGAACGGCGCGCCCATCCGGCTGGTGGTTCCCTGGAAGTATGGTTTCAAAAGCATCAAGTCCATTATAAAAATCACACTTACGGACAAGCAGCCGCCAACCACCTGGAACATTTCCAGCGCGCGCGAGTACGGATTCTACTCGAACGTAAATCCCGCCGTGGATCATCCTCGCTGGAGCCAGGCGTCGGAACGCCGCCTGGGCGAATTGTTTAAGAAGAAGACCCTGATGTTTAACGGCTATCCGGAGGTCGCGGGCCTCTACTCCGGCATGGATCTGCGCAAGAACTACTAAAGAAGCGGGACGGAATGCGGTGAAGAAAATCCTGTTCAGTCCCTGGACGAAGCGCACCCTCTTCGCTCTCTGCCTGATCCCGCTGCTGCTGCTGGTCTGGCGGGGATTCACGGGACGGCTCAGCGCCAATCCGGTCGAGTTCATTGAACACAGAACTGGAGACTGGGCGCTGCGCTTCCTGCTGATTACGCTCACGGTGACGCCTCTGCGCAAGATCTTCGAACAGCCGCTGCTGACGCGCTTCCGCCGCATGCTGGGTTTATTCGCGTTCTTTTACGTCTGCGTGCATCTGCTGATGTATCTGACCTTCGATCAGATGTTCAGCCCCTCTGGCATCTACGCCGACGTGCTGAAGCGTCCCTACATAACCGTGGGCACTGCGGGTTTTCTGATGCTGGTACCGCTGGCGATCACTTCCACCGCGGCCATGGTGCGGACGCTGGGACCCAAGCGCTGGCAGTTGCTCCACAGGCTGGTGTACTTTTGTGCCCTCGCGGGCGTGATCCATTATTACTGGCTGGTGAAGTCCGACGTGCGCGAGCCCCTGATGTACGGCGGCATCCTCACCCTGCTGATGCTCTTCCGCGTGCGCATGTGGCTGCAAAAGGGCGCGAAGAAGCCGCAGCCGGCCTCGGTTGCGGTTTGAAAATACCTAGTCGCGACGCGTATTCGCCAGCGGAGTCGGCCGCTCAAAAAAGAAAACGGTAAATCCGCTCATGCTGCGCTGGGAGGAAACATACCCATTGGCGCTGAACCATGCGGGCAGGAAATCAAATGCGTCGGATTTAGTCTCCCCCATGAGGCAGAACCGGCGATTGGAAGGTTCCAGTTCCCGAATCCGCGTTTCTATCGCTCGTTCTGCTTCAGTACCCACCAAGAACGGAACGGGAATGACTGGATTGCGGATCGGATAAGCCAAAAGCGGCGCGTAAAGATAGGTGGAAGGATTCGGCTCGGCACTCATATTCAAGTATGTAGATTCTATGAATCCGCTGCGCAGCAAAATGGGGGTGTTCTCCCCAGCCCCTTGTCGAATCGCCGCCAGGGGCGTGCGCCACTCGGCCAGTCCAATTCCCCAAAGGTGAAAGGGCGCATTCAGGGCTATCGCGGCGACCAGCGCGAAGCGGGCGCCCTCGTTTTGAACATGCTGAATTGCCCAGGCGAGCAAAATGAAACACGGCAATAACGCATAGATCAAATAACGCATTGAGTACAGGCCCAATCCGGTGGCCCGGGTTACGGCGAATATCACCGCGGGCCCAAGCAGCATCCACGCGGTCAATAACGCCACATCGTCAGACGGGAGCGTCCGCACTCCCGAGAACCAGCGGGGGTACAGCACGCGAAAGAGGCACATGCCTATCGCCGCCACCGTTAATACTTCCCACGGATAGATCTTGAAAAGAAGATCGAACGTAGGCGGGACGCTGGTATTCAGCAGCGACGAGCGTTGAACCACTATAGCGTGGCGGAATTGCGCAGCCAACGGAAGCGCGGCAACGACAATGACCGCCGCCGCCACAACCAATCGCGTCCACGGGAATTTCCGGCCGGCCCGTCGCGCCGCCGCCAGGTAGATGAGCTGCACCACGAAGATCATCGTGAACAAGTAGTGAAAATACACGACTAGAGCTGAACTGAGGCAGTAGGTAAAAAACGGTGCGTTCCTCCGCGTATGCACCCATTCACGCAAGCTCCAGAAGGACACGAGTACTACGGCCATTCCCAGAGTGTATGGCCGCGCATAACTGGACCACTCAACGATAACGGCGGCGCAGCAATACGGAATTAGCGCCAAGAACCCCGAGCCCTTGCCCACAATGCGTTCCGTGAGTTTATACAGCAGCCAGGCTGTGAGCAATCCTCCTGCTACCGACGGCAATCTCAACAGCGGCTCTTTGTAGGGGCCGTCCGTCACGAACTGAGTTGTCAAGTAAGAATGAATGGCTGATTGGCCTGGATAAATCTGTAAATTACGCCAAACCTGACGAAATCCCTGGTGCGCGATCCAGTAGCTGCCGGTTTCGTCGGTCCAGAATCCTCGAAAGAGATGCAACGGCCAGTAGGCCGCGATAACAGCGGTGGTCAACGCTATATAAAACCGCTTCAAGGGGGACGAATTCGCGGATTTCGCGTTCATCTGGTCCCATCGTCAACCGCCGCTTTTTCTTGAGGACTACACTACATCCTTCCGGCGACTGCAAAAGGGGACGTCGCTAATCGCGGCGAAATTGAATGACGACGAAATCGTTGAGCGGGTGGTTCACGGCGTGAAACCCGATTTCCACCATGTAACGCGACATCCAGGACGCCAGCTCGGAACCGGAGGGCGCAAGCAGGAAACAACGCTGGTCGGTTTTATAGTCGGCGAGATGGTTTTCGCGAATGAAATTCTTCACATGCTCGTCAAATTGATACGGCAAAGGAATGGAGCGGTTTCTGATGGGATACGCGGTGAGGGCCGCGAACAACCTGCTCGCGGCGGGATCGGCGTCGGCCCATCTCAGGCTGCCTGATTCGACCAGGCCACTGGCGACAAATACCGGCGGAGCTTCTCTTTCCGACTGCGATGCAATCAGGCGCAAAGGCTCGCGCCAGCTCGTTGGCGAGTCCCGGAGGATCAGTAAAAGGTTGCCGGGATGGAGTACTGTTCCCGCGAAAATCGCCATCAAGATCAGGAACCGCCACTCCGGCCGGTCCAGGCCCGAAATTACCCAAACCACAAGTAAGATGAAAGCGGGAAAGGCAAAGAGCAGGTATCGCGTCGCAAAGACACTCTGCTGAGTCAGGTGCGCGATCACGAAAAAAACGATCGGTCCCAACGTCATCCACGTCACAATCAGGAATGCGAACTCCGGCCGCAGCGGCGTGCGCTGCCATCGCGGATTCCTTGCCGATACCAACAGCAATAACAGACCGAGCCCCATCCCCAATAAGACTGCCGGAGGGAAACAGGCCTGCAGCAATTGCAGGAGGGTCGGCCGTACCGCGTGGGCGAAGCTCCCCGCCTGGTGTGCGGAAGAGCGGAGCACTCCCAGGAGCGGAAACATGCTTGCCGGCAGCAAAATCGCCGCCACCACGGGCAGCCCTAGGCCGAGCCTTCGCCCGCGCACCCGGCAGAAAACCAAATAGACGGCTTGAATGACGAAAATGAACCCGAACAGATAATGAAGATGCAGCGTCAGCACCGAGGCGACCAAATACTTCGCCGCAGTCTTCTTATGGGGGGATTCCTGCCAGTCGAGCAAGTAGCGGAACGATGCGAGCGACGCCGCTAAAGCCAGCGCGTAAGGCCGCGCCGATGTGCCGAAGTTCACGATCTCGGGAGCGCAGACGAACGGGAGTACGGCGAGCCATCCGGCGCCGCGGTCAATCACCAGTTCCACCACCCTCTTTAATTGCCAAGCGGCGACGATAATCGCCAGGACCGATGGAACCCGAAGTAAAGCTTCTTTCCAGGGCCCGCCCGTCACGAAAAAGGAATCGAGGACGCTATACGTAATCGACTGCCCCGGCCAAGCAGCGGTGCGGCTGAGCGCTTCCCTCCAACCCTTGCAAACCATCCAGAAGGTGCCTGCTTCATCGGTCCAAAAGCCCCAGTAAAGGCGCGGGAACCATGCCAGCAGAAACACTAGCGCGCAGAGGGCCAGGATACGAAGAGGGAATTGCTCGGCGGCTGAGGCGGTGCCGGCGACCTGCGCGGTGGGGACTTCTGGCGGCGCTGCGGCTCTCATTGCGCTTCCCGGCCGGGTCCTTGAGCGCCCAGCAGCGCCACCTGACGGGCCACTTCCGTCAGCTTTTCTTCCACCGTTCGATTCTTCTTGTAGAGCTTGAGAAATACTGTGATGCTTGCCAGGCAAAACAAGTAGAGGAGCAAGTCCGTCCCGCGGCCAACTCCGACGCCGTGGGCGAGTCGCGTGCTCAAGTCCGGGTTAATGACGAAGAGCACGCCCGCCGCGAGCAAAGCCAGTACAGCCAGCCGGAAGGCCAGCCGCGAGGATAGCGCAGTTACATAGATTCCCCCGATCAGCAAGAGGAGCGTTATTAAAATTGCTTGAATCGGAAGCATCTAGAGCACTTTTCGCAGTAATACATCGATCAGAATGTTCAAACTGTTCGACGCCCCTTGCCCTTTCGCCCGGGAGTAATCGGTATAGCGAATAGCGGCCGATACTTCGCGCACCCGCAGCCGCGCGCGCCTGACTTCATCCAGGAATTCGGTGGCATGGGCGAAGCCGTTTTCATGAAAGCGAATTTTCAACGCCGCGCTGCGCGATAGAGCACGGAAGCCATTGTGCGCGTCGGAAAGCCATACGTTCGTCAGCAAGCCGGAGACGATCACGGCTCCCCGCAGCAATATTCTCCGGCCCAGCGGAATCAACTTGCTGTTATCCGCATTCAGAAAGCGCGACCCCACCGCGACATCGCATTCTCCGCTGCGAACTGGTTGGAGCAGATCCGCGATTCTACGGGCCGGATGTTGCCCATCGGCATCGAAGTGGACCAAATACTCTGCCCCTTTGGCCAGCGCATAATCCATCCCGGTCTGGAGAGCTGCGCCCTGCCCCAGATTGACGGGATGGCGCAGGTAGTGAACTGGCAAGCTTTTGACGATGCCGCCGGTCCCGTCAGACGATCCGTCATCGACGACGACAATCGAGTAGCCTGAGTGAAGCAATCCACGAATGGTGGACCGGAGCACCGCGCCTTCGTTGTAAGTGGGTATAACCACAAAGACCTGTGATGAGACACAGTCCCGCGCTGGTTGCTCCATACCTCAATTATTCGGAAGGTTTGATTAAAGTCTTTACGCCGAACAGTTGCATCCCGGTCGCTGAATTGCCAATACTAAGGGGAATTATGGACGTTCGGAAAGTCCTCGAAGACCTTCGCGCATATAAAACGCAGCTCGACCAAGCCATCGCGGTGTTCGACCGGCTAGCACGGAATCGCGGTAAACGAGGCAGGCCGGCCGGGAAGGAATCCGCGCGCCGTCCGGTCAGTCCAGAAGCTCGCAAGCGCATGGCGGCGGCGCAACGCAAACGCTGGGCCGCCGCCCGCATGAAGATCGACAAGTCTTAGAACCGGCTTGGCTGGCGCTGCCCCCATGCTCCCGCCTTAGAACCGGCTTGGCTCGCGCCGGCCCCCATGGGCCCGCGTGCGCGGCGGTGCGCTTGTTATCATGACGGGATGAAGCGCGTTCTGTGGCTTTCTCTTTTGGCCGCGCCGGCATGGGTAGCGATCGCCCTAGGACAGAATGAGGACATCTCGGGCGAACGCATGCGCGCTCACGTGAAGTTCCTCGCTAGCGATTTACTCGAAGGCCGCGGCGTCGGCGCGCGCGGCGGCGATCTGGCGAGCGAGTACATTTCCACGCAATTTGAGCTGGCCGGATTGAAGCCCGCCGGCGACAACGGAACTTTTTTTCAAAACTTCACGCTTATCGGCGCCAGCCCGCAGTCCGACAGCCAGATGAACGCGGCCGGCGGCCCAACTAACATCCCCTTCAAGTGGCTGGACGATTTCGTCGGAATCACCTTCGCGCAAAAACCCAACGTCGATTTCGACGCCGATGCGGTTTTCGTGGGCCACGGCATTGTCGCGCCGGAATATCATTGGGACGACTACCGGGGCGTCGACGCGCGCGGCAAAGTGGTGGTGCTCTTCACCGGCGAACCGCCCTCGAACGACCCCAAATTCTTTACCGGCGAAGCCCTCACCTACTATGGCCGGTGGTCTTATAAATACGAAGAGGCCACTCGGCACGGCGCCCTTGCCGTCCTGATCATTCACACCACGCCTACGGCCAGCTACGGCTGGAACGTGGTCCGGGCTTCCTGGTCTAAAGGCGAAATCGCAATGAAACTGCCCCCTGGAGCCCATGCGCTGAGTTTTGCAGGCTGGGTCACGCAGGAAGCCGGCGACCGCATCGCCTCCTCTTTGCATCAAACCGCCGGCGAATGGCTCAAGATGGCAGACGCGGTCGGTTTCCGCGCGCTCGCCCTGCCGCTGCGCTTTCATATCCGTGCACCGGCAATCATTCGCGAGATTCGCACTCGCAATGTGATCGGCCAAGTGGAAGGCAGCGATGCGCAACTGAAGAATGAAGCGGTCATGTTCAGCGCGCACTGGGATCACTTCGGCGTTGGGGAGCCGATCCACGGAGATGCGATTTATAACGGCGCTCAGGATAACGCCACCGGCTGCGGCATCCTGCTGGAACTGGCGCGTGCCTGGGCGGGGCTGCCCCATAAGCCTCGCCGCTCGGCGCTGTTTTTATCGGTTTCGGCCGAAGAGTCCGGTTTGCTGGGATCGGAATACTATGGACAGCATCCCGTGATTCCCACCGGGAAGACCGCCCTTGCCGTCAATTACGATTCGTTGCCGCCATACGGCCGCACGCGTGATGTCGGAACCCACGGCGCAGAACGCACCACAGCTTATCCGATCGTCGAAGAAGCGGCACGGCGCTTCCAACTCACTCTCTCGCCCGACCCGAGGCCATTCGCGGGCAGCTATTATCGCTCCGATCATTTTTCGTTTGCCCGCGCAGGCATTCCGGCATTTTCGATCAGCTCCGGCCAGGAATTGCTCGGCCAGCCCGCAGGATCCGGCAAGAAATATAGCGACACCTATACCGAAGCACGCTATCATCAACCCTCCGACGAATACCACGACGACTGGGACTTTTCCGGCATGGAACTCTACGGCCGCTTCGGATTCCTCATCAACTTTAACGCCGCCAATTCACCCACGCTTCCGACGTGGCACGCCGGAGACGAATTCCTACCCGCCCGTGTGGCTAGTGGAGTACGTTAGCCGCAGGCGAACAAACAGCGTAAGTCACGCCCCTTCAATAAAATGCTTGCCAAACTCTAGAAACTTCGATTAAACTGAGTGGACTGAAGTGGTCCGTTGTGGCTTAAAGTGGCAGAGCAAGTGGCTGGAAGTACCGTCGAAGGCGTGGTTCCCGTGGAGCCGCCGCACTCGATTGCCCAGGCCCGCGTCGACGACAAAGGCCGCCTCAAGCTGCCGGCGGAATTCCTGGAATACCTCAAAAAACTGGGTGTGGACAAGGTTTTCATCACGACTATGGATCGCGAGCTAGCTAGAATTTACCCGATTTCGGTGTGGAAAGCCAACGAAATTTTCTTCGCGAATGCGGGCGATCTGGCGGAGCTAGCCGAAGACGTCGCGTACATTGCCAAGTTTTTTGGGGGCGATTCCGAGATCGACGCGCAGGGGCGGGTGCTGATGCCGGCGGCGCTGCGGCGCGAGCTGGAGCTCGAATCGCAAACGGTGTATCTCGATTGCTATAACGGCCGGATCAATGTTGCCGGCAAGGACGTCCATGAGGAGCGTATCAACCGCGCCATGGCGAATGCAGGCGAAAAGTTGAAGACGCTCGAGAAGAAGGGATTGAAGTAGCGCCCATGTATGCACGTCCCGGTCATGTTACGCGAGTGCCTGGAATACCTGGCAATCCGGCCGGACGGAGTGTATCTCGACGCAACTGCGGGAATGGGAGGACACGCCGGGGCCATTACGCGGCAGCTTTCGCAAGGCGGCCTGGTACTCGCATGCGACCGCGACGCGGAGAGCTTGGCGCGCGCGAAAGAGAACACTGCGGACTGTGCTTCGCGCATCCACTTTCACAAGGTTTCATTTTCTTTGGTGGGACAGGCGCTGGCGGCCGAGGGGCTCACGCAAGTGAACGGCCTGCTGGCGGACCTGGGAGTATCGCGCTACCAGTTGACGGAGGGAGAAAGGGGTTTCTCCCTGATGGCCGACGGGCCTCTCGACATGCGCATGGACCGCAGTCAGGGGCAGACCGCGGCCGACATCGTCAACTACGAATCCGAAAAGCAGCTCGCCGACTTGATCTTTCAGCTAGGCGAGGAAAGGAGGAGCCGGAGAATAGCCAGAGCAATCGTGCGGGCACGGCCGATCAAGAGTACCGGTCAGTTGGCCAAGCTGATCGAGAGTGCCGTGCCCCGTACGGGCAAGCTGCATCCCGCGACGCAAACGTTCATGGCGCTGCGCATCGCGGTGAATCAGGAGAACGAGGAATTGGACGCGTTGCTGGACGCTATCCCCGCGCTGGTGAAACCGGGCGGGCGGGTGGTGATGCTTACGTTCATGTCGCTCGAAGACCGCAAGGTCAAACAAAGTTTTCAGGCGTTGGCCCGGGACGGACGAGTGAACATCCTCACGCGTCACGTAGTGCGGCCCGCCGAAGAAGAAGTTCGGGACAATCCACCGTCGCGTTCGGCCAAGTTACGCGCGGTGGAAATATTGTGACTAAAACGCAAGCAGCATTCAGCCACCGGCGCTTTCCTCCCCCAGCGCCTGGGGCCGAGGGCTGCAAGCAGGAGATGTAACAGGATATGGCAACTCTAGCAACCGTTTGTGGCAGATTCTTGATTAACGATGCCGCCCGTTCTGGCGCCGCGCCCCGCGCCCGGGCCGTCGCGCCCGTGCGGGCCTTCGCTAACGAGGACATCTATTTCTTCGTCAAGCGCATAGACAACAGCCGTCTGGTGCGCCAGGCGGAACCGGGGTCGCGCGGGGTGTGCTGGAAGACCATCGGTTCGGTGGCCGCGGCCGCGTTGCTATTGATCGGAGTATTGCTGCCCAGCGCCTACGGGTTGCTGGCTGGCTATCAGATCCAATCTCTCAAAAGCGAGGCCCAGAGACTCGCGGGCGAACAGTCATCGCTCGAGCTGCAGGAAGCCAAAATGTTATCTCCGGCGCGCATGGAAGAACTGGCGCGTCAACAGCAATTCGTCGATCCCGAGCCGCAGAAGGTAGTGTATCTGGATTCGAAGGATGGTTCTTCGCTCGCTCTGAATCATAGGCAATAGGGGAACTTCTAGAGGAAGTCATGCCGGAAACTCAATCCACCCGGAGGCTGCGGCGGCTGCTGTGGTTAATGCTGCTGTGGGCCGGCGCTATTTTCGGCAAGCTGATCTTT
>JANXXL010000233.1 GCA_025350625.1 Bryobacterales bacterium | reverse complement strand
GGTAAACTCCGGCTTGATCGATAACGGTGCCGAACACGTGGTCGAGTCCACCAACATCAACCGTAATGCGGAACAACTGCAGATCTTGTATGTTAGCGATCATTCAAAAACGTAGTTTTCTGGACATTCAGCCGGGAATCCTGGGACAGCTTCTGTAGTTTGAGCCGAAGATAAGCGAGGTATCCATCAGGCAGGGGCTGCTGCTGTAGCTCGGCGATGACGGGCAAGAAGTAAGCAAGAGAGCGGATCTTCGGAAGTGGAGGAAGATCGGACGCTCGATTGAGCCGTCGCAAGGTCGCCAGCAACAGGGCAGATTCAACCAGAGCCAATGGGACCGCTTCGGAGTGAAGCTTGCGGGCCAGCGACTGGTCCATCAAGCTGGGTCGCAAAGGCGTGTCCGGCAGGTCCGCGTACTGGGTGACCACGGTGACGACATAGATCGCCGCATCGTCGCCGATGCGTTTCACTTTTTCCTCCGGCGGGCGGCAGTCTCCTGCTCGCTCTCGCGCACCCGGTAGCTTTTGCCCTCAACGGCGGTTACTTCGGCGTGATGAAGCAGCCGGTCAAGCAGTGTGACGATGCAGGTGGCATTGGGAAAGACCTCGTTCCATTCCTTGAAGGGCCGATTGGTGGTGAGAATGACCGGCTTGCGTTCGTAACGGCGGTTCACGACTTCATAGAGCAGGTCTGCCGCCTTGTCGTCAAAGGACAGATATCCAACCTCATCGATGCACAACAGGCCAACATTGGCCAGCGTGCGCAGCTTGCGGCGGCGGCCTTCCGGACTCTGCCGGTGCAAGTCTTCCAGCAACGCGGTGGCGGAACGAAACAGCACGGAGTGGCCCGCCAGCACGGCGGCGTGGCAGAGGTTCTGAGCAATCATCGTCTTGCCCAAACCGTTGGGGCCCATGAGTATGAGATTGCGGGCTTCACCGAGAAAGTCGAGTGTCAAGGCGCGTTCGATGACATCGCGTTCGATCTTGTCGGGCCAGGCCCAATCGAAGTCTGCGATGGGTTTGAATTTCTTGATGCCGCTCATGCGCAAGCGCCGCTCCAGACTGCGGCGCGAGCGCTCTGCCGATTCGGTCTTGACGACTTGTTCGAGAATCTGATGAGGGCTCAAGCGGGCCTTGGTAGCTTGAGCGATGAAGTCCTCCAGTTGCGCCGGTACCGCGCACAAGCCGATCTGGCGCAGTTGAGCGGAGAGGCTATTGCTGGTCATCGTCGTTGTTATCTTGAGTGCGGGCAAGGGCATCGTAAGTCTCCAGATCATGGGGCCGAACGTCGAGCGATTGGGCTTCCGGATGGTGGCTGAGATCCAGGGCAACTGGCGTCGAGCGAGGCTGGCGCCGCAGCAGGAATGCGACCGAAGAAGCGCGCGGCGTGTTGCGCTCCAGTGCTTCGACGATGGCGCGGCGCACAGCGGCAGAGCCGTACTGCTCCAGCAACTTCATCAGTTGAGAGGTTTGAGCGCCGGTGGATTCGCCATGCGCGAAGGCTTGATCGAGGAACGCTCTGCTCTCCGGCACGGCTTGCTCCAAACGGCCCGGAGGCATGGAGTGGATAGCCTTGTGTTTGGCCTTCAGTAGCGCTTCCTGATGAACGGGATCGAGCAAGAACTGGTGGCGATCGTAAGTACGCCGATGGCGGGCAATCTCAAGGGAGCCATCCAGAAGGCGCACCGCTGTAGGGGAGGCCACCAAAGTCAACTGGCGTCCAACTGCTTCCGGCGGGATGGAATAATCGTTGAGATCGAAGCGCACATAGATGGTCTTGTTGGAATGCACGGTTTCGATTCTGTCGGTTGCGAAAGGATGAAGAGCAGGAGCCAGCAGGCGGGGCTGCTCCTCGGCGAAAGCCTCGGCCACCGTGCGATGGTCGCCGCCGGGCCAGCGCCGTTGATCGGCGACTTGATCGCGCCACAACAAAGCTTGAGCGTTGCATGCGGCCAATGTGGTGAAGGCGCGGCCCGCCCAGAACGAATCGCGCACATAGCGGATGGCGCGCTCCACACGGCCTTTCTGATTACCCCTGCGTACCTGGCAAGGCTTTGGCGCGAAGTGATAATGCGCGCTTAACTCGATGAGGCGGGGGTTGAACAAGATATGATTGCCGCGGCGTTCGAGCACGGCGCTTTTGAGATTGTCGTAGAGGATCACCCGTGGCTGGCCGGACCACGCTTCAAACGCATTCACGTGGCCGCGAAGAAAGTTCTCCGTGGTTTGATCGAAGAAGAACTCCAGATACAGGGATCGCGAATACGACAAGGTCATCACGAAGCAGGACAAGGCGCGCTTGGCAC
>JANXXL010000179.1 GCA_025350625.1 Bryobacterales bacterium | reverse complement strand
CCCCGGACCATCCTCCGCCGATTCCATCTCGCTGCCTTCATCAAGAAACTCGATCGGCAAATGGCGTCTGCGCCTTTCCATCTGCTTCCAAATCAATCGCCGCGCAATCCCGCAGAGCCACGTTGACAGTGCGGCCCGGCTGGGATCGAACCGGCCAGACTCCTTCAACAGGACCAAAAAGACATCCTGCGTCACTTCCTCGGCAATCGCTTCGTCCTGGCACATACGCAAAGAAAACCGGTAGATCAAAGCTCCGTGAAGCTCATAGAGCGTCGCCATCGCCGTTTCACTTCCCTCGCTGAGGGCGCGAAACAACTCAGCATCGGAATCCGGACTCGGACGCTGGCCGCGTCCTGGGCGATCGAACATCTTTCATCCATGATTACGCCGAGACTGCGAATAGTTCCATCCGGCCGGTTATTTATTGAACTTCGCGCAGCCGCCGCTGCAGAAATCGGCGTTCGCTGTCGTTCGTCACCAGCGCCAGCGCCCGCACGTAGGCCTTCGCCGCTTCCGGCAATGATCCCGCGCGCCGCAACAGATCGGCGCGCGCCGAATGCAGCAAATGGTAACTGTCCAACTCGCCGTCCGCGGCAAGTGCATCCATCACCTTCAGCGCCGGCCCAGGGCCATGCACCATCGCCACCGCTACCGCGCGGTTTAGCGACACGACAGGCGAGGGTTGCATCCGCTCCAGTAGCTCATACAGCCGGAGGATTTGAGGCCAGTCTGTATCCTCCGCCCGCACCGCCTGGCAGTGCAGCGCCGCAATCGCCGCCTGCACCGCGAACGCACCCGGCCCTCCGCGAAACGCCTGCTCCACCAGAGGCAGCGCCTCGGCGATCTGAGCCCGGTTCCAACGGCTGCGATCCTGCTCGTCCAACAGCACGATATCCCCCGCCTCATCCAGACGCGCCCCGCGCCGCGAATCGTGCAACAGCATCAGCGCCACCAACGCACTCGCCTCCGCCGGCGGATTCGGCGCCATCAGCGTCCGCACCAGGCGTCCAAGCCGGATGGCTTCGGCGCAAAGCTCACTCCGTACCAGCGGCCCGCCCCGCGTCGAGACGTAGCCTTCGTTGAATACCAGATAAATTACCGTCAGCACTGCGTCCAGACGCTCGGGCATATCGTTCGTGCCCGGAATCGTATACGGAATACGTGCGTCCCGAATCTTGCGCTTCGCCCGTACCACGCGCTGCGCCATTGTTGCCGCCGGCACTAGAAATGCCCGCGCGATCTCGTCCGTTTCCAGCCCGCCAAGCGTGCGCAGCGTCAGCGCGATCCGCGCCTCCAGCCGTAGCGCCGGATGGCAACAAGTGAAAATCAGCCGCAGCCGATCATCCGGAATTCCACCGGGATCGTAGTCCGGAGTCTCGACCACATCGCTCCACTCGGACGGGCCGAAAAAGTTCACCCTCTCGTGGAACCGCACCTGGCGCCGGATCTTGTCGATGGCCTTGTGCCGCGCCGTCTGAATGATCCAGGCGCGTGGAAATTCGGGCACGCCAGCCGTCCGCCATTGCTCCACGCCCGCCGCAAATGCTTCCTGCGCCGCCTCTTCCGCCACCTCGAAATCACCCGTCAGCCGGATCAGCGCCGCCACAATCCGCCCCCAATCGGAACGGTACAACGCCTCGACCGCCTCGTCGGCATCACAGTGCATCCTTCGATGGTAAATAATCTACTGGAGGGGTGTCGATTTCCACGCTCCCCGTTCGACTCGAGTAATGGAGGAATACTCATGCGTTACATGCTGCTGGTTTACCTTGCCGAAGACGCGATGGACGAAACCGAGCGCGAACAGTGTTACGTCGAATCCGTGCAGCTTACACAAGATCTCAACGCCAGCCGGCAATACTTAGATGCTGCCCCGCTGCACCCCGTATCCACGGCCACCAGCGTTCGCGTCCGCGATGGCAAGCGCCTTGTCACCGACGGCCCGTTTGCCGAAACCCGTGAGCAACTCGGCGGCTACTTCCTGATCGACGCCAGAAACCTCGACGAGGCGCTCGACGTGGCGGCCCGCATTCCAGGCGCACGCCGCGGCACCATCGAAGTCCGCCCGGTGATCGAACTGGCGGGGATGCCGGCCCCTGATAAATGATGTTCAATGGAGTGTCGATCCCGGCACTCGCAATTCGATTCATGGAAGGAGGAAAACTCATGGCACAGAAGATGAGCGGAGTAAGAGTTCTGGTGGGCACGCGCAAGGGCGCGTTCGTTCTGACCTCGGATGCAAAGCGCCAGAAATGGGAAGTAAGCGGCCCCCACTTTGCCGGCTTTGAGATCTACCACGTCAAGGGATCGCCAGCCGACCCGAACCGGCTGTATGCATCGCAGTACAGCGGCTGGTTCGGCCAACTGATTCAGCGATCCAACGATGGCGGCAAGACGTGGGAAC
>JANXXL010000352.1 GCA_025350625.1 Bryobacterales bacterium | reverse complement strand
CGGGAATTCAATTGGGTGGTGGGCGTAGTGCTGCTGATCCTGACGCTGCTATTGAGCTACACCGGATATCTGCTGCCTTGGGATCAACTGGCCTTCTGGGCGATTACGGTGGGCTCGAACATTATGTCTTCGGTGCCGGTGCTGGGCGCTAAAATGCGGTTCCTCATGCTGGGCGGCAATACCGTGAACGCTAACGCGCTGCTGCGATTTTACGTGTTGCACTGCGTGATCCTGCCGCTCGCTGCGGTTATGTTTATCGCGATCCACTTCTGGAGGATCCGCAAAGACGGCGGCATCTATTCGGGGGACAAGCCGTGAGCGAGCCCAAGAAGTTCACCGCGGCCATGAGCTCCGACGCCCGCAAATCCCCCCTGCGCGTCGCTTTTGTCACGCGCCGGACGTCGCCCCAGGTGAAGGCGCATGATGACGATTATGTAATGACGTTTCCCGAAGCGCTGTATCGCGGCATCGTGGCCATAGAGGTGCTGACGCTGGCTCTAGTGGTGGTGTCGCTGTTGTGGGACGCGCCGCTTGAAGAACTGGCCAACCCGCTACAGACACCCAATCCGGCCAAAGCGCCCTGGTACTTCCTGGGGCTGCAAGAGTTGCTGCATTATTTTCCGCCGGTGGTCGCCGGTGTCCTGATTCCAGCGCTGGTAGTCCTGGCCCTGATTGCTATTCCTTACTTCCGCATCAACATTGCGGACGAGCCGCTGTGGGCGCGCGACCGAACGCAACGTTTGCGAACACTGGCGATCGTGACTGTGCTGTTCTCACTTTTCCTGATCTATTTCGCTGTTTACGCGGCGCTGGTTCCGAGCCTGCTGGTCTGCGCATTAATGTGGTTTTCCGCAGGAACGTCGGCATCCGCCGGCCGCTGCCGGGCCTGGCTCTCTGTGAAGCCGCTATCTTTTTGGATCATGTCGTGGTTCCTGCTCGAGGCAGCTGTGCTTACCGTGATTGGAACGTTCTTCCGCGGGCCGGGTTGGTCTTTGGTGATGCCGTGGAGTGGACAGATATGAAGTTCCGCGTTAAATTCGCAGCTCTCCGGCAATTTCTATTTGGTGATAGCGCCCGTGCGTTCGGCACTCTCAGCCTGGTGTTGCTGTTGCTGCTTACGATTGTTCCCGCGAAGGATTTTTTCCGCCAGTGGCGCGGCTATCAGAAGCGATACCTCCGATTGATCCGGGGACGTGGCGACGCCACATCCTTGGCCCGGGGGTTCCAAGGCGGTCAGCAGCAGATCTGGCTGCCGGAATTGGATGTGGTGGATCGCTGCACCACTTGTCACGTGGGGCTGCGCGAAGCGAGCCTGGTGAACGTCAAAGTGCAGCCCTTTCGTCCGCACCCGTCGATACCGCATAAGCTCACTGAATTTGGCTGCGTGCTATGCCACGAAGGACAAGGCGCGGCCACCACGGTTGAAGAAGCCCACTTCAGCACTAAATCCTGGGAAACACCCATCCTGCCCGCGCGCTACCTGGAAGCAGGCTGCGGGCAGTGTCATCTCGATCGCTTGACCGGAACCCCACAGTTGAATCAAGGACGCGACACGCTCGCGCGCTATGGCTGCGTGCGCTGCCATACCATCAAGACTCCCGACGGAACTACGTTGACGGGAACCGACGACCCACCTTCGCTCGCGCACATCGCCGACAAGACCAGCCGTGAATGGATCGCCGGCTGGCTCAAGAATCCGCAGGCTTATGCGGGCTCCGCCACCATGCCGAATTTCCAGCTGAAGGATGACGAGATTCGCGATATCTCCGCGTTCCTGATTTCTCAAAGCACTCCGCACAGCTCTTCCGTTGGCTCTGCGCCAGTAACCGTTCCCAAGGCGGACGACGCTGCGGCTTTGCAGGAGGGCGCCAGCGTCTACGGAGAAGCTTTCTGTTCTTCGTGCCACGCGGTGCAGAATGCCGCTGGAAATCTGGTCGGAGGCAACCTGGGTCCAGAGCTGACGCGCGTGGGTTCCAAGGTCACGCCCGAATGGCTGGCGGATTGGTTGCGCAACCCCAAGGCTTATGACCCCTTGACGAAGATGCCGCGCTACCGCTTGGACAGCAAGCAAACCGGCTTGCTGATGGGGTTTCTGGCTGCGAAATCCGACTCCGGTTTCCTAGGAAATCTTCACTTCGAAACGGCAACACCATCCCAGGTAGAGCACGGCAAGGCTGTAGTGATGGAGCGCGGCTGCGCCTCCTGTCACGAGATCAATGGATTGAAGAAGCCGGATAACTTTGCTCCGGAACTCAGCGCCGTCGGTAGCCGCCCCTTGGCCAAGATCGTCTTCGCGCCGGGAGTCGCGCACGTTTTGCCGAACTACATTGCGGCTAAAATCCGCAACCCCCGGTCTTTTGGCAGCGCGCTGAAAATGCCGCAGTATACTTTGGCGCCCCAGCAAGTGGACGCGCTCACGACCGCGCTGCTCGCGCAGACCGAGCGTTCGCAACATCTGCCCGCCGCTCTGCGAGTACCTGCGCGCAAGGCTTCGGAATATCATCCCGCTGGGAAAGCTGGGCAGCTGATGGAAGATATGTCCTGCTTCAGTTGCCACTCCATCAATGGCCGCGGCGGGGACATGGCGCCCAATCTCACCTGGGAGGGCACTTCCGTGCAGCGCACCTGGCTGGTGAATTTCTTCAAGAACCCGAACACTCTGCGCCCCGCGCTCATCCGCCGCATGCCGAAGTTCAATATGACCGACGCCGAAGCGAATACGCTGGCCGACTACGTCATGACGGTGTACCAGACTCCCGCTTTCGATCGCGATGACGCAGCCGCGCCCGGGAACGCTTCCGAGATCGAGCGCGGGCGTGGTCTGTTCTATAGCAAATATGGTTGCCAGTCGTGCCACATCGTAGATCCCGCTAAGGACAAGGGTTATATTGGCCCCACTTTGACACAGGTTGGAATCCGCCTGAATGCCGCCTGGATCTTTCATTGGTTGAAGAACGCTCAACAGATGCGTCCTGGGTCGCTTGAGCCCGTGTGGAAAATGCCTGACGGCGATGCTCAGGCGATTACGGCATACCTGATGGCGCAAAAAAACGCCCCACGCAGCGGAGGAGTGCAAAAATGAGGCGCCTCGCGGCCGTGTCGATCCTGCTCGCGCTCAGCGCTGCCTGCTCCAAAGCTCCAGTGGCGCCCGTCCCAACGCCCAAAGCCTTCGGGACGGCGCTGGTGTCCGTGAGCGGTGATAAACAAGCGGCCGGTGTGGGAGCCGCTCTGGACCAACCGCTGGTGATGCAGGTGAACGATGCGAAGGGAGCGCCGGTTGCGGGTGCGCTGGTCCGTTTCATCGGCACCGGCGGCATTACCATGCAGCCCGACCAGGGCTTGACTGGCCCGGACGGCCAGTTGGCCACCAATGTGACACTCGGCGGAATATCCGGGCGCTATCAGATCGCTGCCATCACGGCGGATTCTGGCGGAAAACCCGTGGAGATCCGTATTGATGAGATCGCCTTGGGTTATCAGGCCATGCTCGGCGAACAGATCAATCAGATCCATTGCGTCCGCTGCCACGATTCCGAATCGACGCCGGAGCGCGTCTCCAATCACGATAATCTGGAGGCGCCGCCACATGGCTTCACCGAAGGCGCGATTTTGAATCCTTTGAGCGATGCCAATCTGGCGGCGATCATAGCGGGCGGCGGCGTAGCGCTTCATAAGTCCGCGGCGATGCCGCCTTACGGAGATACCCTGACAAAAGCCGAGATCGAGGCGCTGGTGGCGTACCTCCGCTCCGTGAGCGATCCGGCGTATCGTCCCCAAGGAGTGTTCTATGCAGGTAACTAATCTGACCACACGGGTGCTTTGGTTTTCGACGCTGCTGCTGGTGCTTTCGGTGCCTGCCCAGGTGATCGCACCTGATGAAATACTCGACCCTAACCTGCGCGAGCTGCAGAGGAAATATTTCAGCGAGTTGAAGCGCATTACCGAAGCCGCCGCCGCCCATAATTTCGCTTACCACTTCTACTTCAGTCCGGTGCTCGGCCTCACTGAAAAAGACACGCGGAATAACGATCAGCGTTCGGTGCGGTTCGACCGGTATCAGAGCCGGATCGTGCTTAAGATTACGGGCAATTACTTCGCGGCCTACTCAATGGAGCTGATGAAACCCGAAGAGCGTGCCCGCCAAACGTATCAGGCTGTGATCCTGCCGCTTTTGCAGGCTGCAGTTCCGGCTCTGGAGCAGGCAGACGAGCTCCAGGCTTTCGCGTTTGAGATTTCCCACCACGTGCGCAAGAAAGTCCTGGGAGTCTCGTCGGAAGGCACGGAAAACGTGGTCGTGATTCTACCCAAAGCCTCCGCGCAGCGGCTGGTGGCCGCTACTAGCCCTGCGGTACAACAGGCAGCGGCTCTCGAAGGGGATGTATTTCTCAATGCGTCGCCTATCGCATTGTGGCCCAAGCCGGAGGTGGCCAAGGTCGAACCCGCGCCAGTGAGCGCCCCGGCTTCGATAACCGCCCCTCGGCCTATCAAGGCCCCGATTATGCAGCCGGTTCCTAACCTACTCGCGGCCAAGCTGGAGCAGCCCGTAAAGACTCCAAGCCTGGCTGCTGTGCCTGCACGCGAGACGTCACCAGAGAGATTGAAGAGCCTGCAGAGTTCCCACCAGAGCGTCCTCGATCGCATGGTGCAAGAATTGAATATGCAAGCGCACTTTGTGCGTTACGCACCACCCGCCTTCATCCCGTTTCATAATGGGCTCTATATTCAGCTTTCTCTGACCACTACGCTGCCGGAATCCGACGGCGGTTCGCGGTACAAGTTGGCCGCGCTTGCGTT
>JANXXL010000111.1 GCA_025350625.1 Bryobacterales bacterium | reverse complement strand
TACTGGTTGTAAACCTCGTGGTGGAACTGCACTTCCTGGGGCTTGACAATGGTTCCCAGCAAGCGGGGGCAGCGGTCCGCGGACGCCTTTTTTAGATCGGCGTAGCGGGCCTTCACGTCCTCGCCGAAAAGCTTGGTGGTCCAATCGGCGTTGTTGAAGTTGTCCATGGCGTCGTAGATGTTGTCCGGCAGGAAGCGCTTGGCGGTACGCAAATCCTTGATCTTCGAGATGCTGCCATCGATCCCGGTCTTGAAGATCGAGTACATCACCATATACGGATTGGCATCCGGACCCACCGCGCGCACTTCCACGCGGATGCTGCGCTCGTTGCCGAGCGGGATGCGCACCAGCGAACCGCGGTCTACCGCCGAGGCAATCAACTGGTTCGGAGCTTCGAAATGCGGATCCAACCGGCGGTAGGCGTTGACGCTGGCATTCAGCAGCAGGCAAATGTCATTGCCTGCGGTTAAGATGCGATCCGTAAAGTCCCAGCCGAGCTTGCTGAGTTTCTCCTCGCCTTTGGGATCCCAGAACTGATTCTTGCCGCCCTTGCTGATAGATACGTTCGTATGCATGCCGCTGCCATTCACGCCTACTACGGGCTTCGGCAGGAAGCTGGCGCTCATTCCCATCTTGGCGGCCACCTGGCGGCAGATGAACTTATAGAGCTGAATGTGATCGCCGGCAGCCACCGATTCGGCGTAGCCGTAATTGATTTCGAACTGCGAGGGCGCGACTTCGGGGTGGTCTTTTTCGTTCTGGAATCCCATGGCGCGCTGTACTTCGGCCACCCGGTCTATGAAAGTGCGCAGGGGATCGCCCGGCAGCGAATGATAGTAGCCGCCGTAGTTCACGTATTCGAACTTGCCGGTTTCGTGATAGCGGCGTTCGGCGTCGGAGCCGGCAAACAGAAAGCCTTCGATTTCGTTGGCGGCATTAAGTGTGTAGCCGTTCTTTTTATGCTGAGCGTCCGCGTAAGACTTAAGGATGCCGCGGATATCGGCGGCGTAGGGGCTGCCGTCCTTATCGATCACGTCGCCGAAAACCAGCACCTTGCCTTCGCCGAAATAATCCGAGGGTCCCCAGTAGAAGGCCGACCAGTCGATGCCCAGGCGGAGATCGCTCTCGCGCTGCGCGGTGAATCCGCGAATGGAGGAGCCGTCAAACGTCAAATTATCCCAGCTCTTGAGCAGAAACTTCTTGTCGTAATCGAGCATGTGCAGGCGGCCTTCGAGGTCGCTGAACATTACGGTGACAGCCTTGATCCGCTTCTCGTCGGTGAGGTACTTGAGACGCTCTTCGCGGATCTTATCCATCGGAACGCGGTTAAGCCGCTGTTCCTTGGCATGCAGGTTCAGTTCTTCTAGCTCTCCATAAGAGAGGCGCAGGAAATCGTGCAGTTCGTTGGTCATTCTTCTCCTCGGGGACGCTTTACGATTGGATTTGACGTTCGGGCCTGATTCTACATTGTCGACGAAAAGATCCAGCGGCGGCAAGGCGGCAGTTATAGATTGTGTTTATGGGGCCGATTAGGAGACGGAGTTCGGGGCGGATAGCAGATAAGTCGCGCCCCCACTGAGAGAATCATTTGAAGACCGATCTCTCCAGTGGGGACGTCGCCTGCTGCTGGTTATTCGGGGTAATGAGCAAGCCTGGGTTCCTTCGGCTTCCATCCGGGCGGGGGCTTGACGCCTTCACTGCCGGGCACTTTGAGTTTCGGCAGACTCTGATTGTCCAACACCTCGTCCTCGCTATGGATAACGTCGTTCTTATAGAGAAGAAACGCAGTCAGAGAGTAGACTTCATCGGGCGTCAGCGAACCCTCTTTGCCGAGAGGCATGCCGCGGCTGATATAATCCCACATCACCGTCGGGTACGGCATGCTGACCGCCATTAATCCGGGCGGCTGGATTCCCATATCCATCCCGGCCATTTCCCCGCCGGACTTGGTAGGCGCACCTTTGGCTACGATCAAAACCGGAGCCCGGCCCCCGGCCCCGGTCGGCCCGTGACATCCGGCGCATCCCTTGCGCACATAAAGCTGGGCGCCTTCCTTGGCGGTTCCTTTTCCAGGCGGGAGCTCCTTGCCGGTAGGACTGATGGCGATATCCCAGGCACGGATTTCATCCGCGGTCGGCGTTTTCCCCAACTTATAAGTGGGTGACTGCGCCCAGCCAAATTGGCAGACCCCCAGGGTCATGGCAAGCAGGAGATTTCTAGGCATTGCTGAACCCATTGTGAACGCTCCCGTCGCTCGCGATCTTCCACGGTTGAATGCTGTTGTCGGCGCCCTTTACGCGGTATTGCGGAGTGAACGGCTCATTCCAGAATTTGGCGATCTGCTCTCGTGACGGTTGGACCGTGCCCAATTCGTCGGTGCAGCGGGATAGGAGCTCGCACTCTTTTCCGTCCCAAGTCCACGGCAGGGCAAACCGGGTGTGCGCCATGCGATATTGCGGCGTGCGGAATTCGGCGTCTTTCCAACTCTTGCCGCCGTCGGTGGATACTTCCACCCTCTTGATGGCGCCGCCACCGGACCAAGCCAAGCCGCTGATCTCGTAATACCCCGGGCCGCCCGCGAGCTTCTGTCCCGCGGCGGGGAAGGTGATGACCGATTTCGGGCCGATCTGTTCCGTCAACGAGACTACTTTCGGGTCTTTTTGGAGATGCCCGTAATCGTTATAAGTCATGTAGTAGCGATCCACGACTTTGACTCGGCGCAGATACTTGGTCTGATAAATTCCTTCGAAACCGGGAACCACCAGGCGCAGCGGGAAACCCTGTTGCGGACGCACCGGCTCGCCATTTTGGGCGTACGCCACCAGACAGTCGTCCATGCCCTTCGATAGCGGAATGCTGGAGGCACCCTTAATTTCTTCCGCGCCTTCGGCAACCATCCACGAGGCGCCGCTTTGCACGCCGCATTCCTTGAGCAACGTAGAAAGGAGCACCCCGGTCCATTCACTGTTGCTGGTCATGCCGTGCGTTTGCGCGACGGTCTTGTGCCCGGGTTTGGAACGGTTTCCAATGCACTCGACAAAATGAACCCGGGTTACCGACGGCATGCGCTTCAGGTCGTCCATGGTGAAGGTAAACGGACGGTCGACCATCCCGTGGATCATCAGGCGATGCTCTTTGGGATCGATGTCGGGAACGTAGAAGCCGCGGTGGGCGGCGACGTAATGGAGCGCTGAGGGCGTGATGCTGCCTACCGATTCGCCAATCGGAGTCACTACGTGGAACGTAAGGCCAAACGCGTCGGGCGAAGGTCTTCCTTCCGCGGGCTCGCGCAGTGAGGTCACGAAACGGGAGCGGTCGCCATAAGCGATCTCTTCTTTAGTGCTTTTTCTGTTGATGGTTGCAACTGCGGGCGCCTGGCCCTTGGCGGATTGGACTGCCCCTGCGGCCAAACCGGCCACCGCCGCGCCACCTTTTAGGAATCCTCTTCTATTCGGTTTTTTTGGATTCATGGGTATCTCCCTCGCCGATCATGTTACCAGATATAGGTTTTAGCATTTCTGGCCCCTGGAAGTATACACCCATTTGGCTAGACCAAGCCCCCGGCGAACATCGGTTTCGGGGAGCCCTAAATGTCGCCTGCGGAAAGTTCGTCGCCAGAGGACCGGCGGGCTTGGGGACCGGGCCTTTGCCTTCGAATCCTCCAAACATCCTTGGGCGAAAGCATCGCGATGTGATCCCGCAAAGTGGCAATACAATCTTCGGGGGTAGAATGGTCCGCGATGAAGCCGCAACGCCGGCAGGTCCCAAAAGGCAGGGCATCGCCCCGCCGGGGCTGGGCGGTCTTGACGATGCTGTAGCTGGATCCCCGGCCCTTCCTGTCAAATGCGGAGCTCATGAGGCGTGAGATTGGGAAGCGGCTTGGTTGACAATATAGTCGGAAGTTCTCCAGATGACCGCCAACGAACCGGCGTTCACATAGAAAATGCCTACCGAGGCCAACACCACAAATGCCAGCAAAAGTGAGTATTCAGTGAGGTCTTGCCCTTCGACCTCATTCCAGAAGCGCAGCGAAACATTCCGCATCAGAGTGTCGTTTCTCCTTTTTGCAAGACCAAGAATTTCACGGTAGGGTTAGTATACGGCTTGACCGTATCTAAAGATAGGGTCATTGGTACTGCAAATAGCACCATAATGGCCCATTACGTGCGTCCCATGACTGGCCGACTCGCGGTCCGGCACAATGAGCTATGATTGCTCTGATTATGGGAAAAAGCCTGTGGTGCAATAAGGGACTGGCAGCAACACTCTTGGCGGCGCTCCTGGCGCCCTGCCTGCGCGCCGCTGAGTCAGAGTACGGACTTCCCGTCAAGCTGGATTCCTCGGCGAGCGATGTAAGAAAGGTGTTAGGTCCGCCCACCGAAGGTTGGCAGAAGGGCGAAATGGTAACGCTCGAATCGTACTATTCTCGTGGAATCGTGGGAGAGTTTGCCCACGACAGGTTGTTTTCGATCACTCTCAATAAAGACACCGCCTATAGAGGCTTCCTTCCGTACGCAGGCACGATTATTAACGGGGTAAAACTCACTGACGGCAAGGCAACTGTTCTGAAGAAACTGGGTGCTCCCAGCAAGATAGAGACTGAGGAGTTGCCCCCTGGTACGGACCCCGATAAACCTGAACTATTTCCTTTGCAGAGTAAATATTATTGGCGGTTTAAGGATTACGAAGTGAAGGCCACGTTTTTAAATCAAGCGCAGGCGGTGAGCGAAGGTCTGGTGTGGCGGAGTGCGGCCGACGGCACATCGTGGCCGAAGGATACGCTGACTGTGATTACGATTCAAAAGCTGACTGAGGGGCCCGAGCATCATCACTGACAATCTGACCGCCTCTGCCGGAATTGCCCCGAGGTCATGCGCACCCCGGCTGCGATCACGCTGGATCGACCAATGCCGTGGGAACAATGTACAACGACGTTTTTTCCCGCCTCCAATCGAGTCGCGATACGGGGTAGCTGATGCTAAGTGGATGATTCTACGTTCACCCTGTCATGCGCTTTGGCTTCTAAAGGATCGTGTATTACCGGGGGGTTAGCACGGAGGGCCCGAGCGGCCACGGATTTCGTCACGGAAAGCGATACACCGCGGCGCACTTAGCGAGCTGCTCCGCGTATCGTTCAGCTTCTAATTTTTGGGCATCGCCCAACGTACTATCCGGGATGCCAGTTATCAACGCGTGTCTAGGGTCATCCGGCACTGGAGCAGCGACAACGTCCAGGCCAAGATTGAGCACCGCCGAAACCATGAGCGCGGCTGTAACTTTGCCAGGTTGTTCAAACTTTTCGCGATGAAGTTCGGTGTAATCGCCATCGACGATTGAAACAGAGAGACCCGCCGCATCCTTTCCATTGCCCCTTGGCATAAATGCAGCCTTCTTGATGCGTCCATCGGAATAGACATCCTGGGAACGAAATCGCCGCAAGGCAGAATCGGACGGAACAATCTGCGGGGACAAGCTAGCCGCGGCCGCTGAGCCAGGCAAAGCGATCGCGAAGAGTTTTGTTCGAAAGATTGCGCTCCAAACCATACCGATCAGCGTCCGAATGGTAGAGATAAGGAGCCTCATGGTTCTCGCGTGGAACGATTAATTCAAGAAAACGTGTTCCATTTTCCCACACAAGCCGAATAGCTCCATCGTGATCCACTCCTAGATCTAATGGTTCAGGAAATTCGGATCCTCTTTGGGCAAACGGGAAAAATAATGCAAGCGAGCGCGCTATGTTCGAATTTGACGGCCTCATTGGCCCGAATTCATCCGCTTCGGCTAGCTTTGATAACTCCTTAAATCGACTGGCGAGCCCGCTATAGGCCTTCAGGACCGACGACGTTTCGAGGGAGGTCGGCGAGTCTTCCGGCACAATAGGCTTCGAAGCGCTGAGGGTATCTTTTCCGACAGTGTCTTGGCCTGTCCGCGTCTTTCCCAGATAGGATTGTACGGGCTCTAGGTACGTTGCCATTACTGCTTGGGCGGCGACACTCATTTATACTTCTCCAACAATTCTGGATTTATCGATTTGAAAAAAATCAAATTCTTATAGTCTCTCAGCTCGTCGAGCAGCGACCACATCTCGTCTTCTTCTGTGGCGGCCAGATCCACAAACCGGAATGCATCAATATCGAAGATCACGGGAAAGATTTCAGCATTGCTGTTTGGATGCATCGAGGACAACGTGACTATCGCCATGCAACCCGATTCGTCCGGAATTACTAATCGCATGCCAAACTCAGGCAAACTCTGCGGGATACCTGGCGCTATTTCAGGAACAGTCAAGATAAAATCCTTGAAGTCACGACCGGGTTGGAGTTCTATCCGGTTGGTGTATCTGACCGCAATTCTCGTTACTTTAACCGGGTGTGCAACTTGGCAATACTTCCGCCACAGTTTTTGAGTACGGCCCTTCAGGTCTTCCCATGTCAGATATGGCTGGAACTTATTCACCGTGAAGCCGTCAAGCCGAACCTGAACAAGGATGGCGTCTTCCTCGGATTTCATCAGCAGACCATCGGGCCGGGGCGCCGCTACCTTCATTTCAGGAGGCTGAGCGAGCGTCAGTTTAATCTGACCAGTTGAAAGCATACGTTCATCCATTTTAGGGAACTGGGCCTTCATCTCAGCGTCGTAGAACGCCCTAAGCTCCTCAATGGTAGTGTCTGGAGCCAACTGAACGTGGATGTCAATCAAGGCTTCGGTGATCGGTGCTTTCGAAAGCGTCTCGTATTCGTGACGTTCTCGGATCATCGTTGCAAGCATAACACTGACAGGGAACTTGTCCTTCTCATTGCCTGAGAGCCTCTTCGCCCGGGCCTCCGGGGATAAGGCCCAAAAAGCCCGGAGTTTCAAATCGTAGCAGTGGTTTCATCTTGCACTTAGGCTTTTGCAAAACACGCGAGGGGGCCCTGCAGAGTTCAACCATCCACTAGCATACCGTATCATTAGCGAAGCCGCAGCGTGCGATCCAGCAGGGTTATCAAAGAATGGATGGCGGGGACGACGGGGTTCGAACCCGCGACCTCCGACGTGACAGGCCGGCGTTCTAGCCAACTGAACTACGTCCCCGCATTGCCAGATCGGCGTTCTTCAGAATAGCACAGGGCTTCGGCGGGGCGCATCCTTTCAGGGGTTTTACGGCGTGTTTTCTGCTATGCTGGTGACAGATGTCCTTGCAGCCTCCGCGCCCGCGGATGTCCGGTTTCTCGCCCTACCGCTCCACTCCCCTCGAATGAAGGCAAGTGTTCAAATCAGCCGCGGTATTGAGTCCTTGTTCGGGACCCGCGATGAGAATATCCGCCTGATCGAATCCGGTCTGAACGTGCGGACGCGCCTGCTCAACGACTCGCTCGAAATTGAAGGTGAGGACGCCGACGTGACCCGCGCCGCCGGCATTTTGGACGATTATGTGGCGCTGACGCGCGATGGCCACGTATTCAACAACGGCGATCTCAATAGTTTTCTGAGGGTAGTTACGGCCGACCCCGACGCCAGCCTCCGCCGGCTGGTGGAGAGCGGAAAACAACGGAGCTTCGGCAAGAAAATCATCACGCCGAAGACCATGAACCAGCGCCGTTACTTCGACGCCATCGAACGTCACGATCTGGTCTTCGGGATTGGCCCGGCGGGCACCGGCAAAACGTACCTCGCGGTAGCCATGGCGGTCTCCGCGCTGCTCTCGAAGCGCGTCAGCCGCATTGTATTGACGCGCCCCGCAGTCGAGGCCGGAGAGCGTCTTGGTTTCCTGCCCGGCACGCTGCAGGAAAAAGTAGACCCGTTCCTCCGGCCGCTTTACGATGCGCTCTATGACATGATCGAGGCGGAAAAGGTCGAAAAGCTGCTGGAGCGCAATACCATCGAAATTGCGCCACTGGCGTTTATGCGCGGCCGCACGCTCAGTGACAGCTTCATCATCATGGACGAAGCGCAGAACACCTCGCCCGAGCAGATGAAGATGATTCTGACGCGCCAGGGATTCAATTCGAAGATGGTGGTCACCGGCGACGTGACTCAAATCGATCTGCCGCCGCAGATGCGCAGCGGCCTGGTGGAGGTAGTCGACGTCCTGCGCAACGTCGAAGGCATCAGCTTCGTGCAGTTCGACGACCGCGATGTGGTGCGGCACAACCTGGTGCAGAAAATCGTCAAGGCCTACGAGCGTTATAACGAGGTCCTTGGCATCAACCGGCAGTTGTCGCTCAAACTGGCGGACGCGGCGCCCGCTGAGGCTGCCGCGGAGCCGGTGGCAGTTCCCGAACCGGCGGACTGAGGCCGCTCCCCATGTCTCCCGACGACATACCGTTACTTTTTCATACGTCCCGCAGGGTGCGCCGGGAAGAGCTGCGCGACTTCCTGGGCGACCTCACTCGGCGCGTGGCGCGCGGCAGGACCATCGCCTGCCTGATCGCGGATGACGCCGAAATCCGCCGGCTGAACCGCCAGTATCGCGGTAAGAACCATTCGACCGATGTGTTGTCGTTCCCGGCGGCGGGGAACGGGCAGGCCGGCGACATTGCCATCTCCATCGATCGCGCCCGTGCCCAGGCTGCCGAGCGCGGCCACACGCTCGCCGACGAGCTGCGGGTTCTGATGCTACACGGTGCGCTACACCTGGCAGGCATGGATCATGAGACCGATTCCGGAGAAATGGCGCGCGCGGAATTGCGTTGGCGCAAGCGCCTGGGCTTACCTGGCGGGCTGATCGAACGAACCCAACCGAAACCGGTGAAGGCGCTCCGATGACTCTGCTGCTCCTGTTGCTGGGCGCGATGGTCGCTCTTTGCGTGGTCCTCGCCACCACCATCCAGGTCCTCTATCTGGAATCGTTGCGCATCCGGGCGCGCGAGTTGCCGTCGCTCGAATTCTTCAAAACTACGCTCGAAGCCAAGATCGGGATCGAAACGGAGCTGGGCGCACTGGCCTTTTCGTTGATCAAACATATCGGCTTGGCCGTGCTGGGGTGTTTCGCGGTGGCCGTCACCATGCAAAACGCCAGGGACTGGCAAGCGCTGATCGTGGCGATTCTGCTGGTGGCATTCTTCGCTATATTCGGCACCTACGTGATTCCGCAGATTATTTATCGCAAGAGCACGGGACGCGGGTTGCTGCCCTTGGTTCCCTTATTCCGCTTCATGGCGCTGATCATCCGGCCGCTGACCTGGGCGCTCAGCTTTCTGCAATCGGTGTTCGATCTGGGCGATCACCCGCAAGCCGATGAAGCCCCCACTCCCGAGGAACACATTGAGGCGCTAATCGCCGCCGGTGAAGAGGAAGGCATCATCGAGAAGGGCGACCGCGCACTGATCCAATCCGTGGTGGCCTTTGGCGATACCACGGTGCGCGAGGTAATGACTCCGCGCCCGCGCATTGTCGCCATCCGACAGAAGGCTTCGCTAGAGGAATTGCGCGAACTGGTGATCCACGAGCAGTATTCCCGCATCCCGGTCTACGAAGAAAATATCGATCAGATCACCGGTTTCGTGCATGTTCGCGACATGTTTGAACTGAGCGACGAAGAGCGCGCGCAACGCACAGTGCGCGACATCGCGCGCCCGATCCGCGCTGTTCCGGAGACTAAACCGGTGAACGATCTATTGCGCGAAATGCAGGAAGAAGGCGCGCACATCGCTGTAGTGGTGGATGAATACGGCGCGACCGCCGGCATTATCACGATGGAGGATATGGTGGAGGAAATCGTGGGCGAAATCCACGACGAGCATGAGCCCGAGCGCGATTTCAGCGCCGACCCGGACGGCAGCTACGTGGTCTCCGGCAGCTTCGATATTGGCCGCTTACAAGGTTTGCTGGATTTCCATCCTCCCGAAGGCACTGAATCGACCACAGTAGGCGGCTTGGTCACCGAATGGCTGGGGCATGTTCCGGCGGCGGGCGAGACCACCGAGCGGGATGGCATTT
Organism: Bryobacterales bacterium; assembly: GCA_025350625.1. Lineage (GTDB taxonomy): Bacteria > Acidobacteriota > Terriglobia > Bryobacterales > Bryobacteraceae > Palsa-187. The sequence goes on along the minus strand of JANXXL010000111.1, from coordinate 4,425 downwards.
CCATTCAGGTTCTGTCGGCAAATCAGGTGCGCGTGGATCAAGTCCGCGTCGCGAGGGCTGTCGCAGGCAATGAAAAAAACTAAACATCGGGCGGGGTTTGTCACTATTCTCGGCCGCCCGAACGCCGGCAAATCCACGCTGCTGAACGCGCTGCTGGGCGCCAAGCTGGCGATTGTCGCGGCTAAACCGCAGACCACGCGCACTTCCATTCAGGGCGTGCTCACGCTTCCCGAGGCCCAGATTGTGTTCGTCGATACGCCCGGCATCCACAAGTCCAATACACTGCTCAACAAGCGGATGATGGATACGGTGCGTGCAGCGGCGGGCGGGCCAGACGTGGTGTTGTTCGTGATTGATGCGCTGGCGAAATTCACCGATGAAGACTTGCAGGCAGTCGATCTGGCCAAGAAGACCGCGGCGCCGGTGATTGCCGTTATGAACAAGATGGATTGGCTGACGGAGAAGCCCAAGGTTCTGAATGTTATCGAGAAATATCGCACGCTCCATGACTTCGCGGCCTACATCCCGATTTCCGCGAAGACCGGCGACGGTTTAGACGTGTTGCGGCGGGAAATCATTGAGCGCCTTCCCACGGGAGCGTCGCAGTATCCCGACGACTATCTAACCGACCAGCCGCAGCGATTCCTCGCCTCCGAAGTGCTGCGCGAAAAGGTTCTGCATCATACCCAGCAGGAAGTGCCGCATGCCGTCGCAGTCGTGATCGATAGCTGGGAGGACACCCCCAAACTTCTGCGCATCGCTGCCACGATCTATGTCGAAAGGCCGGGGCAGAAGGCCATCCTGATCGGCGCGGGCGGCGCGGCGCTCAAGAAGATCGGCACGCTGGCGCGCAAGGAGCTGGAACATTTATTCGATCGGAAGATCTTCCTCCAGACCTTTGTCAAGGTGCGCTCGGGCTGGCGCCAGGATCCCGAATTTCTGGCGGCGGTCGACTGGCGCTAAAGGGATTCACGGTTTTCTGTAGAATTGGAAAGGTATCCTATGCGTCTGGTCTGCTTGCTCATGATTCTCTGCCTGATTGCGCCGATGCTGGTTCTGGCGCAGGGAACGCCCACCGACGATCGGATTTACGATGCGGTTCGCCGCAAGCTGGCCGACGACGCCGATGTCAAAGGGGCCGGCTTCGCAGTCGTGGTCAAGAACGGCGCGATTACACTGCAGGGGCGCGTGCATGATGAAAAGGCCCGCGAAAAGGCCGCCCGTCTCGCCAAGAAAGTGAAAGGCGTCACTGCGGTGGATAACAAGCTCAAGCTCTTCAGCGAGCCTTAATGCCGGAAATGGCGCACTCCGGTAAAAACCATCGCCAGCCCTAAACGATCCGCCGCCGCGATCACTTCGTCATCGCGAACCGAGCCGCCGGGCTGGATCACCGCCGTTACTCCGTGCCGTGCCGCTTCCTCCACTCCATCGGCAAACGGGAAGAAAGCATCGGAGGCCACCACCGATCCCGCTAGGGGCAGCACCGCTTTCAACGCGCCGAATTTTACGGAGTCAACGCGGCTCATTTGTCCCGCGCCCGCGCTGATAGCCTGGCCCATACCTTCCGTCACGCGGGCGTATACGATGGCGTTGCTTTTCACGTGCTTGGCTACTTTCCAGGCAAATTCGAGCACCACCCACTCGCTATCGGCCGGTGCGCGTTTGGTCGCCACGCGCAGGTCCGAGCGCGACAAGAAATGTTCGTCCGGTGTCTGCGCGAGGAACCCGCCGCTAATCGATTTCACTACCGTTTCCGGGGGGGCGGCGGTGACCCTCAACAGTCGCAGGTTTTTCTTTTCCCTCAGAATCCGCAGTGCGTCTTCGCTGTAGTGCGGCGCGGCGATGGCTTCAATGAACGTCTTGGAGATTTCGCTCGCCGTTTCGCCATCGACGGTGCGATTGAACGCCAGCACGCCCCCAAACGCGGACACCGGGTCTGCTTCAAATGCTCGCCGGTAGCTTTCGGCTAGCGTCATGCCTTCGGCGCAACCGCAGGGATTGGTGTGTTTGATAATGGCCGACGCCGGCGCTGCAAACTCGGCGATTAACTGCCAGGCGGCGTCGAGATCTACCAGATTGTTGTAAGAAAGGTCTTTGCCATGCAACTGTTCCGCCCCGGCGATTCCCGTGTGGCCGCCGGCATAGAGCGCTGCCGACTGGTGCGGATTTTCCCCGTAGCGCAGCGTTAATCTGCGCGGAGTTCGAATATCGAGAATGGCGGGCAACGCTTCGCCCGTGGGCGGTAATTCCGAAAGGCGCGCGCTCACCGCACGATCGTACGCCGCGGTGGTGGCGAAGGCCTTCTTCGCGAGCCGCCAGTGAGTGTCTGAAGAAAGCAAGCCTCCACTAGTCTGCAATTCCTCGACAATTGCCGGGTAGTCGGCGGCGGACGTTAGAATGGCCACGTCCTGCCAATTTTTAGCCGCGGCGCGGATCATGGTGGGTCCGCCGATGTCGATATTTTCGATCAGTTCCTCCAGCGTTGCGTCCTTTTTGGCAGCCACTTTCTCGAAGTCGTAGAGGTTCACGCAAACTAAGTCGATGGGCGGAATCCCGTGCTCCCGGAGCGACTGCATGTGATCCGGTTGAGACCGGATCGCCAGAATTCCGGCCGCAATACGAGGATGGATGGTTTTCACGCGGCCATCCAGCATTTCGGGAAACCCGGTAACCTCGGCTACCTCGCGGAGGGGAGCGATGCCGGCCTCTTTGAGGACGCGGTGGGTTCCGCCAGTGGAAAGCACTTCGACGCCCAAGCTCGAAAGTGCGCGGGCAAATTCCACTACGCCGGTCTTATCGGTCACGCTGATGAGAGCGCGCTGAATACGTGACATGAATTATCCATTCTCACACGCGGGTATGCCACACTGGACCTCATGCGCCTGGTGACATTTCAGCCTGCCGGCAAGAGCGAGGGGGCAATACCGCAGGCAGGCATCGTTTCCGGCAAGCAAGTTATCGGCTTGGGCCGGGATATGCTTTCCGTGATCGCCGCAGGCCGGCCGCCGGATAGCGCAGGCCCGTCATACGAACTGGCCGCAGTCCGTTTGCTCGCGCCGATTCCGCGACCGCCAAAGTTCATCTGCGTGGGATTGAACTATCGCGATCATGCCCGCGAAGCCGGTTTGGAAATTCCATCCGTTCCTACCATCTTCAGTAAGTTCTCGAATGTAGTGATTGGCCCCGGCGCGCCCATCGTGCTTCCGCAGATTTCGAAGCGCCCCGATTATGAAGCCGAATTCGCATTCGTCATCGGGCTTGGCGGCCGGCATATCCCGGCTGCGCGCGCGCTCGATCATGTGTTTGGCTACACCATCGTTAATGACGTGAGCGCGCGCGATTATCAGATGGCGACCTCCCAATGGCTGATGGGCAAGACCTTCGACACCTTCGCGCCCATGGGCCCGTGGATCGTCACCCGCGACGAAATTGCCGACCCGCACTCGCTCGATCTCACTCTCGAAATCGGCGGCGAAATTCTGCAACGTTCGAATACCCGGGAGCTGGTTTTTGGAATCCCGGCGCTGATAGAATTTATTTCCTCAGTGGTTACCCTTGAACCCGGCGATGTGGTCGCGACGGGAACACCGGCCGGTGTAGGCTTCGCGCGCAAGCCGCCCCGCTATCTGCGAGATGGCGATGAAGTGATCATTCGTATCCAAGGCATAGGAGAACTGCGAAATCCAGTTGTCGCCGAATAGAATTCGGTCTATTTTGGGTCCCGGCGCGTCTGATAAACTGGATCAAGTTGGGAGGTCGTCTAACGGTAAGACTGCGGCCTCTGGAGCCGCGTATCGGGGTTCGAATCCCTGCCTCCCAGCCAATCCTCAATTTTCGTCTCCGACCGCCCTTTCGCTCCGTCCTTTGTTGGTGTTGCGGAGTTCGAGAGTAGCAAAGTTCGGAATGGTTCCTGAAGGGTCACATCCAGGTGCCCATCCTTCCAGGCCGCAGCCTTCACAATCAGCACCAATAGCTTCTGCTTTTCCCGTGCACTTTGGCGTTGAAACTCCCTGCAAGCCACACTGGTAAGCCGCACCATGTTCAGCCCCGCCCGCAGATCGGCGGTTTGGGACTGGTGCTCCTTAATCTTCGTACGGAGCGTTTCCTGTCGCGAGCGCATGTCCTTGGCCTTGCGGTCGTATTGCTCCCCCGTGATTCGACCGTCCAGCTTGTCGTCATACATCGCGTCAAGACGGCTTTGTAACCGGTCACTTTCGTCCTGCCATGACTTGATCGTCTGTTGGCGGACCCGTTCTTCATGATGCGTCGAGCTATCCAGTTCTTGGGCGATCCATTTCAGGATCGGTTCCTCGACGATCAAGCCCCGCAGAATCGCGGTGAACTCATCATGGATGACCTCTTCGCGCGTGTAGGGTTCCGGGCATTTCCCCTTATAGCTTGTACAGTGATAGTAGATGTAGCGGT
>JANXXL010000106.1 GCA_025350625.1 Bryobacterales bacterium | reverse complement strand
GCTCCGCCAGGCAAAGACCTGGATCAGGTCCGAGGCAAAGTGGAGAGCGTCAAGTTTACGGCTGTCAAACCTTCCTAACCAAAGCACGGAGGTCTGGAGTCGTGGCATGGAGTTGGTATCTTGCAGCCACACATCCAGCCTAACCAGTCGTTCGAGCGGACACACAATGGCGGGCCGCGTTTGCTCGCTTCGGGCGCTTCCGCGGCACGCCGTTATGCGCGGCTCAACTCAAACGTTAGGCGGCTTTACCGTCGATCCATCAACGAGGAATCGTATGGCTACTCTGAATCGCACCAAAGACAATCCGTGGCAACTCAAGACTCCTCCCGGTACGTCCGAATACACGATGCATGTAGAGGAAAGGGACGGGAAGAAAGTTCTTGCTTGCACGGTTGGAAAGACCATCCTTTTCTATGACGCCCGCTGCATCGAGGATCTGCACAAGATGCTGAAGAATGCAGACGGATGGGTCGAGCTGGGAGGGGCCGACGAGCAGAAGCCCGCGAAAGAGGGAACGGTCGAAGCCTGGGGTCGATCGACCAGTAATCCAGTTGGCGGCTGGTACGGTCTGAAGAAAGGTCTTCGCGGGCGCTTCGGTGTGTATGTGCCTCCGCTCATGGAAGCACTTGGGCTATGCGATCTAGAGCACAATGCGAAAGGCAATCGTATTCGTGCCAAGCAAGCCGCCTAACCCTTCCATCGAGGGGACAGCATCCGGGCTACGCCCTCCAGCTGCCCCTCATGTCAAACGTTATGCCTCTAGGAGCACTCATGGCTGAATGCCCTAGTCCAAGTGCAATATCCTAATGGCTTCCTGTAGTTGGCACGCTGCTTGGGGCGACTATTGGTTTCGTCGGAGGTCTATTCAATTTGCAGCTTACCAACAAGAATAGGGAGAGCGCAGAGAGGGAAAGCAGAAAACGAGATCGCCTTGAAAGGCTGTATGAAACACTGATAGAAATACGGATCGATTACCAAGGCATACTTGGCCAAATGATTTCGAAGGTCCATTTCAATACGCCGCACACTCCCAAGGAATACTCCGGTATCCCGCCACTGATCAAGCTGGATATGGTGATACACATGTACTTTCCAGGCTTGGTCGAAGCGCACAAGAAATTTGTGTCCCTCGCGGAACCCTTTGGGGCGAAATGGGCAGAGAACATTTCCACTTCATTTTCTGGCGAAACCATTGAGGTAAAGCAGAAAATATGCGGAGAGTACACAAGGCTTTTCAAGGAAATGAACAGTGGAATATCCAATCTTCAACAACACCTGGCGGCAATGGCGAAGGCATAACTCGGCGGTCAACCGGACCTGCGCAAGAAGCCGCGCAGGCCGGTTACCTCTACGTTGGGCCGCAGGGTAAGCAATCGTCGGGTCGAAAACATCATGCATCCAAACCATCTCAGCTCCGAATTCCTTTCACGTCACCTCAAGGACCGACTGGTGTCGCAAGTTGTGGTCACTGGTAAACGGCAAATAAGCATCAACTTCTCGGACGGCACGGGTCTCATTGTTGACGGGGGCAGTGACGAACTCCTCGCTCGAATCGAGAGGGCAAGCGCGTCAGTGGCACACAATGGATCACAATCTCCCACGAAGCGCCAGCTCGAATACCTCGCGTTCATCTTCAAGTACATGCAGCGCTTTGGCCGAGCACCTGCCGAATCGGACATTGAGCGACGATTTCTTGTCTCTGCGCCGAGCGTCAACCAAATGATGCAAATGCTTGAGCGGCGCGGCTTTATCACGCGAAAGCCTGGCGTTCCACGATCGATCCGTCTCTGCGTCGACCTCACCGCCCACGGCAACCTCGGGACTGTACGATGATCATCAAGAGCCAGAACACAAGTGGCGCGCGGCCTAACACGTCAGTCAAGCGGACGCGCACCGGCGGGGCACACCTGTGCATTTGCTTACCACCTGGCGCGTCGGTGCGCGCCGCTTACTTCCAACGTTAGCCACCGCGGGCCGCAGCCAGCGTATCATTGCGGCATGGGCCGCAGCTTAATCATCGTTGATCCTCAAATCCAGGGTGGCGTACCCGTTTTTGCTGGCACGCGGGTGCCGGTGAAGAACCTATTCGACTATCTTGAGGCTGGCGAAGCCCTCAATCAGTTTCTGGATGATTTTCCGAGTGTCGAGCGGGAAGTTGCGGTTGCCGTTTTGGAGCAAGCGCGCGAAGCGGTAACACCGCATGCGCATTCTGCTTGACGAGTCTCTTCCTCGCCGGCTTCGCAGTGTCTTCGCCGGGCACGAGGTTGTCACCGTTGCTGATGCGGGATGGTCCGGCGTAAAGAACGACGAATTGCTTCAACTGGCCGCCGCCCACTTCGACATCTTTGTCACCGCCGATCAGAATCTTCAGTACCAACAGAACTTGAGCGCGTTGCCGCTTACTGTTGCCGTATTGGTTGCCCGTGACAACCAGCTCGAATCGCTACGACTACCTGCTGAGCAACTTCTTTCGCGCCTTGGTACTCTGCCAGTTCGCAGTTTCCTGCGTTGCGTCGGCTAACCAAAATACTCTTCACTTAAGTACCTGACCGCGCTATGCTCATGCTTTCCACGGCAGGAGAAACGGCGATGGCGCGCACGCTTGCGGCACTGCCCGAGGGTAGCCGGATCACCGACTACATCAGCCTCGGTGTAATCACCAAGACCTTTCCGTTGCAGCGCGTACGTGCGGTGCTCGCGGCGACCGGCAAAGCCAGTCAGCGCGAGCGAGACTTGCCAGCCCATGTGGTGGTCTACTACGCCATTGCCTTGACGCTGTACATGCAGTCGTCCTACCGCGAGGTGCTGCGTTGTCTGCTCGAAGGCGTGCAGTGGCTGCTCGACCCGGCGGTGACGCTCAAAGTAGCCAGCAACGCGGGCATCTCGCAGGCGCGCACGCGCCTGGGGTGGGAGGTGCTGCAGCAGTTGCACGGCGAGGTGGTGAAACCGATTGCGGTGGCCGCCACCAAAGGGGCCTGGTATCACGGCCTGCGCTTGGTCAGCGTGGACGGCAGCACCTTGGAAGTTGCCGATGAGACCGCCAATGAGGCGGCCTTCGGTCGCCCGGGCGCGAGCCGCGGAACGAGCGCCTTTCCGCAACTGCGTTTCGTGGCGCTGGTCGAGAATGGCACCCAGGTGCTGTTTGGCACCCAGCTGGGGCCGTATGCGACCGGCGAGGTCACCTTGGCCAAGACCGTGCTGGGCGCCTTGCGCCAGGGGATGCTGTGTTTGGCCGATCGGAATTTCTTCGGCTTCCCGTTGTGGGTACAGGCCCGGAGCACGGGGGCCGATCTGCTGTGGCGGATCAAGACTAACGCCCGCTTGCCGCGCCAACAGCCGCTGGCCGATGGCTCCTATTTGAGCCGTATCTACCCCAGCACGAGCGAGCGTCGGCAGCAGCGCAACGGCGTGCTCGTGCGCGTCATCGAGTATCGGCTGCAAGGGGTGGCCGATGCCGAGCCGATCTATCGTCTGTTGACCAGCCTGCTCGATCCCGCGCTTGCGCCGGCGGCCGAACTCGCCGCTCTCTATCACCAGCGCTGGGAGATCGAAACTGCCTTGGACGAACTGAAGACTCACTTGCGCGGCGCCAAGATCGTCCTGCGCAGCAAGACCCCAAACTTGGTCCGGCAAGAGTTCTACGGCTTGATGATGGCGCACTTTGCCGTTCGCGGCTTGATGCACGAGGCCGCCCTCCAAGCGGATACCGATCCCGACCAACTCTCGTTTCTGCACGCCGTGCGCGTAGTCCGGCGCAAGCTCGCCGCCTTCCACGCTATTCCCCCCTCGGCTGCGGAAACAGTTTCATGAGC